>CP089983.1:6976562-7287500 GCA_037157805.1 Sorangiineae bacterium MSr11367 | reverse complement strand
GCGGAGTGGTTTGGCACCTCGATGTCGGCCCATCGCATCCTGGGGCTGGAGCAGGTCCCAAGGGTTCGGCTGTTCGCCGATTAAAGCGGTACGCGAGCTGGGTTTAAAACGTCGTGAGACAGTTTGGTCCCTATCTGCCGTGGGCGAAGGATACTTGAGAGGAGCTGACCATAGTACGAGAGGACCTGGTTGGACGCACCTCTAGTGAGCCAGTTGTCACGCCAGTGGCACAGCTGGGTAGCTATGTGCGGAACGGATAACCGCTGAAAGCATCTAAGCGGGAAGCCGGCCTCAAGACAAGGTATCCCAGGCGCAAGCCTCTAAAGACCCCTTGTAGACTACAAGGTTGATAGGCTGGGGATGGAAGTCATGTAAATGACGGAGTCGACCAGTACTAATAGGTCGTGCGGCTTGACCATGTCTCTAAGGCAAACACTTGAGTTCGCACCCAGGATTGGGTTTGCGAAGCTCGTTTTGCTAGCACCCGTTTCGAAAAGACGATCTTTTCACTGAGCAACAGACACGCTCGGAAACGTGGACACCCACAGTTTCCGGTGGTGATCTCGAAGAGGCCACACCCGATCCCATCCCGAACTCGGAAGTTAAGCTCTTCGGAGCCGATGGTACTGCACGGGAAGCCGTGTGGGAGAGTAGGACGCCGCCGGGATTTTCTTATGAGGGCTCGAGTCGATTACGACTCGGGCCTTTCTTTTTTTGTCTTCCAGCGGCATTGCCGGCACACGGGCTCGTTGCGGTCGTTCCGCGCAAGTTCGGACCGATGCACGCTGCGTTGGCACTTGGCGCACGGGACCAAGCCCCGAACCAGCGGCGGCGGCGGAGCCGTGGCTTTTTCGAGCTCGGCGTATTCGCGCTCGAGGACCTCCCGCCGAGACGTTTCGTCGCCCGGATCGTACGCTCGGAGGATCTGTTTTCGAGCGTCTTCGATGCCGCGGCATCGGCGGCACACGAGTGAGCCATCGTCCGAAAAGAGGATCTCGCTGGACGGCACCTTGGCGGAGCACGCGGAGCACGTCGGAAGTGGCGTGTAAGGATCCCGGTACGGCATGGTTCGGTGGATGGACGATACCAAGAGGCGTTCGGTGCCGAAGGGCCTGTTTTTCTCTCGTCCATGACGGAAGCTGCCTCGACGCCACAAGACACCTCCGAAACGAGGTGACGATGAAACGTACATGGCGTGTTCGTGCTGCTGGGATGATCGCCCTTGGCGTGATTGGCTGCTCGGCGACCCACGAAGTGGACCCCAGGGTCGATGAGGGCGACGTGCAAATTCCCAACGGCGCCGTTGGCGACGCGGGCGACGCCGGGGTGGACTCTGGGCCGTCATGCGGGCCCGATCCCGGAAGCACCGATGCGGGACCTGGAAGCACCGATGCGGGGGCGAACGTCGATGCGGGATCGAGCTCGGATGCCGGGCCCGCCGATTCAGGCGTTTTCTGCCATGGGCGGGCGTTTTCGCTCGCACTGACGATTCCCATGCCCTCGAACTACGTGCTCGCGGGCTTTGCCGCAGGGGCATACGAGCCAGGTCTCGTGTTCGTGACCAACGCGAGCCCGGCACTGGCGCTCGCGCATCCGATCTCGCGGCTCGTCGCCGGCGACATGAGTTTGCCGAACTACGGCTCCCCGAAGGAGACGCTGTACAAGCCGCAGGCGAAGACCATCGGCATCGTGGGGCCGGAGGGCGCAACGTGGCTCTTTCCGTGGCGCCTCATGGAAGGGGCCAGCACCGCATCGAGCCTCCCCTATTACATGGTGAGCGGTTCGGACGGCCCGAATGTGGAAAATCGCACGAACAACTTGCCCGCGCTCGGTCCGGGGACGGTGCTTTCCGCCAGCGATGGGCGAAACGACGAGTCGCAAGCCCTGCGAAACGGTGCAGAGGTCTACGTCTGGTCCGGCTCCAGCAACACATGGACGCGGGTGGCATTGCTCGGTGCCGATTCGTCGGGCTGGAAAGGGCTCGCCATCATTCAGCCGGCTTACGGCAACTCCATCACGGGGCGTTACATCTTCACGCAGGCCAAGGTCACCGCGGGTGGTGCGGGCATCGTGGAGCAATATTGGCCCAACGCACTTCCGAGCAGCGCCGGAGCTCCCACGGTCGTCTCGCCCGTGACCGATGCGGTCCCCGTCGGCGTGCGCGCCAACGGGTGCGAACTCTACGCCATTCGCGGAACGCCCGGCGCCTTCTCGGTGCTCGTGTTCCGTCGCTGAGTCCCACAGCGATCCCGCGAGGAGTTGGAACCGACCCCGCGCATTCGATGTAGGCGCGCTCGCCCCGCCACGCGTCATGTTATGCGAAGGTTAAGCCATGGTTGCCAAGCCCGTCATCGTCGGTCGTTCGAGCTCGCACTTCACGCGTGTGGCGCGCATCTTCGCGGCGGAATTGGGGGTCGCTTGTGACCTTCGTGTGGTGCACGACCTCATGTCCGCCGATGCGGCGGACTATGGCGGCAATCCCGCATTGAAAATGCCCACGCTCGTGACGTCGCATGGAACCTGGTTCGGTGCTCTCCCGATTTGCCGTGAGCTTGCGCGTCAATCGAGCCTGCGATTGCGCATCGTGTGGCCGGAGGATCTCGACACGCCGCTGCTCTCCAATGCGCAGGAGCTCACGGTGCACGCCATGGCCATGGGCGTCTCCCTGACCTTGGGCAAGGTTTCCGGTGTACCGGTGGACAATGCCCATCGTCTCAAGATGGAACGTAGCCTTCTCAGCACGCTGTCATGGCTCGATGCGAATGTGGCCGAGGCGCGCAGTGCGCTGCCTGCAGAACGCCATCTCTGTTTTCTGGAGGTGACACTCTTCTGCCTCACGACCCATTTGAAATTTCGCGACACCGTGCCCACTGCCTCGTATTCGTCGTTGAACGCTTTTTGTGAGTCGTTTGCGGCGCGTTCGTCCGCACGCGCCACCGAGTATCGGTTCGACGCGTGAGTAGCTATTTCGTATAACACTCGCCCCATGCCTCGCTGGTTTTCATTCGTCGACGAATCGGACCGCGTCGTTCGACGTCCTCGTGGCGACGTACGCACGTCTTCGTGCGGAACGACGGGCGCGGTGTCGAAGTACGACGTGCTGCGCTGATCAGAATCGAATCGACGAGATCCGATCGCCCCAGCCAAAGTCGTGCAGGTTGGGGACGTCGCAGGTGAATCGGCGGGAGTCGCCCCTGCAGTCCTCGTGCTCGTAGACCGTAATCTCGCCGTTGCACGCGATGGATGACACGCGGTCGTTCACGTTCTCGGGCACGTTCGCACACTTTCCATCGCGTTCGGTGCGCTGTTCGCGCGTCCCGCGGAAGCTGGCGTCCGTGTACAACGTGACGGTCGTATCATCGTTGTCATCCAGGTGGATGTTGCACGCCATGGTGACGAGGGAGGCTGCGGCCAAGAAGAGACCAAGGATGCTCTTAAGGGTGAGGTTCATTTGTGCTCGGTTCACGGTGTTCGCTCCGATTTTCAGCATGTGTGCCCACGTCATGGCCGTCCGTTCAAACATTCTCGACGGGACGTGAATTGACAGGCCCAGCGGACTCGGCGTAGTTAAACGAAAGATAACGAAAGTAATCGACGTTAAACGAAAGAGCTGAGGCCGAGGAGGTTCCGATGCGCACCAGGGATGCGGCACCGTTCGTGGTTATCGTGATGAGTTCGTTCGCCTGTCAATCGCCGCCGGCCGCGGAGTCGGCGCTGGCGCATGGTGATGCTTTGACGACGACGTTGGGGGATCTCACGGCGATCGCGCGGCAGGGAAGCGCGTTCATGCTGACCGCGGGCGCCCATAAGGTGCGCGTTCGGTTTCTGCAGCCGGACGTCTTTCGCCTGGAGCTCGCGCCCGGGGGCACGTTCTCCGATCCGGTCGCGGGCAAGGTGCTGACCCGCACCGACTTTGGGGCGGTGACCGCGTCGTATTCCGATGCCGGTGCCTACTACCGCATCGAATCGGACGCGCTCGTCCTTCGCGCGTACAAGAAGCCGCTGACCTTTGCGCTCTACGAAAAGGACAACAAGACGCTCGTCTGGAAGGAGCAATCGGGCCTGACGTGGGACGAGCAGGGGACGGAGCAGCGGCTCGTTCGCGCGGCCGACGAGCAATTTTACGGCGGCGGGCTTCGTCTCGGCGCGTGGGCGTTGCGCGACCAGGTCGTGCCCATTCGGGTGTTCAACAGCTGGAAGGAATTCGAGAACGCCAGCCCGGCGCCCTTTTACATGAGCACCGCGGGCTACGGGGTCGTGCGCAACACGTGGGCGCCCGGTCGCTACGATTTCGGCTCCACGGTGGCGACGCAGCACGGCGAGAAGCGATTCGACGCCGTGTACTTCGCCGGCGGCGGCCTCAAAGAGGTTCTCGATCGGTATACCGACGTCACGGGGAAACCGTTTCTCGCCCCGATGTTCGGATTCGAGATGGGCAATGCGGATTGCTGGAGTACGTACAATACCGATCCGGAGCAAGGCCCGGTCAATCGGCCCGGGCACCTCAAGACGCCCGACGTTCTGGCCTATTCGAAGGCCGCCCGTGAGAGCGATATGCCGTCAGGCTGGTTCTTGCCCAACGACGGATACGGCTGTGGGTACGAAGATTTGGCACCCACCGTCGCGTCGCTCCACGAAAAGGGCTTTTACACGGGTCTTTGGACCAGCACGGGGCTCGCGAATGTCGACTGGGAGGTGGGCACGGTCGGCACGCGGGCCATCAAGACGGATGTCGCGTGGATCGGCGACGGGTACGAATTCGCCTTCAAGGGCGTGGAACAAGCCGTCGCGGGCATCGAAACGAACAGCGATGCGCGGCGCTTCGTCTGGACCGTGGACGGGTGGGCAGGCACGCAGCGCAACGCGGTCGTGTGGACCGGCGACACGTATGGCAATTGGAACGATATGCGCTTTCACGTGCCGGCCATCACCGGTGCCGGGTTGTCGGCACTCAATTACGCGAGCGGTGACGTCGATGGGATTTACGCGGGCAGCCCCGACACGTACAGCCGCGATCTGCAGTGGAAGGCGTTTCTTCCGGTTCTCATGAGCATGTCGGGATGGGGCGCGGTGAATCCGGAAACGGGATACCGCGACAAGCAACCGTGGCGTTTCGACGAAGCGCACAAGGCGATTCATCGCAAATACCTGAAACTGCGCGAGCGTCTGCTGCCGTACCTCTACACGATGAGCCGCGTGGCCCACGAGACCGGCGTTCCCAGCACGCGCGCGCTGGTGCTCGAGTATCCCAAGGATGCCAAGGTGCGCGACAACACGACGAGCCAGGAGTTCATGGCGGGCGACGCGTTTTTGGTCGCGCCGGTCACCGAAAATGCGACCACGCGGAGCGGGATTTACCTGCCGGCGGATACGTGGGTCGACTACTGGACGGGCGCGGTTCGCAAGGGGCCGGTGACCGTGGACAATTACCCGGCGCCGCTCGATACGTTGCCGCTCTTCGTGCGCGCTGGTTCGATCGTGCCCATGTGGCCGCAGAAACTGCACTTCCGCGAGGTGTCGACCGGGCCGTTCGCCTTCGACATTTACCCGCCCGCCCCGGGCCAGCGTTCGTCGTTCACCCTTTACGAGGACGACGGTCTGACCCGCCAATACATCGACGGCAAGTTTGCCAAGCAGCGCATCGCCGTCGACGTTTCGTCGAACGGAGGCCTCGTCGTTTCCCTGGGCGCGAGCCAAGGCGACTACACGGGAAAGCCGGAAAGCCGCCACTACGAGCTGACCCTCCACACCGCATCGCCGGCCACCCGCATCGACATGGCCGGCACGCCGCTCCCGCGCCACCGTACGAAGGCCGCCTACGACGCGGCCCCCGACGGTTGGTACTTCGACCCCGCCGATCGCGGTGGCCTCCTATCCATCAAGACCCCCGACCTGCGCCTGGACACCGCCTCGACGGTGTCCATCTCGCGCCGGTGATCACTCTTCGGACATGGACGGGTAGGGAACGGTCGTGGGGGGGACGAAGGTTTCTTTGATGGTCCGGGGGCTGGCCCAGCGCAGGAGGTTGTAGGCGCTGCCGGCTTTGTCGTTGGTGCCCGAGGCGCGGGAGCCGCCGAAGGGCTGCTGGCCGACGACGGCGCCGGTGGGCTTGTCGTTGATGTAGAAATTGCCGGCAGCCTGGCGGAGGCGGGTGGTTGCCTTGGCAACGGCGGAGCGGTCGCGGGAGAAGATGGCGCCGGTGAGGGCGTAGGGGCTCGTGCGATCGACCAGATCGAGGGCGGCCTCGAAGCCGTCGCCGGCGTCGTCGTAGACGTGGACACCGAGCACGGGGCCGAAGAGCTCCTCGGCCAAGAGGGCGTGGCCCGGATCGGAAACTTCGACCAAGGTGGGGCCGCAGAACCAGCCCTTTTCACGCGACCAGCCGTCGCCGGCGAGGATCTTCGCCTTAGGATCGCTGGCCAGGCGATCGCGCCAGCCGGAGAGGCGCGTCCACGCGCGCTCGTTGATGACCGCGCCCATCAAGTTGCGGAAGTCGGTCACGTCGCCCATGCGGATTTGCTTGATGTGATCGATGGCCAAGTCCCGCACCTTCGGCCAGATCGAACGCGGGATGTACGCGCGGGATGCGGCCGAGCACTTCTGCCCCTGGAACTCGAAGGCGCCGCGCACCAGGCCGACGGCCAGCGCTTCGACCTCGGCCGAAGGGTGCGCGAGCACGAAGTCCTTGCCGCCGGTTTCGCCGACGAGGCGCGGGTACGTGCGGTAGCGCGCCACGCTTTCTCCGACGGTGCGCCAGATGGATTGGAACACCGTGGTCGAACCGGTGAAGTGCACGCCCGCGAGCTCGGGCCGCGCGAGGCAGGTGCCGGCGATGGTGGCGCCGTTGCCGTAGACGACGTTGATGACGCCGGGCGGCAAACCGGCGGCTTCGAAAAGACGCATCGTGTGGTACGCGGCGAGGCTCTGGTTCTCGGCCGGCTTCCACACCACGACGTTGCCCATCAGCGCGCACGCGGAGGGAAGGTTCCCCGCGATGGCGCTGAAGTTGAACGGCGTGATGGCGAGCACGAAGCCCTCGAGCGGACGAAGCTCGAGCGCGTTGGAAATGCCGGGCGGCGAGATGGGCTGCTCTGCCAACCGCGAGGCGTACGCCACGTTGAAGCGCAGAAAATCGATGAGCTCGCACGCGGCGTCGATCTCGGCCTGGTACGCGGTCTTGCTCTGGCCGAGCATGGTGGCCGCGTTGAGGACCGAACGCCACGGGCCCGCGAGCAACTCGGCGGCGCGCGTGAAGATGCGGGCGCGCTCCTCGAACGAGGTGGCGGCCCATGCGGGCGCGGCGGCGAGCGCTGCGTCAATCGCCTTGGTCGCCACCGCGGCCCCGCCATCGTGGCACGTGGCGACGAGAAGGCTGTGGTCGTGCGGCGCACGAACCTCGTACACCTCGCCGTCCCGCAGCGCTTTGCCTGCGACGACATGCGGCACATCGGGGCGCTCGCTGGCCATGCTGGCCAGCCGTGCCTTCAAGGCGGCACGTTCGGCCGAGCCTGGCGCGTAGTTGAGCACCGGTTCGTTGGCGGGGAGGGGCCTCGGTAAAGACGCGTCGAACATGGTGGGACGGTAATCCGAACTTCGCCCATTGGCTACCGGAGCAAGTGCCTTCCGAGCCGGCCGCGAGCAAAACGGTAGCATTGCTCCAATAGATTGGCAGACGATCCATCGAACGAGACAGCTCCGGGCTATGCTGGGCGCACATGATGATTCCTCCGGCGCTGCGAGAGCTGCGGTTTGCGGCATATTGGTGCGGAATCGTCATCTCGCTTTCCGGCCACATGATGGGCATCGTCGTGCGCGGCTGGCTCGTCAACGAATTGACACATTCGTCCGTGTGGCTCGGCGGCGTCTACGCCATGGTCGGCCTTCCGGGGCTGGTCCTCGGGCCATTCGCGGGGGCGCTGGTCGACCGTGTGGATCGCGGCAAGGTGTTGCTCGTCACCCAAGCGCTGCACGGGCTCAACGCGTTGCTCTTGGCGATCACCATTCTCACCGGCAGCATCTCGCCGCCGCTGCTTCTCGTCTTTGCCCTGGCGGCGGGCTCCATCGGGAGCTTCGACTGGACGGTGCGCCTGGCCATCGTCCCCAAGTTGGTCCGTCCGGAATCCCTGGACAGCGCCGTTGCGCTTTCGTCGGGCGCGTGGATCCTCGCCGGCGTGCTCGGGCCGGCGGTTGCGGGCGTGCTCTTACCGCGCATCGGCGCGGCGGGGTGCTTCTTCGTCACGGCGGCGGCCTTTCTTCCCTCGGTGCTCACCGCGTTTCGCCGAACCGCGATTCCTCCCGAGCCATCGAAGCCCGGGGACTCGTGGCTGCAGAGCACCCTCCAGGGATACCGCTACATCCTCGGTCGCCGGCTTCTGCGCACCCTTCTCGTGTTGGAGGGTATTCCCGTCGTGTTCGGGTTGCCGTTCACCACGTTGTTCCCCATCCTTGCCGAACGTGCGGCCGTAGGTTCGAACGAGGAGACCCTCGGTCTTCTGCATAGCGCCGTCGGAGTCGGAGCGATCCTCGGCGCCATCTTCTCGTCCATGAGCCTGCGAACGGCGAGGCGCGGTCGAGCGCTCCTCGTTTCGGCGGGGGCCTTTGGTGCGGGGCTGATGACCTTTGCCGTCTCGAAGCCTTTTCTCGTATTGGTCGCCCTGCTCGTGGCCATTGGCGCTGTTGAATCGATCTTCTCGACGCTCAACGCCACGTTGGTTCAACGCATCACCGACGAGGCGTACCGCGGGCGCGTCATGAGCGTCTACAACTTGCCCTGGGGCATCACCCCGGTGGGCGGCCTCTCCCTCGGGTTGCTCGCCAAGGCCTTCGACCCGGGTGTTGCGATCGCCCTTCATGGGAGCTTCATCGCCCTCCTGGTGGTGGGCATCGCGGCGGCAAACCCCGAGCTGCGCCGCACACCGTAAGGCGGGAAACCCTCGTTCCCGCGATCACGGCGTCACGGTGGTCCGCCGTGAACGGCGCGCGTTTGCCGCGAGAGAATAGCGGTCCAAATCCTGCTGATGCGGCGCGCATGCGAACCTCGTTGGCGGCGTTTGTCTGCGTCATGGCACTCGGGTGTGGGGATTCGAACTCGAACCCTCCGAACGGATCCGATGCCGGCCAAGATCCATGTGTGGCCCACACCAACGATGGCCCCACCATCCAAGAGGTGATCGTCATGGGCGAGACGCCCGCGGCGCGCGGCGGCACGATCCACGAGGGCATTTACCACCTCACGGCGTACACCACGTACATCACGCGGCCGCAAAATGGCTCGCCGGACACGCTCAGCCAGACGCTGGTGATCCAGGCAGGGACGATGCGCGTCGTCGGGCGGCGGGATGGGCGGGACCAATTCTCTTCGTACGCCTACACCCTGCCGAGCGAGACGAAGCTTTCGCGCACCGATCGATGCGGAGATGCCTTCTCGGGCGACATCCGGGCCGAGTTCACCGCGACGGACGGGCAGTTTTTGCTCATCACTGGCGACCACGTCTATACGTACGATCGTCGCTGAGATCTCCTTTTGACATGCTGTCGTGGACGGCTGCCCTTATAACGGCGGAACATGCCTTCCGCATCGGCCGCTCGCCCTCAGGATGAATTTTTAGGCCACCCCAAGGGGCTCTTCGTCTGCTTCTTCACCGAGATGTGGGAGCGCTTTTCGTTCTACGGAATGAAGGCGCTGTTGCTGCTGTACCTCCTCAAGTTCCACCTTTTCGGGGACGACGCGGGGTACGACGTCCTCGGGGCTTACGGCGGCTTGGTCTACGCGGTGCCGGTGTTGGGCGGCCTCCTCGCCGACCGCTACCTGGGAATGCGCAAGGCGGTGGTCTTCGGCGGCGTCCTCCTGGTGCTCGGCCATCTGGGGATGGCCTACGAAGGTGAGCCAGCGCGCCTGGTGAACGGCGTCGTCCACCGCGATGATACGGCGCTGCAGGTGTTTTACCTGTCGCTGGCGCTCATCATCATGGGCGTCGGGTTTCTCAAACCGAACATCTCCACCATCGTTGGAAAGCTCTATTCCGACGGCGATCCGCGGCGCGATTCCGGGTTTACCGTCTTTTATGCGGGCATCAACGTCGGGGCCATGCTCTCGGCGCTCATTTGTGCCTTTCTCGGCGAGACCTACGGCTGGAAATACGGCTTTGGCGCCGCCGGCGTCGGCATGCTCGCGGGTCTATGCATGTTCCTCTGGGGGCAGAAATACCTCGAAGGCCACGCCGAACCGCGGGATCCTGCAAAGCTTCGCGAGCGCGTCGGACCGGTGAGCCGCGAATGGGCCATTTACCTTGGCGCCGGCCTGGGCGTGCTCCTCGTCTGGCAATTGATCCAGCGCACGTGGACCGTGCACGGCACGATGCACATCATCGGGGCTTTTCTCGTCGTTTGGTTCGTATGGTTCATCGCCACGAAGTGCACCAAGGTCGAACGCGAGCAAATGCTTGCACTCGCCGCGCTGCTCGTCGGCGTGTTGATCTTCTTCGTCCTGTACGAGCAGACCTACAGCTCGTGGCTCACGTTCTCCGATCGGCTCATGACGAAGGACTTCTTCACGGTGACGCGGGGCACGCCGTCCTTGCCGTGGGCCATCTTTTCGTTGGGCGCGAGCCCGCCCTTGATGGTGGCGGCCCTCGTGGCGAGCGATCGCGGTCGGCGGGGCGTGGCGAAGGGGTTGGGCGCGTTGATGGCCGTGGGCCTGGTCGTGGCGACCATGCATGACATCGTTCTCGTGGCGCAGACGGCGGGATCGCTCACCTTTTTGGGCGCGTTTTGGCTCGTGTTCTTCTCGCCGATCTTCTCCTGGCTGTGGCCGTGGCTGGAGCGTCGCGGCCTCAATCCGAGCAAGCCGGCCAAGATGGCCATCGGACTCGCGCTCGCGGGGGCCTCGTTCGTCCCGATGATGGCCGCCGTCCGCGCGGCGCAGCCCGGCCAGCCGGCCAGCGTGTGGTGGCTCGCGCTTGCGTACGCAGTGCTCGAAGTGGGCGAGCTGGCGGTCATGCCCATTGGCCTCTCCGCCGTGACGCAATTGTCCGTCGGCCGGGTGGTGGGCCTCATGATGGGGGCGTTCTGGCTCGCCACCGCGTACTCGGAGGTGCTGGCGGCACAGTTCGCGAGGCTCGCCTCCATCGAGGTACCGGCGGGCGAGGCGATGGATTGGGCGGCCGCGGCCGCGAAATACGGCGATCTGTTTCGGCTCATGGCTTGCGCGGGGGTGGCGGCCGGCGTGTTCTACCTCGTACTGACACCTTGGATTCGACGGGCCATGCACGGCGTGAAATAGGAATACCGCCTACGGAGTCTTTGCGACGAGGAGCCACGCGGCGACGACGAGCGGAACGACGAGCCAGTAGGCGGTGGCGATTCCGAGGGCATCGGCGGCGGCACCGAGGGCCAGGGGGGCGCTGAAGGCACCGACGCCCGCGGCGAGCGATGCACGCGAGGCGGCGGCATCGCTCGCACCGCGCGCGGCACCCAATGCGAGCGACAGGGCGAGCGGCCATAGGTTGGCGACGCCCACGCCGGTGAGCAGCAGCCCCGCGAGCGTGAGCGATGGGGTGGGGCCCAAGCGAAACAGGAGAAAGGCGGCGATGGTGGTGAGGAGCGCGAGCTTCTGGAGTGCGCGCGGCTTGGCGCCCACGAGCAGCAGGCGGGTGCCTGCGGCGCGCCCGACGAGCATCCCGATGAGAAAGAGGCTGGCGGCGGTCGCGGCGGAGGCTGCGGAAAAGCCGCCGGCATCGCGAAGGTAGCTCGACGCCCACGCGGCCATCGAAAATTCGATGCAGTCGACGAGGACGAGGACGGACCAGAACGTCCAGTAGGCGAGCCCGAGTGCACGCGCGTGCGGTGCACGCTCGGCATCGTTCGGCCGCGGTTCGGGAAGCTGCATGCGGCGAAGTGCGACGAACGCGACGGGGGCGATCGCGCCCACCGCCGCGGGGAGAACGAACGCGGCGCGCCAGCTCGTTGCGGTGGCGAGCCACCCCACGAGCAACGGTGCGAACGCACCCGCGGCGCTGGCCACGACGTTGGCTTCGGCGAGTGCCGCGGCTTGGTGCGCGCCGTGAACTTCGCTGAGGACCGTCGAGGTCATCGAGAGCGTGGTGCCGCCGAAGATGCCCATGGCCAGCCCACCGCCGATGGTGACGGCGGCGTGCGTGCCCGATGCAATGATCAGACCTGCGCCCGCCAGCCCGGCGATGCCCAGCCAAAATGTGACCCGGCGCCCGAGCTTCCCCATGGCGCGATCGGCCAGGCTGCCCGAGAGGATGAGACCCACCGCGAGCGCCGTGAAGTGAAGGCTGCTGACGGTGTACGAAATGGCCAGCTCGCCGCGGAGCAACGGTAGGGCAGGGCCCATCGCGCACGTCAGGTAATTGAAATAGCCGAGGCCTGCGTACATCAGCCACGTGACGGGGCCGCGTGTCACGAGCGGGGGATCCATTCGAGGACGCACGCTTCGTGGGCGCGGAGCGGCAACGTCGTGCAGGTGCCCGTGCGATCCATCGCGCTGGAGATCCGCACGATGCCAGAGGTGCCGGCTGGCAACGGCACCTCGACGGGGGCCGCCGTGGTGTTGATCGCGACCAGAAAGCGCTCGTCGTCGTGAACGCGCGAGAAGACGACGGCGCCCGGCGGGCCTTGGAGGCAGCGCAGGTTTCCGCCGCGCAGGGCAGGGCACGCACGACGAAGTGCGAGCAGGGCCTTCGTGAGGGCGAGCATCGAGCCGGGATCGTGCCGCTGGTCTTCCACGTTGATGGCCTCGAGCTCGTCTCCAACGGGAAGCCACGGCATGGCGTGCTCCGGGCAGAAGCCTGCGTTGGGGCCGCGCGTCCACCGCATCGGTGTCCGCGCCGGATCGCGACCGCCGCCCGGCAGCGCGGCCGACCATGGATCCTGGATCCGCTCGGGCGGGATGGGCACGTTGGGCATGCCGAGTTCGTCGCCGTAGTAGACGACGGGCGCGCCGCGCAACGTGAGCAGGAGCACCATGGCGGCCCGTGCTTGCGCGGCACCGAGCCGGGTGGCCGGCCTCGGCACATCGTGGTTACCGAGGACCCAATTGGGCGCGGCGCCTTCGGGGACGGCGCCGTCGTAGTCGGTGATGAAGCGCTCGAGCGCCGCCGACTGCCACGGCAGGAAGAGGAGCCAAAAGTTGAACGGCAGGTGCAGCACGTCGAGCTGCCCCGCGGTGCCGTAATATCGAACCAGCACGTCGATGGGCAAACGCGACTCCACCTCGCCGAGCAGGATGCGGGCCCCGGCGTAGCCGTCGACCACGCGGCGCAGACTGCGCATGATGTCGACCACGCCCCGCTGATTGAGTTGGTATTTGGCCAGGGGCTGGTCGTACCAGCCATTTTCGTCGAGCGGCTCGTCGCGGAGGGCTTCGTCTTTGAGCAGGTAATCGATCATGTCCACGCGGAACCCGTCGATGCCGCGGTCCAACCAAAAGCGCATGACGCCGGCCATGGCCTCGCGCACGTTGGGATTGCGCCAGTTCAGATCGGGCTGGGCCGCAAAAAAGGAGTGCAGATAGTACTGCCCGGTGCTCGCATCGAAGGTCCACGCCGAGCCACCGGTGACCGCGCGCCAGTTGTTCGGTGGGCCGCCGTCCTTGGCGGGATCGGCCCAAATGTACCAATTCCGCCTCGCCGCGCTGCGGGATGCGCGCGACGCGACGAACCACGGATGGTGCCGTGACGTGTGGTTGGGGACCAGGTCGAGGAGGACGCGCAAACCGATCTTTTTTGCGGCCGCGATGAGCGCGTCGACGTCGGCCAGGCTGCCGAAGATCGGGTCGACGCCGGTGAAGTCGGTGATGTCGTAGCCGCCGTCCTCGTGCGCGGAGGGGTAGAAGGGGGAAATCCATATGGCGTCCACGCCGAGGTCGGCCAAGTAGGGCAGGCGTGAGGTGATGCCCGGCAGGTCGCCGACGCCGTCGCCGTTCGCGTCGGCAAAGGAGCGCGGGTATACTTGGTAAATGACGGCCGAGCGCCACCAGTCATGTCCGGCGTCGAGGGGCATGGGATCTCCTTCTTGAACGTTTAAGACTTGAACGTTTAAGAGCTAGTGGGTAGTTTCGAGATCGTCAATGGACAAGAAACGCATTTCCGACAAGCGCCCCACCCTGAGGGACGTGGCCGCGGCACTGGGGGTGACCACCACCACGGTGTCCAACGCCTACAACCGGCCCGACCAGCTCTCGGCCTCGTTGCGGGAAAGCGTTCTCGCCGCCGCGGCGAAACTGGGCTACGCCGGGCCCGATCCCGCCGCCCGCAGTTTGCGGCGCGGGCGGAGTGTGGCCGTCGGCGTGGTGTACGCCGATCCCTTGTCGTACGCCTTCGCCGATCCGGCGTTCGTGCTGTTCTTGGAGGGGCTCGCCAGCGCGGTGGAGGAACTGGGCGTGAGCCTCACGTTGATGCCCGGCACCCCGCGCGACGATCCGACCACGTCGCCGGTGATGACCGCCATCGTCGATGCCTTCGTGGTCTACTCGATGGCCGACGACGATCCGCTCTTCGGCGCCGCGAAGGACCGACGTTTGCCCATGATTCGCGTGGACGCGCCCGTGCTGGACGGCCGCTTGCTCGTGTCCATCGACGATCGCGGGGGCGCCGAGGCAGCGGCCGCGCACGTGCTCGGCCTCGGGCACGAGTCCATCGGTGTGATCAGCTGCGAGTTGACCTCCCAGGTTCGTCCAGGCCCGGTCTCGGCCGCCGTGCAAGCGGAGGCCACGCACCATATTTCACGCGCGCGCCTCGCGGGCTACGCGGCCGCGTGCGGTGCACGCTGGTCCGAAGTGCCGGTGTTCGAGACCGCCCGCAACTCGGAGGCCGGCGGTGCCGAGGCCGCGCGATGGCTGCTCGATCGAAAGCCGCGCCCCACGGCCATTCTCGCCATGAGTGACCGCCTCGCCGCGGGCGCCATGGAGGTCGCCCGCGAGCGCGGCCTTCGCATTCCCGGGGATCTATCCATCGCGGGCTTCGACGACGTGCCGCTCGCATCGGCGTCCAATCCGGGGCTGACGAGCGTGCGCCAGCCTCACGCGGAGAAGGGGCGCTCGGCGGGGCAGCTCGTGATGGCGGTGCTGGCGGGGCGGCGTATCAAGCAGCCCGCGCCGCTGCCGACAGAGCTCGTGGTCCGCGGCAGCACGGCGCGGCCCCGCAAGGCGCGGTAGCGCGATTCATCGGGATGCGGCAGGTGCGCGCTCGCGCATCCACGCCTCCGACACCTGGCGTCCGCGTTCCATGTCGTCGACCACGAGGATCAGTTGATTCGCGTGATCGCTGTAGAGGATCTCGATGGTCACACCGGCGTCGGCCATACGGCGGGTGATGGCACCGAGTTGGCCGGGGACGTCTTGGGCGAGGCGTTGGACGAGGACCTCGCGATCCCACGTCACCTCGATCCCCGCCGCTTCCAACGCCGCCCGCGCTGCCGTTCCGTCCTCGACGAGGAAGTGGGCGATTCGCTGTCCATCCACGGTGAACATGCCACCGCCCTCGACGCTCACCCCGGCGCGACCAAGGGTCTCTCCGAAGAGGGCCAGGGCATCGATGCGGTTCGGAAGGCGAATGGCGAGGTCTCTCATGACTCCCAACGTAGCGTTTTTCGAGCGCGGACGCTTCGATGGCCATCGAAGCGAAACCTCACGGCGGGCACGCAGGAATACGAAATACGAACGTGTAGTTCACCGACACTGGTTTTTCCTGCAAGAAGACGGGCGTGTACCTGCGAGCCGTCAGATTCGACAGAATGCGATCCTTGAGTTCCGGCTCCCCCCGGACGAAGCGGCAATTCGACACGTGTCCGTTTTCGCCGATGGTGCATTTGGCGATCGCCAGTTGACGCTCGTCCGGCGCAGAAATGCAGATCTCGGGAGACAGATTGGCTTCCCCTTTGATCAGCTGCGGGCGAACCATGCCGAATCCCGACCATCTGCCCGGCCGACACCGTGTGCAGCCGCACGGCGATCGCGATTCGCGGATGCACGGGCTCTCCTGCGGCTCGAACACCATGGGCGTCCAGCCGTCGTGAGGGAGGCAATCGCGCCAATGGAAGTCGGCATGTTGCCCCTCGAGGCACTTCCACGTTCGGACGTCCGGCTCCTCGCCCACCGGAGCGACCGATGATGAGGACTCCTCGTCTGCGACAGAGGCGCTGACCGCGGCCTCTGGTTGGCTCGGCCTGGGGATCGACACGCGGATGCACGTGCCCCCGAGAGCGACGCCCGCAAGCAAGACGAAGAGCGCCGTCCCCGGAAGGAGCGAGCCTTTCGGCGGAGGCGCGTTCTCCTCCGGTCTCCACGGCGTGCGGTACGCGTCGCGCATGTCCGATGGACGCTCGGGGGGCCAGGCCCATTCACGGACCGCATCCGTTCGTGCCGGTGCCTCTCAGTACGGTCCCCCGCAGGGCAACCCGCCGCCCCAATCTCCAAACCCGGCCCACGCGCTCCACGTGCCGCCGGCGCGCAGCTCGTGGCGGTTGAACACGCCGCGTCCCTCGGGGCCGAGCGCGATCACTTCGAGCCGCCCGTCGGCATTTTGCCCAATGGCGGGAACGCATCCCGCCGCCGTCGGCCCGAATGCCGTATCCCAATCGCTCCAGGTGCCATTGGCGCGCTGGTAGCGTCGCGCGATATTTCCGCCGCCGGCGCCCAATACGAACACCTCGAGGCCGCCATTGGCGTTTCGGCCGGCGGCGGGGAGGCTCCCTGCGACGCCGCCGAAGTCGTGCCAATCGCTCCACGCACCGTTTGGCGCGACCTGCCACCGATGCTCCAGGTGACTCCCTCCCGGACCCAGAATGAAAAGCTCCAATCGTCCGTCGGCATTCTGCGCGACCGTTGGCGACGCGGCGGCCGGTCCCCCGAATGCCGGGTCCCATTCGCCCCATGCGCCGTTTGGAGTGACCTGCTGCCGATGCGCGATGTTCGTCCCATCGGGGCCCAAGGCGAACACGTCGAGCCGTCCGTCGGCGCTGCGGCCCACGGTGGGGGGCGCGCCTGCGGCGCCGCCGAAGATCGCCCAATCGCTCCATCCGCCGTTGGGCGCCACTTGCCATTTGTGCGCGATGGTCGATCCGCTTGGACCCAAGGCGAACACCTCGAGCCGCCCGTCGGCATTCCGTCCGATCACGGGTGCTGCGCCGGCGGGGCCGCCGAACGTCTCCCAGTCGCTCCAGCCTCCGCTCGGTTGGAGCTGCCATCGGTGCGCGATGTACGCGCCGTTGGGTCCCAGGGCGAACACTTCGAGCCGGCCGTCGGCACTTTGGCCCACGGTGGGAACCGCGCCCGCGCCGGTGCCAAAGGATTCCCAATTGCTCCAACCGCCGTTGGGCGATGTCTGCCATCGGTGGAAGATGGCATTGCCCGCCGGCTCCAGCGCGAACATCTCTTGCCGCCCATCGGCATTGCGCGCCATCGCCGGATTCTGCGCCGATTGCCAGAGATGCGGGGTCGAAGACCAATTCAGCGGGGCGAGGTAAACACCGCGCCCGTACCAGCCCGCGCCGCTGACCCAGGTCTGATCGCCATCTTGGACGATCTCGGCCGCGTGCGAGACGATGTGTCCTGCGTAATCGTCAATTTTGAAATGAAATGGATCGCGGCTTCGATAGATGTCCGTCCCTTCGTACTGGGCGCGCGGACCGATGAGCAGATACCACCAACCGTCTTTCTGAAAGACGAATGGCGACTCCGTATTCTCGAACACCGTTCCCGTCATCGGATCGCTGTAGGCAATCTGTCGATCGCTCCAATGCACGAGATCCGTGCTGGTGCGGTAGGCGACGGCGTAGTTGCCAAAGCCGCCCGTCGAGGTGGACGTGTAATAGAGCACCCAGCGATCGCCGATGCGCGCCACGAAGGGATCGCGTGACTCGGCGCCGTCGATGAAGGCGGTGCCCCGGCGCTGCCAATTGTAAAGATCCGTCGATGTTGCGTAATTGATGGCCGCCCGATCGCCGGAGCCGGCCGCGTAGAACATGTAATACGTTCCACCCGATTCGATGACGTGGGGCGCCCATACATGGGATTCGCCGTACGCGTGCGGATTCGTCAACACGTCGGCGCGTTTGGTCCAAGGCCCCGTCGGACTTGGTGCGGTGGCGTGCGCGAGCTGGTCCTCGTCGTCGGAATTGGGCCAGGGGAGCTGCTCCACACCCGTGATGCCGAAGAGGTGCCACGTGCCGTCGGGGCCGCGCACGAAGGTGTGGTCGTTGAGGTAAAGAGGGCCGGTCAACGGCCCGTAGGTCCCCACGCCCGGGTCGTACACCTTCTGGAGCGGTGGCGCGCTGGCCCAGAGAAGGTCGGGCTCCTCCTCCGGGAACGCCGCCACCGCAGGGTGCGCGGGAACGAGAACGGCAGCGAGGGGCGCCAGCATGCCCCCGAGAACCCAGGTCCATCGCGTGAGGTGGTGTTGGTTCATGGTATCGATACCATGGCCGATGGTATCGAGACCATTTGGGGAGTCAAGGCTCTTCGGTCCGCTTCGGCCGCCAAAGGTGGTGCATCGAAACCCCAGGTACGTTGCAACCGTAGGTTGACAGCATCGCCACCCGCGATGCGCGGCAACGCACGCATCTTTCCACATGGCGCGTGGGTTGCTCTTCTGGCGATGAGCAAATGGGAGGCAACCATCATGATGAATTTTCGTCATCGGCTCGCATGGCTCGTCGCATCCTCGATCTGCATCGCCGCGTGCTCCAGCGAGGCGCCGGATGCAGTCGACGAAGGTGACAGCAGCGCGACCGAGCAGGAAATCGAATCTGCGGCGGCGGCGTTCAGTTGCAGTGGTTCGGTGGGAACCAAAGTTCCCAAAGATGGCAATTACTACATTACCGCGTTCGGCTGCTGGGTCGACGCCAACGGAAAGGCGCACGGCGATTCGGGCGACAATTGCATTCCGGCGTGCCTATCCCAACTGCGAAGCAAAGGAATCTGTTCCAAAAATTGGAGCGGAAAGACCTGCGAGCAAAAGCTCACGTGGTTTACCGCCGATGCCGCCCGATACGGGTGCGGCGCCCGGGTCAAGATCACCAACAAGAAGAACGGCAAGGCGGCCGTCGCCGTGGTCATCGACCAGGGCCCCGCGTGCTGGGTCGAGCGGGGCGTCAAAAAGGCGGTTCTGGACGCCAGCGGCCGCGTGAATCGACATCTCTTCGGCGAGGACAAGGGTGCGGTGGACCGCGCGTTGGTGCACGTGGAGGTGGTGAGCAGCAAGGCCAAGCTCGGCCCCGTGAAGAAGTCGGGCCTCGTCGAAATGGAAGACGGCACCGAGGACAATCTGCGCGCCGACGAATCCGAAATGGACGCCGAGCAGGACGAAGCCATCGGGCAGCCGGTTCCGGCCGAGGCCTCTGCCCAATAGTCGTCACAGAGGTTATGAAAAATCGCTTTTCGAAATGTCGTTGGCGTAACGTTTGCGGTATTCCGCGGGGGTTACCCCGACACATCGTAAGAAGGCACGCCGCAGTCCGTTCACGTTGGTGAATCCGCACCGGTCGGCGACCTGCTTCGGGGCGCCGCTGCCGTCTTCGAGGAGGCGGCGTGCGGCGTCGACCCGCACCGAATCGACGTAGTCGGCGGGGGTGACGCCAAGCTCGGTGCGGAACATGCGCGCGAAGTGGCGAGGGCTCACCCCGGCGCGGCCGGCCAGCGAGGCCACGGAGAGATCGGCGCGGAGGTGGGAGGCGATCCATCGTTGTGACTCCTGCAATGCAGAGCGGCCGGACACTTCCGCCTGGCCGCGGCGGCTAAATGGCATTTGTCCGCCGGGGCGCTTGAAGAACATGACCAGTTCGCGGGCCACGTTCATGGCCACTTCGCGACCTACGTCCTCTTCCACGAGGGCGAGCGCGAGGTCCATTCCCGCGGTGACGCCGGCGGCCGTGCACACGCGCCCGTCGCGCACGTAGATGGCGTCGGGCTCGACCCGCAGCTTGGGAAAGGCCTCCTGCAGTGCGCTGGCCACGCTCCAATGCGTCGTTACTCGCCGCCCGTCGAGCCCCCCGGTCTGCGCCAGGAGGAATGCGCCGCTGCAGACGGAGCCATAACGGCGCGCCGTGCGAGCGCTCGCCGTGAGCCATGCCACGGTGGCCGCATCGAGAACGGTGTCCACGGCATGCGGACTGCCCGCGACGAGGAGCGTATCCACCTTCTCGCGGCGATCGTCGATGGTCGCGTCGGGCAGCAAGCGGGTGCCGGACGAGCACGTCAGGGGTCCCGCGACGTTGGCCACGATGCGAAATCGATACACCGGTTTGCGGCCCGCGCATTGCCGGTTGGCCTCGGCGAACACGTCGAGCGGCCCCGCGACGTCGAGCAACTGCACACCGGGTACGGTGAACATCGACACCAACCGTGTCTGCTTCTGGATCGATGTGTCCGTTTTTGACATAAAATATCAATAGCGGACATATGCCTCGGGGGCTAGCTTCCCCTTCGAGAGAAAAGGAGACCGAGTCCCATGAGCTCGTCGATAGCCGGTATTTCCATTCCCGATAGCAAAATTGCGCGCGCGGCGACCGAGTTGGTTCGCGATTGCGCGACCCAGCTATTGTTTCATCATTCGTCGCGTGTGTATTACTTCGGTGCGCTGACCGGGGTGAGCCAGCGACGAGCCTTCGATACGGAGTTGCTCTACGTCGGGGCGATGTTTCACGATCTGGGGCTCACCAAAACGTACTCCAGCGCGCACGATCGGTTCGAGGTCGACGGTGCCAATGCCGCGGCGAGTTTTCTGCGCGCCCACGGCATCGGGCAAGACGCCATCGACGTCGTTTGGGATGCCATTGCACTGCACACGACGCCGGGGATCCCCGAGCACAAAAAGTCCGAGGTGGCCCTGGTCTTGGCGGGCGTCGAGATGGATGTCGTGGGGCTGGGGTTCGCCAACGTGTCCGAGGATGCCCGCGCGCGGGTCGTTCAGGCCCACCCTCGTGGCCCATCCTTCAAAAAGGACATCATCGGCGCATTCTTCGAAGGCATTCGGCACAAGCCGGATACGACGTTTGGCAACATCAAGGCCGATGTTCTCGCGCGCATGGATCCCAATTACGTGCGCCGCGACTTTTGCAATGTCATCCTGGAATCGGCCTGGCCATCGTAGTTCAGTAACGGGAATCCTTCGTCGGATCGAACGTCGACTCCCGCTTCGTGTTGCGCGGTGTTCCTCCGCGGTAGGGACGCTCGACGGGCGCCGCGGCCGACGCCGATGCCGCGGGGACCGGCGCCGAGACGGCGGCCGGGGCCGGCGCGGGGGATGATGCCGCGGCGTCCGCAGCTTCGGCGCGAGGCAGCTCCGCACTCGGCGTGGGCGGTGGCGACGCGGCAGGTTCGGGCGGCGGTGAGTTTGCCGACAACGCCGAGGTGACCGCCTCCGTTTTCGTCTGCACCACGCGCGCGGCCACGATGATGGCGCCGGCGGCGAGGATGCCGACGAGGGGGACGGCTATCGCATAGGGCAGCAAAGAACGACTCGACGTGCGCGGTCGCGTGACCGCGGCCGCGTATTGCCCGGCCCAGGGCGAATCCATTTGAACCGGCGAGGGCGTGATGTTCGCCTGATTGGTATGCGCCCAAACGTGCTCGGGCGGCGGCATCGGTGCCGGAACGGCGAGCCTTTGTTCATTCGTCGCCGTCATGGTCCGTACGCCGCCGGGCCCCGAAACGAGTTGCGGTGCGGACGGCATGGCCAGTGGGGCGGCCGCCACGGTCGTCGGTTCCTCGTCGAAGGGGACTCGCCCGAATGGCGCGCGCGCACCCGAGCCAAACGGCGCGAGCAAGCGGGCCAGTTCGGCGGCATCTCCAATGCGCCGCTGCGGATCCCGCGTCATGCATCGATCGATGGCCATCTGCAGTCCGGCCGGCACGTCCCCCCGCAAGTGGGGAAGGGGGGCGGTCTGTTGATGCAGAATCGCCGAGAAGAGCTCGCGCAGGGTGGGGCCGCCGAAGGGCACGGTCCCGGCCAGCATTTCGTACAGAATGACCCCCAGCGACCAAATGTCCGTGCGATGATCCACGGACTTCGAATCCAGCAATTGCTCCGGGGACATGTAATTCGGTGTGCCGAGCAATGCTTGGGTCGCCGTCAGCCCTTGATCGCTCGTGGTCGACATGGGCTGGGTCAATTTCGAAATCCCGAAATCGAGAACTTTGACGACCTGCGATCCATTGCCCCGGCGATGAAGGAACAGATTCGACGGTTTGAGATCGCGGTGCACGATGCCGAGTCGGTGCGCCTCGGCGACGGCCTGGAGCGCGTCGATCATGATGTCGACGGCTTCCGCCACCCCGAGCCGCTTGTGCTTTTCGAGGAGGTCGGCGACGTCCGTCCCTTCGAGCAATTCCAAAATCATGAAGGGCAGGCCCTGTGGCGTGCGCCCCGCCGAATACACTCGCGCGACGTGTTCGCTCTCGATCCGCGCGGCCGCGCGACCCTCGTTGACGAATCGGGTGGCCGCCGTGCGCGAGCTCGCGATATGGGGAAGGAGAATTTTGATGGCCACCTTTCGCGCAAGGTCGCTATCGACGGCCGCATACACGGCGCCCATTCCTCCTTTGCCGACCAGCTTTTCGATTCGGTACTTGCCGAGGAAAAGCTGCCCTACCTTCAGAATGTCCTCCACGGTGTCAACCTACGTCCACTGGCGATGGACTCAAGAGCAGCAAGGTTCGAGAAGGGGTCGATTTCGATACGCCCATGTTTTGGTTCTCTCGCGCCAAAGAGATGAGGTGTGAAGCCTACATCCATCGGAAGCCATCCCTCTCCCTGCATACGGGAGGCCATCGCACATGGCTTGCCGTCCGTTGGCTCGGAGCTTGCGAAGCGCTGCGGAAAAAGGGCGAGGGAATGAGGGCGAGAAAGCATATCGGTGCGGCCGTGGTGTTGATGGGGGTGTTCTCGGCGGGCCCTGCGGGCGCGCAGCAGAGTTCAGCGTCGGCTGAAACGCTCTATCGGGAGGGACAGCGGCTTTTGGAGGCCGGCCAGACCCGCGAGGCGTGCATCAAGCTGGCGGAGAGTCAGCGCCTCGAGCCGGCGACGGGGACGTTGATCAACCTCGCGACGTGCCACGAGAAAGAGGGCAAAACGGCTTCGGCGTGGATGGAGTTCAACCAGGTCATCCAGGAGTCGGAGCGCACCAATCGAAAGGATCGGCTCAAGTTTGCGCGCGAGCATGCCTCCGCGCTCGAGCCGAGGCTTCGCCATGCGGTGATCACGCTTCGGGGGACGCAGCCCGGCCGGGTCATTTCGTTCGGGGGCAAGGAGTTTCAGCCTTCCCCAGGAACGCCGATCCCGGTGGACCCGGGCGAACATGAAATCGTGGTTTCTGCCCCAGGAAAGAAGACGTGGACGCGGAAGGTCACCTTGGCCGATGGCCCTGGCACGTCGGTCTTCGACGTCCCTCCCCTGGAGGACGCACGGGAGCAGCCGCTTGCCCCGTCGCCGATCGCGGTGGCGGTGGAAAGCCCCGCGTCGAGTCGCCAACCCGAGGCGGACCACGTCGCGGATTCGGGCGGCAATACGAAGCGAACCATCGGGTTCGTGGTGGCCGGTGCCGGAGTTCTCGCGCTGGGCGCAGGCGGCTTTTTCGGGCTGCGCGCGCTGAGCCAAAACGATGACTCGAACAAGGCGGCCGACGCCGCGCGTTCGGCATTTGCCGGCGGCGATAGGTCGGAGGCCAACCGGCAGGCCGACCAGAGCAAGAGCGATCACGATAGCGCCGCCTCGAGCCAAACCGTGGGGATCATTGCCGGTGCCACCGGCGCCGTCGCGCTCGGTGTTGGCATTTATCTCATTGTCACCGCGAAGAAGACGCCGACCACCGCCATCGTGCCAATGATTGGGCCGAACGTGGCTGGCGCCAGCGCTTCGCTTGCGTTCTAAACATGTACCGGTGCGCCGGTACGATGTACCGGTGCGCCCCCTGATTTCGGTACACTTGCCGGTACAGACGACGAGCTATTTCGCGCGCTCTGCCAGGTAGAGATCGTAGCTACCGGCTCCGCCTGCGCGGCCCGAGAAGTAATACATTCGGCAGCCATCCGGCGAGATCCAATTGGGGCCATCGTCGCCAACGTCATCGCTGAGCGCGGCGACGCGGGTGGGGGTTTGGAACTTCACCTTCACGTCCTGTCGTGTGGCCACGTAGATATCGGCGTTCGACAGGTGATCGCGCCCGGAGGCAAAGTAGACCTGAAGCCCGTCGGGGGTCAGCACGGGGAAGCTGTCGCCGGCGTCCGGAGCGTTGAGATCGTCCCTTGGGATGGCCGCCCCGAAGCCTCCACCGCCGTCCGTCGAGACGAGCTGGTAGATCTCGTCGCCGTCGCGAGAACCCATGGCCGCGGTGATGGAGCTCCAGAGTTCGATGCGGCCCTGGCTCTCGTACACGCGGGGAAACCATTTGAACTTGTCCTCTTGATGGAAGATGACCTCCGCCACGTTGCCGAAGGCTGCGCCCTTGTCGTTGCGCACCATCGAGCGGATCTGGGCTGTCGCCTCGCCGTCGTTGCTGCACTGGAAGAAGACTCGCTTTTCATCGCGGGTGACGGCCGGGAGGCCCAACGCCGCGCAGCCCGCGTCCCCCTCGATGGGCAGTGGGTGAGCGTTCTCGAAGGCCTTCGTGATCTCCGTTCGCGTCGCCGTGAAGAGCGTTCGGTTGTCGTCGTAGTAGACGGTGAGTTCGTCCGGCGAGAGGCTCGCCCCGACCTGAGCATTCGCGGTGTTCACTTTCTGAAACGGCTGGTTCGGGCTTCGTTGAAACGGCGCCTTCGGATTGCACGGAGGCGGCCCGGCGTCTGTGATCGGGGCATCCGTCCCCGTTTCGGAGCCCGCCTCGGTGGGGCCCGCCTCGTTGCCGGGTTGGCCGGGCCCGCCATCGCCAAAGTCGAAGGTCGGGGCGCTCGACACACATGCCGCCGTTCCTGTGAAAAGCACGAAGTAGAGGAACCTTCTCTTGCGCGCGGTCATCGTGGGAGGCGACCATGAGCAAGTCTCACGCCTGTGGCGGGCCGGAGTGTGCAGGAGCCGGGCGGCCGCGGGTCTGTCCCGCATTTGTGACGTTCCGCTCACACGGGACGGCTACAGGTTGGCCTCGCCTGGTTTTTTCCGACGAATGAGGTTTGCAGTGCTCGCCAGAACACGGCTGACGTGATAACAGCGCGTACCCGTTGGCGTTCCCCTAGCGAAGAGAGAGTGATTCCGTGGCTGCTCGCATCCCCCTGAACCGTATCCGTAACATTGGTATTTCGGCGCACATCGACTCCGGTAAGACGACGCTGACCGAACGCGTCCTCTTCTACACGGGTCGGATCCACAAAATCCACGAGGTGCGTGGAAAAGACGGCGTCGGCGCCAAGATGGACTCGATGGATCTCGAGCGCGAGAAGGGCATCACCATCCAGTCCGCGGCGACCTACTGTGTGTGGCCCGGATCGCAGCAGCAGCTGCAGCCGCACAACGTCAACATCATCGACACCCCCGGCCACGTCGACTTCACCATCGAGGTGGAGCGCGCGCTGCGTGTTCTCGACGGCGCCATCCTCGTGCTCGACTCGGGCAAGGGCGTCCAGAGCCAGTCGATCACCGTCGACAAGCAGATGAAGCGCTACCGCGTTCCGCGCATCGCCTTCGTCAACAAGATGGACAACCCGGGCGCCAACTACGAGCGCGTGGCCGACATGCTCAAGGAGAAGCTCGGACACCACCCGGTCAAGCTCCAGGTGCCGATCGGCGCCGAGTCGGACTTCCGCGGCATCATCGACCCGATCATCGGGAAGGCCGTCTTCTTCGACGGCCAAGACGGCGAAGTCATCCGCGAAGAAGAGATCCCGGCGGAGTTCAAGGAAGCCGCCGCGGCCGCCCGCGAGAAGATCATCCACGACGTCGCCGACGTCGACGACGAGTTGGCCGAGAAGTTCCTCTCCGAGGAGCCCATCTCGGTGGACGAGCTCCGCGCCGCCATCCGCCGCGCGACCTTGGCCCTCAAGATGACCCCGGTCATGTGCGGCTCGGCGATCAAGAACAAGGGCGTTCAGCTCCTGCTCGATGCCGTCGTGTACTACCTGCCCAACCCGACCGAGGTCCTCAACGAGGCGCACGACCAGGAAAAGGGCGAGGAGAAGGTCGTCGTGGAATCCGATTCCACGAAGCCGTTCGTCGGCCTGGCGTTCAAGCTCCAGCAGGACAAGTACGGACAGCTCACGTACTTCCGCGTCTACCAAGGCTCGGTCACGTCCGGCGACACCATCTTCAACGTGAGCAACGAGATGCGCAAGGTGCGCGTCCCCCGTATGTTCCGCATGCACTCCGACGACCGCGAGGAGATCACGACCGCCGAGGCGGGTGACATCGTCGCGTTCTACGGCGTCGAGGCCAGCTCCGGCGAGACGTTCACCGACGGCAAGGTCAATTGGACCCTCACGTCGATGCACGTGCCCGCGGCGGTCATCTCGCTGGCGGTCGCCCCGAAGGATCGCTCGTCCGAGGCGAACTTCTCCAAGGCGCTCAACCGGTTCACCAAGGAAGACCCGACCTTCCGCGTGCACCAGGACGAGGAGTCGCAGCAGACCATCATCAGCGGCATGGGCGAGCTCCACCTCGACATCTACATGGAGCGCATGAAGCGCGAGTACAACTGCGAGGTCGTTGCTGGCAAGCCGCAGGTTGCGTACCGCGAGGCGATCACCAAGCGCGCCGAGATCAACTACACCCACAAGAAGCAGACGGGTGGTTCGGGTCAGTACGCGAAGGTCATGGGCTACCTCGAGCCGCTCCCGGCGGACGCGATGGAGTCCTACGAGTTCGTCGATGACATCACCGGCGGTGCGATTCCGCGTGAGTTCATCGGCTCCTGCGACAAGGGTTTCCGCGAGGGCGTGAAGAAGGGCACCCTCATCGGCTTCCCCGTTGTCGGCGTCCGTGCGGTCATCAACGACGGTGCATCGCACGCGGTCGACTCGTCCGAAATGGCGTTCAAGACGGCCGCGCTCATGGGCTTCCGCGAGGCTTACGCGAAGTCCGGCCCGACCATCCTCGAGCCGATCATGAAGGTCGAAATCGACGCGCCCACGGAGTTCCAGGGCTCGGTCGTCGGCCAAGTCAACCAGCGCCGCGGCGTCATCCTGGAGACCGTCTCCGGCGACAGCGTCAGCGTCACCGCCGAGGTGCCGCTGAACGCGATGTTCGGTTACTCGACCGACCTTCGCTCCGCCACGCAGGGCAAGGGCACCTTCACCATGGAGTTCGCCAAGTACGCGGTCGTGCCGCGTCAGGAGCAGGACGAAATGGTCAAGAAGTACAAGGAGAAGCTCGCCGCGGAAGCGAAGAAGTAGTCGCCTCTTCTCCGTAGCGAACAAAGCACGAAACCTCGGAAGGGTTCCTCCCTTCCGGGGTTTTGTCATTCATGCTGTACGCTAAAATTCCGCTACAAGGAGATGTGGCCGCGGGCCATAAGGCGGACATGATGCGCGACGGGACCAATGCGGCGCCGTGGACGGCCCTCGAGGAGTTCACCGAGGAGCGTGTCTCGTTGTCCGTCCACGATGCCTCGCGGCTCGCGTGGAACGTCACCGTGCCCGTGCCGAAGAGCGGGCGGCTCGAGTACGAGCTCAACGTCGAGCTCGAGGTGCCCACGAACCTGGTGGGCTCGTTCGAGCCATGGGGCGCGCTGCAATCGTATGCTCGGTTGGATGGCGCGGACGAGCGCGGCACGCAGCAGCACGGAGGTCCGCTTGCGGCCGACTTTCAACGCAGCTCGCCCGAGGCTTTTCGCCGCGAAATCATGGGCGTCTCGTTCAAGCTTGCGCGGGCACGGAACGGCTTCGTTCGTCATTGCACCCTGGTTCGTTCCCGCGCGGAGGATGCCGACCATGTGCAGTCGCTCATTCTCTGGATCTCGGCCGCGTGCGGCGCCCTCGCGCAGGCGCGGGCGGGCATGCTCGCGTGCGGCTGCAAACGCGAGGAGCGCGACAACGAGCACGCCCTCGCCGACGAGTTTCTCAGCGTGCAACTCTGGAGCGTGCTGACGGACTGCGCGCGT
Source organism: Sorangiineae bacterium MSr11367 (assembly GCA_037157805.1). Taxonomy (NCBI): domain Bacteria; kingdom Pseudomonadati; phylum Myxococcota; class Myxococcia; order Myxococcales; family Pendulisporaceae; genus Pendulispora; species Pendulispora rubella. The sequence goes on along the minus strand of CP089983.1, from coordinate 7,259,459 downwards.
GCGCTTTTCGACACGCAGCGCGCGCTCGTCGCCCGGTCCGAGGCGAGCGCTGCCGAACTCGACGCCGTCGAGGAGCGCCTTTCGGGGGCCCTGCAGGAGGAGATCGCGTACCGCAAGGAGGCGAAGTTCCCCCACGCGGAGCCGGCGGATGCTCTCGAGCTGGAGCGCCTCGTCTCGCGCTTGCGATGGTTGAAGAAGCACTTCGAGCGCGTGCTGTTCCTCGAGGTGGAGAGCTACCGCGTGGCCAATCGCCTGGGCAGCTGGTTCTCGGCGGCCGCGGCGATGCTCGCGTACCTCTGGTTCTTCTTTTGGCAGCTCGCGTTGGAGCGGCACCCGTTCCCGGGAGCCATTGGCTCCGGTGTGCTCGTGTTCGCGCTGCTCACGGCGGTCGTGTACGCCTCGCGCGAACGGCTCAAAGAAGCGGGCCGCAACTGGCTCGAAGGCCGCGCGCAGAGCATGTTTGCCCAGAGGGTCACCCGTTACCGCCTTCCGCCGCCGGCGGCCCGTCCGCGCGGCCCCATCGTGGGCGCGGCGCGCGAGTCGTTTTCCCAGAGCGCCGCGCGGCGCCCGGATCCGGTGAGCCCCGAGTCGGAGGCGGGGCTCGATGTCACCGTTCTGCGATTCTCGCACCGCGGCTTCGTTACGCGCCTCGAGGCGGCCGAGGGAGCCGCACAGGTGCGCCTCGTCTTTCGGCTGGATCTATCGCCGCTGTTGCCGCGGTTGCACGACGCCGTCCGCGGCTTCGCGTCCCCGAACGGCGGAACGGGGCGCATCGTCATCTTGGACGTGCCGCGCAACTACGAGCTTCCCGTGCGCGCGGACCTGCGCTTCGAGGATACCCACGAAGACATCGCGCGCTCCTTGGTGCTCAACAAGAATGGTCTCTGCCGAATCGAAGAAGCCGCTGCGTAGCGACTGATCGGTCCGTAAGGTGGAATGCGTCGAATTTGGGCCGCGAAGCTGTGCCGGTGAGGCATTCTCGCGGGATCCATGCTGGTCGACGTAGCTATTTTTCTCGCGGCTGCCGTGCTGGTGGTCCCCATTTCCAAACGGCTTGGTCTGGGCACCGTGCTCGGGTACCTGATCGCGGGCGTTCTGATCGGGCCATGCGGTCTGCGGCTGATCGCGAAGGTCGAAGCGACGCTGCATTTCGCGGAGTTCGGGGTGGTGCTGCTCCTCTTCCTCATTGGGTTGGAGCTGCAGCCGGCCCGGCTTTGGAAGATGCGCGGTACCGTGTTCGGGATCGGCGGCGCGCAGGTGTTCGCGACCGCGGCCGCCCTTGGTGCTGCGGGGCTGCTCTTTGGTCTGGGGTGGCGCACCTCACTGGTGGCGGCGCTGGCTTTGTCCATGTCCTCCACGGCCTTTGCGCTGCAGGTTCTCGGCGAGAAGAACGAGCTGGCGCGGCCCCATGGGCGGGTGGCGTTCGGCATTCTGCTCTTTCAAGACGTCGCGGCCATTCCCACGCTGGCCCTCGTTCCGATGCTCGCCGGTGGCGGGAACTCGCACAGCGCGAGCCCGGGCCTGCGCGCCCTGATGGTGGTCGGCGTGATGCTGGGCCTCGCCCTGGCCGGGCGCTACTTGCTCCGGCCGATGCTGCGCTTCATCGCTTCGGCGAAGAACCACGATCTCTCGGCGGCGGCCACGTTGCTGGTGGTCGTCGGCACCTCGTTGTTGATGCACGCCATCGATCTCTCGGAGGCGCTGGGGGCCTTCGTGGCCGGTGTGCTGTTGGCCGATTCGGAATACCGGCACGAATTGGAAGCGAACATCGAACCCTACAAAGGCCTCTTGTTGGGGTTGTTCTTCATGGCCGTGGGTATGTCGGCCGACATGAGGATTCTCCTCGGGCGCCCCATCACGGTGGCGGGGCTGGTCCTGGGCCTCACCGCGATCAAGTTCGGGGTTCTCTGGGGCGTGGGGCGGCTGGCGAAGCTGCCCCGGCGCGGGGCGACCAGTCTGGCGGTGGCCATTTCGCAGGGCGGTGAGTTCGCATTCGTCATTTTCGGAGTCGCCCAGGATGGGGCGGTGTTGGACAAGGCGATTGCCGATTTGCTGGTGGTGGTCGTCACGTTGTCGATGGCGGTGACACCGCTGTTGTTCATCGTGCGGGATCGGGTGCTCGCGCGAAAGGATGCCGGCGCGGCGCGCGATTTCGACGAGCCCGCGAACGATGGCAATCCGGTGATCATCGCCGGGTTCGGGCGGGTCGGGCAGATCATTGGCCGCGTTCTGCGTGCCAAAGGAGTTGCGTATACCGCGCTCGATGCGAGCGCGCAGCATACGGACTTCGTGAAGCGATTCGGCAACAAGATTTATTACGGCGACGCCTCGCGGCCGGATTTGCTTCGCGCGGCCGGGGCCGAGCAAGCGTCGCTGTTCGTCCTCGCGGTGGACGATATGGAGAGGTCACTGGCGGTGGCCAAGTCGGTGCTGCACCATTTCCCGCATTTGAAGATCATCGCGCGCGCCCGCAATCGCCAACACGCGTATGCGCTGCTCGGTCTGGGCATCGAGATCCTTTCCCGCGAGACGTTCGCCTCCAGCTTGGAGATGGCGTCATGGGCGCTCGAGTCGGTGGGCCTCACCACGAGCGAGGCTCGCAGCGCCGTGAAGCGATTTGCCGAATACGACGAAGCTCGAATGCGGGCGCTGTATCATCTTCGTGACGACGAGAAGGCGCTCATTGCGTCGTCGAAGGAGTATGCGGCCGAGCTGCAGCGCATTCTGGACGAAGATGCCAGCGCGGTGACGTAGGGCGGCGTTACCCTTTTTTTCGCAACCATTGCGTTCCCGTTGACGAAAGAAGAACGGTATTTCGTCGTTCGAAGGGAAAGGGAACGTACATGATCGGTTTGGGAAAAGTTTCGCTGATTGGTCTTGGTGTCGTGGCGGGCACCGTTTCGGTCATGGGGGGGCAACTCGCATCGGCGCAGTCTCGGTCGAATGCGGCCGCAGCGGCCACGCCCGTGCTAACGGCCGATACGGACATCGCGCAGCTCCAGAGCGGCTACGTCGCAGCCGGAGTATTTCAACCCATCGCCCACGGACCGTTCGTCATGACGGCCGTGGTCACGAAGCCGACGTATCGGGCTTCGGTTAGCATCGTGGTCGGGACCACGTGTCCTTCGTCCCCCGCGACGGGGAAGGTCTTGGAGGCGGAGCCCCAGGTTACGGGAATACGAATCCCCGTTCCCGCCGGTTCCGTCGCCTGCTTGTACGCGTACAACTACCCCGCCACGTGGGCCGGCTACGTTCCGTATTGAGCTCGGACAATCCCGCCGTCACGTGACGCATTCGCGTCACGTGACGGTGTCGATTTTGGCAAATAAGTATTCATTGGCTCGACAGCGTCACCTTTTCCTGGCAACTGCCGCCGCGGATGGTGGCGGTGTTTCCCGTGATGAGCACTTCCGGGGTGCCATCCCAGACGGTCACCTCGATGCGGCCTTTGCCGGACTTGTCGTAATAGCGTTGCACGGATGGTTCGAAGGCGACGACCGCTGGGGTGCCCGCCCCGCCGCAGCCAGACGTGGATGCCGTGTCCGGTTCGAGTTCTGGCGCGGCTTCGCCGGGTGGGCATTCGGCGCGCTCCTTTTCATCTTGCGGCCAATCTTGCGGCCACTCGCTCTGCGGGATGAACTCCGCCGCAGAGCTCGTAGCGTTGAACTTCCAGCCGGTGCTCGTGCGGGATCCCGAGAAATCATTGTCTTCGGTGACCAAGAATCGATTTCCGCCTAGCGGGTAGATCTCGGCCGAGAATACGCTGCAGTGCATATAACCATTGGAGATGTGCCACGGGCCCGCTCCCGCACAATTGTCTCCATCCTCGAGGGAGGCGCCCGCTCCAGAGCCGCATGGGCGGCACGCTTCCTTTCGGGCCTCCTTCTCCGTGGTCTTGGGCTCGCGTTTCTCGCCGCACATCGTCGCGGGCATGGCTTGAAGCACTTCGACCCAACCCTTATGGCCTCCCAAGGAGGGAATCCCGGTGGTCCACGTGGCGGTGCAACGCGATTGGGATCCAAGCTTGGTCGCGGCGGCTTGGTTGCCGAGGTTCGCGGCCACGGCGTAGTGGACGCGTGCCAACTCGGTTTTGCCTTCGCGCGCGTAGCCTTCGGCGTCGTTGAACCAAATCGCCGATAGGAGCGCGGGCTTCTTGGTACGGGTTTTGGCGAACGCTAGGGCCGGGTGAGCGTCGTATCCCCCGAGCAACTTGGCATAGCCTTGCTCTGCCCAGGCCGAGGCGTCGAAGGGACGACGGCGAACCGCGGATTGAAACGCGCGAATCGCGTCGTCGTAACGCTTTTCCCGAGTCGCTGCGCGCCCTTGGCCCATGGCCGCCGCGTAATCGATGCACGCCACGGGACCGGCCGGCCCTCTCCTGGGTTGATGTTGCGCGCCCGCATCGGCAACTGCGAGTGGCGCGGTGGGCGTCGGATTAGCGACGGGCGTAGAAGATGCATTGACCGGAGTGCCCTCTGCGGGCGGACGGCATGCGACCAAGGGCGCCAACGCGACAGCTGTCAGTGCGAAAACGCATTTTGTTAGCAACCATTGAGGAGGTGCGGTCGACGCGGGCGGCTTCATGGCGAATACCGTGATAGTCAGAAAATGCGGTGATTGCAATTCGTTGGGCGTAATCGCGTTTCAAGTCATAATTGGTTTGCGACGCCCTTCGCTCATTGGTCTTGGGGCCTTCCCGGCAGCCCGCGCGCCTGAAGGTTGCGCTGGTTCCCTCGACGTCAAAAAGACGACGGTGAGCGGCAACCGCGATTGTGGGGGCTGCACAACGCGAGCGACGCCAACGGGAGTACGGTCTGTCGCATTGGCCATTGCGTTCGCGTGGGCGATGAGAAGATTGGTGTCGTTGTCACGAGTGTTCGTGATACCGAAAGACGATTGTCTTTCGAATTCAAAAAAGGACAACGGACCATGATTGGTTTGGGGAAGGTTTCGCTCATTGGGTTGGGCGCGATCGCTGGCATCGTTTCGGTCATGGGCGTGCAACTCGCGTCGGCGCAGTCTCGATCAAGTGCGGTTGCAGCGGCCACGCCCGTGGTGACTGCGGACACGGATATCACGCGGCTCCGCCAAGGCCGCATTCGTGACGATAGTCTAAGGCCGCAGTTCGTCATCAACGGGCCTCTCGTCCTGACGGATCTCGATATGCCGTCGTCGGGGTTTGCGACCTTGTACATCGTATCGGCGGGCGCCAGTTGCTCGACCGTCCAGACTCCCATCCTCGACACGGACAGGAGCGCCCACGGCATGAAGCTTTCCATTCCGAGCGGCTCCGCCGCTTGCCTTACCACGTACAGCGCGACCTGGTCCGGCTACGTTCCCTACTGAGCAATGTGCCTTCTCACCCCCGCGTGGCGCGAATTGGCGTTACGTGGGGGTGTATTTTGGAACGAATATCGAAACCTCCTCCCGATCTCGCGGAAAAATCCCGCGGCGTATCGCGCCGATTCACGCACACTGTGTTGACGCATTTGATCCATGCGCTATGGCTTGGGGGCCAGCGCGGTTTGACGCGCGTGGAAGAATCTTCCGTCTCGGGAGGAGGGACCCCCTTTGTTCGTTCGTAGCAAGTGCCTCGCTTTTGGCGCGGCCGTCGTCGTGTCGGCGTTGGTTGCAGGTTGCAGCAGAGACAAGTCGGCCGGCGTGCCCCTCGTTCACAAGGGAAAGCTCGTCACCTGTACCCACGTTCCATTCGCGCCCTTCGAATTCGAGCGCGATGGAAAAATTACCGGCTTCGACATCGACGTCGTGGACTTGGTCGCCCAGAGGCTCGGCGTAAAGGTGCAGCTCGTCGACACGTCGGTCGAGAACCTCACCACGGGCTCGTTGCTCGACTCGAACCAGTGTGATCTCGAGGCGGCGGGGCTGACCATGACCGATGCGCGCCGCAAGAGCGTCGACTTCTCCGAGGGCTACTTGGACGCGTACCAAGCGCTCGTGGTCAAGCGCGGAACGGGCATGGCGAGCCTCGACGCCGTCAAGAACAGCGCGAAGCGGGTAGGGGTTCAATCCCAAACCGTCGGCGAAGATCTCGCCAAAACGAAAGAGCTCAACCTGCTTTCCTTCGAGAGCTCGGACGCCGTGTTGCTTGCCCTGCGCACGGGCCGCGTGGAGGCGGCCATCGTCGATCATCCCGCCGTGCAAACATGGATGAAGGACTCGGGCAACATCGCCTTTCAAATCGCCGCCTACGTGGATACGGGCGAGCAACTCGGTATGGCCGTCAAGAAAGGGAATACCAAACTACTCGCGATCATTAACGAAGTCATGGCGCAAGCACGTGCCGATGGCACGCACAAGCGCCTGCGCGATCAATGGTTCGGCGAATCCTTGGGCGCCGTGCCCGTGACGACGGTGGCGAGGCCTTAGCGCCCGTATTCCAACTTGGGATACCAGTTGGTGCCGCGGCCCTCGGGGGTGAAGTCGAGCATCGTCCAGAGCGGGTCCAGATCCGGTGCGCCGCGCGGATCTTGTCCGGGATCGGCCATGCCACCGCCCATCTCGCCGCTCCAGAAATGGCGAATGACCCCATCTTTGCGGGTGAAAACGCTGAAGCCGGGCATGTCCGCGTCTTCGGCGCTCACGTAGTCGCGCGTGTATTGGCCTTCGGCGTCGGAATACACCTTGAGCCTCGTCCACCCGCGGGCTCGCTTGGCGGCGCGCAATTTCTCGATGGGTGAACGTGCCACCATCGCCACGGCCACGCGCTGCTCGAGATCGGGAAGCTTGGTCTCCCAGGTGCTCATGAACGACGTGCACGAAGGACAGGGACGTTCGCGCTGCGGGCCGAACATGTAGCTGTACACGAGGAGCGTGTCCTTGTCGCCGAAGAGGCTGGCCAAGGTGACGGGGCCGTTTTCGCCTTCGAAGCGGTAGTCCGTGGTGACCTGACCGCCCGGAGGCAGCTGACGGCGCAATTCTGCGACGCGCTCGAGGTGGCGGCGCAATTCGATTTCCTCGACCAAGAGGGCGTTGCGGGCCCTTCGGTACTCTTCGCTTTCATTGGGAAAGTGGCTGCGGTTCTTCTTCACCAGCTCCGTTGCCGGGGTGAGCTCTCGATGGGCCATGCGGCGACCTCCTTGATATGTTGATATCAATGTATACATTCGACGTCAAGGATGGCCGACCTCCCGTTCGAAACCACGCTTCACGTTCGCGATCACTGCTTGTGCCTTCATGCACAGCGCGCAGCACGCGCCCTGGCCCGTCGCTTCGACGACGCGTTTCGTCCGCTCGGGCTCACCAACGGCCAATTTTCGCTGCTGATGTCCCTCAACCGCCCCGAGCCGCCGAGCCTCGGTGCCGTGGCCACGCTTCTCGCCATGGATCGAACGACGCTCACGGCCGCGCTCAAACCGCTGGCGCGGCGCGGACTCCTCGAGGTGACGGTGGACGAGGAAGACCGACGGGGCCGCCGTCTCGCGCTCACGCGGAAAGGGCGAACGCTTTTGGCGCGCGCGGTCCCCATCTGGCACGCGATGCACGCCGAGCTCGATGCGCAGCTCGACGATCCCGAGAACGTGCGCCAGGGGCTTCGCGCGTTGACGGCTACGTGAGATCGACCACGGTTCGAAACGAGATGGCCTCACTTCGATCCAGGCCGTCGCTCCGCAGAATGTACTTGGCGTGGTAATCGTTGGGCCGCGCCCCGCGGGCCACGATCCATTCCGTCTCGGCCGGCGGTAGATACACGCCGCCGCGGAGCATGACGAACCGCGTATGCCCATCGGAGAACTCGCTCTCCGTGAATTCCCAGGCATTGCCGGACAATCCCATGACGCCTTGCGGGGTGGCCGTCTCGGGAAGGGCGGCCGGCTGCAGCAAGCTCGGAAAGGTTCGCAGCTCGTTTCCCCAAGGATAGAGATGCCCAGCCCCTGCGCCCTCCGCCGTCCACTGCCATTCGGCCTCGCTCGGAAGCCGCTGGCCATGCCACGCGGCGTACGCCCTCGCATCGTCGAGGCTGACGAAGGTCACCGGCTCGTGGGCCCGATCGCCCGTGAGCGCCTCCGGCAGCGTGCCATGGTTCCGAAGGTGCTTCAGAAAATGCTCCTCGTCGTCCGGCCAGTAAAGCGCGGCATGCACGAAACCGAGAAACTCGGCATTGGTCACCGCGGTGGCGCGGATGCCGAATCGCTCGAGCGAACACGGTATCACGTGCTCCAGCATATCCTTGTAGAACCATCCCCACAGCGCATCCTCCGTTGCCCCCGCGGGATAACAGCCGCATTCGCGACGTTCGTGACGAATGCGCATGTGGAAATCGCCCGCCGGTATTTCGATGAAGTTCTCTACCTGCCGCGGCCGAGTTGCCACCGCAGGGCGAATGGGCCGCGGGGGAGGGCGGCGCTCGTCGTACCCCTCGAGGTCGACATCGGCATTTCGTGCGAGCTGCTCGAAGTGAGCGCGCGCCCGCCCGGCCTCGGCCGCGCCATCGCGCACGATGGCTTGAATGCCATTGGGTGCCACCGTGACGGTGTCTCCACCTCGGAGCTCGTGGTGTTCGCCCCAAAAAGCGAAATACGCCGCATCGCCCTCCTCGGGAAGATGGTAGGCGAGGGGCTCCTGTGTGCGATTGCGCAAGGTGAGAATGGCCCGAGCACCCAGATTCCACCGATTGGCGTCCAGCCCGGAGACGCCCGTCGGAATCAACGGCAGCCAATCCCCATGAACGAAGAGGGACCCATAATGATCCAAAATGGCGGCCGTCTCCGCGAGGAGCCGGCGGTCCTCCCGCGAATATGGATTCCACGCGCCAAAGACATTGTCCCAGAGCAAAAGACCCGTGCCGTTGAAGAAGCTGTAGGCAATATCCAACTTGCGCGACTCGTCCCATCGCCGAATCATGAATTGCCGGTGCTTCGGCAAAAGCCACGCGTGGCGGAGGACGGATGGCGTGTGTGCATCGCCGATGTCGCTCCATTGCGCCCAGGCTTGGCGGTAGCGGCCCAAGTGCGCCGTGTCCGGGCGCAGTTCGGGGGCGAACACCACCCCGCGTTTTCGCTGAGTGACCGCGCGTTCGAGGCTTTCCGGCGCGGAGGGGAGCGTGTCGAGCATGACACCGTCGGCATCTAGGCCCGCGACGATGTCCCCGAGCTCGTCGTACGTGCCCGGCGCCCAAGGATTGTAATCGAGGAAGACCCGCAGGCCGCTCCGATGAAAAACGTCGACCACGTCCGTGCGAAGTTTGGTGATGCCTCCGGGCATATCGCGATAAAAATCGAATTGATCGCGCGTGTCGAAGCCCAGCCTCGGATAGCCTTGCCACAAGAGCACGGAGTCGACGCGTCCAAATTGCCGCCGCCATCGCTCGACGAGCTCGCGCGTCCGGTAGCCGCGATCGTAAAACGACGCGTCGTACATGAAGAGGAACATTTGCCGAAACGTGGCGTCGCTCCAATCCGTCGCCGGATCGTACGCGACGTCGACCGCCTCGCGTTCGCGCAGCATGGCGCGGTACCAGGCGTTCCACGCGTCGGTGGAGGGGGCGTCCAGGCCGATGTATGCGTCGGGTGTCGTTCGAAGGTTCATGGGAGACCACACTCCGTTCGCCATTCGGGAAAGCGGTCGCGCACCGTTGCCGCCGTGGCCAGCGCCGAGCCGTTCCCCCACGTGAAAATCGTGAAGGTGCCAATGGGATCCGCGCCCGCGTGGGCCTGATTCTCCATCATGAAGCCGTATGTCTCCGGGCCGAAGAAGGGAAAGCGCTTCTCGTAGGCGCGGGCCAACGCGGCATTCTCCGGGCAATAGAGCATACTGAACGATGCGTGCAGCGCACTGATTCCGCGCTCGGTGAGCTCGCGATCGCCCGTGGCGCGTCCGAGCTCCAGGTAGAGCGGTGCGAAAAGGCTCTGGCGGGCGTCGTTCCACTCGCTGTCGGCATTCATCACGCCGAAGCCGCCATGGGCGGGGGCCGGCAAGAAGGGCGGATTCCATACCGCCTGGTACAGCGACAACTCATCGATGCAGCGGCGGGCCAGGTCGAGGTACCGCGCGTCGCGTGTGGTTTGCCAGGCCTCGAAAAATGCCGACGCACACCACGCGATGGAGAGCGTGTTCTGCTTGTACACGCCGTTGCGTGGCACGCGTTGCCCGAGGAGCTCGGGGGCGCCCCATGGGGCGCACGAGTAGTACGTCTCGAAGTCCTCCCAGCGCCCTTCGCGCGCCACCTCCTCGAGAAAGGGCAGGGTGGCCAGGGCGGCCTTTTCCCACGCGGCATCGCCCGTCGCGCGCGCGAGCTCGAGGAGCAACGCGACCGAGACGGCGGATTCGGGACCCTCCGCGAGCTCCGTGGGGCTGCGGCCGTCGGGCTCCACCCAGCCGGGAAACGCACCGCTTGGGCGCTGGAGTGCCACGAGCCTCTCGGCCAGACGAAGCACGCGGTCGCGTGCGCGCGCATCGCCCGTGAGCGCGTGCCACTCGAGAAGCATGCGGCCGGTGAACGCCGCATCCACGAGATGGCACGCCTCCTCCGACGCCGAGGGCGGCCGTCGATCGGAATGGGACCAACGCCAGGTGCCCGAGGCCTCGTCGGCGACGATCCGCGATGGAAAGAGGCCATCGCGCTGGGGCGCGGCCAGCGCGACCTCCGTCATACGCCGCGCGCGGTCTTCCAGATCGGCCGACCCGGTTTGGCGCGCGTAGCGCAAAAGGCCATTGGCGCATCGCTGCGTGGAGAACCACGCCTGGTTCCAAATGCTGCGTGGCTCCCTCCAGCGCCGCTGCTCGCGTGGGACGGAGGGATGGCGGCTCACGTCGACGATGAACACCGGTGCGGCGGTGGTGTCATCGATGCGCTGCCACACGCTTTCGGTCCAGCCATCCGGCGCGAATGCCCAGCGCACGATGTGGCGCAGCAGTGGCGTCAGGTCGGCTGGAGGCATCAGGCCCGACCGGCCCCACCGGTTCCACATCCAGCGTGCGACCATGCCATACGGGTTTGCACAATCCCGCGGATCGCAGCTGGCGAGCAGGTGCAAGCGCAGCGCAACGGTGCATCCGGCGGCGCGGGCTGGCTCGCGGACGTAAAAGACGTGCCCCTCTTCGCGGTAGGCGCCTGCGGCCATCGTCACCGTTCGCCGAGGGTGCTCGTAGTCGAGCCATACGCGGTACCCGGCGGCGCCGGCCACATCGTCCAGGTCGGGAACGAAGGCGAGTGCCAGCGCCCCGTCGGCGAGCACGATGGCCGGCGACCGAAAGATCGCGTCGCCCATGACGTAGCCTTCCGCGGGTGCGAGATGAGGGACCCACACGTGCCGGGGGTTGACGATGGGATGCTCGATCGCGAGCTCGATGGCCCCATCTTCGGCGCCGAACACGCCGAAGAGCTCGAACGCACCGTTGGCAAACGAGACCTGGCCGCACGGTGAAACCACGTCGAGCGCGCGACCATCGGGAAGTTCGAATCTCATGCACGCCTCCAGGAAAGCCACACCAATCCCCCGACCACGAGCGCGCATGCCCCGTAGGCCGATTCGAGCGGTGCGCGGAGCAGGCAGCCCAGCGCAATGCCCACTTGGATGAGAAGGAACGTCCACGCCGCGGCCGGCGGTGCATAGCGCGGCAGCCCCGCGGCCTTGGGCGCGCGCAGGCGAACCACGGCAATGGCGGCTTGAAAGGTCGCATCGGCGAAGGCGATCCCCGTGAGGAGCACATCGATGCGCGACGAGCCGACGACCACGGCGATGCAGGCGAGCGTGCCCTGCAACGCCACCGCCAAGGCCGGCCGTCCGGTGCGCGGATCGAGCCGGCCCGCGCGCTCGAAGAACACGCCGTCCTTGGCCATCGCGTAAATCACGAAGGGAAACCCCAGGCAGACCGTGTTCAAGAGGCCCGCCGCCGAGACCACGATGGTCAGCGCCAGCACTTTCCCTGCCGCAGGTCCGAGCGCTATGCCCACGGCATCCGCCGCCGGGCTCGTGCTGGCCGCCAGCCCCGCGTGCCCGAGCAGCGCCAGGTACGCGACGTTCACGCCCAGGTAGGCCACCAGCACCACCGAGATGGCCGCGATGATCCCGCGCGGGAGGGATCGCTCGGGATCGCGCACCGAGCCCGCGATGAATGTGCCGTGGTAGGCCCCGCCAAAGGTGAACAGCACGGGGATGATGCCGAACAGGAGCCACGAGGACATCGTGCCCGACGGAGGCGCCGTCTCCGGAGCCGCAAGGAAGATCCGCGACGCATGTCCCCAGCACGCCCCCACCAACGCGAGCGCCGCCAAGGCCGCAAGCTTGAGCGCGGCCATTCCGATCTGAATGCGCCCGCCCACCCGCAACCCGAGCAGGTTCGCTGCGGTGAACACGGCAATCGCCGCGCAAGCTCCTGCACTCCGCGCGATGGGGCCCACGGGGCCGGTCACGAAGGCGAGATGATCCACGAGCACGAGGGCGATGACCGCCATGGCCCCCGGCTGAACGACGAGCAGCTGCAGCCACCCGTACAGAAACGAAAGCGCTGATCCCGCAGGCTTGCCGAACCCCTCGCGCAGAAAGACATAGAGCCCCCCGGCCTGAGGCCAGCGCGCGCCGAGGTCTGCGAACACCAGGGCCCCGGCGATGGAGGCGACGCCGCCGAGCACCCAGATGCCCAGCACCCACTCCGCATTCGGCACCGCGCGCGCGAGCGTGGCGGGCGTGAAGAAGATGCCCACCCCCACCATCGCGCCAATGACCACTGCCGCCACATGCCAGGGGCCCAGCGGCCGCTCGTCTTCAGGCTCGGAACGATGCACCCGTCGACGATATACGCACTGTCCGCTTGACGGCATCATATGCATGATTATGTATATGTACCACGATGCAACTAGACGCGTTTCAGACCCTGGCCGACCCGACCCGCCGCTGCATCGTGGACGTGCTGAGCCGCGGCGAGCAGCAGGTGAACGACATCGTCGAGCAGGCAGGTATCCATCAATCGGGCGTATCCCGGCACCTGCGCATCCTTCACGAAGCCGGCTTCGTGGCGATGCGTCCGGACGGGCAGCGCCGCCTGTATTCGCTTCGACCGGAACCGTTCCGCGAGCTCGACGCGTGGCTCGCCAAGTACCGCGGCCTTTGGGAAGCGCGGCTCGACCGCTTCGGGGCGGCCCTCACGAAAGGAAAACGGACATGAGCACGCCGAAGATCGTTCTCGAACGCACCTACGAGGCCCGCATCGAGGAGCTCTGGGACCTATGGACCACGAAACAGGGTTTCGAGTCGTGGTGGGGCCCGGAGGGCTACCACGTCGAAGTGCACGCGCTGGAGGCTCGAGCGGGTGGCATGCTTCGCTACGAGATGATCGCCGATGCGCCCGAACATGTCGCGGTGCTTGCGAAGATGGGCCGCCCTCCTTCGCACGAGACCCGCGGCGCCTTCTCGGAGTTTCGGCCCTACGAGCGTCTGGCTCTCACGCACATGATCGACTTCTTTCCCGGCGTGCCCGCTTACGAAAGCACCATCACCGTGGAATTCTTCCCGCGGGGAGGTCATGTCCGCATGGTCGTCGCCTTGGACCCGATGCATGACGCGGAAATTACGAAGTTGTCCTCATTGGGCTTCACGAGCCAGCTGTCGAAGCTGGATAAGCGTTTCGGGAACCCGCAGATTTAGTGTGGATTGCAAGATCCAATTTTGACGTTCGCAGCTACCCGCTGGACAGGAGCCGCTCGTCGATTTCAATCTTGGAACCTTCGCGGAGTTGCGCGGCCCGTTCGGCGCGCACCTCTTCACGCACTGTGTCAAAGTAGTCGTTCTGGATCGATGCCTTTTCGGTCTCGAAGCTGATGACCTTCTGGACACCCTTATTGTCTTTGTACGTGTAACGGGACTTCAGATTGTCGTCATACCATTTGCGGAGGCGTACCTCCGTTTCTGGCGTCTTCATTCGCTGCGCGGCTTTGTCCGTCATGCGATCCTGGAGCCACATCCGCGTGAGCGAGGCTCGATTGGCGGCCACGGTTTCGCGGTATGCCTGGCGTTTGTCGATGCCTCGGGCCCGAGCCTCGGCCATTTTGAGGCCATCCATGAGAAGTTGCTTGAGCAGCTTCGAAACACCCTCTTGTGTCGCGGCGTTCGGGCGCTTTGCGGGCGGTAGTCCGACGTACGTTGCAAAGGCCTCCCCGACGGAGACCTTCATCTCGTTGCATTGTGCAAGCTGGTATGCCGCAATATCGGTCGGGAGGTCTTCCGATTTGCCCGAGCCATGTTGCGCAAGTGCATCTTTGAGGTGCGCATATCCCTCATTGGAGACGACCACTGTCGCTTTCTCGAACAATCGGTCCTCCAATGCAGATTGGAGCACTGCGTAATGATCTGCGGACTTGGCTTTGTCGCCCACCTCTTCCCGCGTCAAAAATTCGACGAGCAGCAGTCGGCGCGTGCTCTCCAGTGAACGAACCATGTTTTCGCGGGTATGGACGTTGCGGCGATAGGCATCTCGCAGGAAAATCAGTTCATCGACGAGCCGATCGAGCTTCTGCTTCTTGCCCGCCAGATCCAGGTTCTTGCGGTCTTCTTCGCTGACCTCGGCCTTCAGATAGGCTCGAAATTCGCTGACCGGGATCTCGATGGACGTGCCGTCCACCCGGGCCAGGACGGGATTGTCGTCCGAGACGGGGCTGAAATCGTGGAGGCGGACGAGCTCCTCGACGTCGCTGGCGGCAGCCTTTTCCCGCGGCGGGCCTGCAGCTGCCGCAGGCTGCGCGGAAACGGGACGTGGTGTGGATGCCGTGGCCGCAGGCCGATTCGGCTCGGCGGGTTGCTCGCGAGGGGCGCCGCCCGTCCCATCTGGATAGGGCAGGGCCACCGCGAAGGCTGCGCAGACAACGAGGACGTAAAGACGGCTCGCCATGAGCGCCATTGTCAGAGGCGGGGCGAGTCATGCAAGCGGAAATCGTATGACGCACCGTTTTTAAACTATGAAAAACGGAATGCGCTGAAAGCGAAAATTTGCTCGATGGAGCGAATGGATTGTGTGCGCACATGCGCACGTTCCATTGTTAGTAATCGCTGGCGCTTCGGCGGCGCGGAAACCGGTGTCAATATTTGATTGACGTCGCTCCTTCTTCGATTTACGACGTTGTGTCCCCCGCAATCGGAGCGACGACAATCGAGGAGGGTCAGATGACGCTTGTTAAGGGATTAGGCGCAGGTCTCGCCCTGGCGGCCTGCATGTTGTGTAGTCGCGAGAGTTTTGCCACAGTCATCTTCCACAATACGGGGACGACCTCGGGGTGGAGTGCCACACTTGCCGAGCACAATGGAAGCATCTCGCAAGTGACCAACATCGTGTACGACGGGACCACCGCCATCAAGGCGATGCAGGTGTACGACCCGAATTACAGCGGCCGATACCACTCGGAATTCGTACGCAACGACGTGTACAACCGCGGGGACATGGGCTTTTACGGGTTTGCCTTCCGCCTGCAGGGCGACTGGCAATTCACGAGCCAGAACTACAACATCGCGCAATTCATTGCCGACTTTTCCAACACCGGCTGCGACGACTGGATGCCCAGCACCATGGTCTGGCTCAACGGCTCCAGCCTCAATACGCGCGTGAAGACGGGTGGTATCTGCTCGCAGCGAACCACGAACTTCAACGGTGTGGCCAACGTCACCGCCGGCGTATGGCACCGCTTCGTCATGCAAGTGAATTGGCAGAGCGGCTCGAACGGCTACTTCAAGGTCTGGTACGACGGAAGCAAAGTCTTCGAGCGCCTGAACATCGCCACTACGATTTCCGACGACCGTGCATTCGACTTCCGCGTGGGCCTCTACGCCAACGGGTGGCACGACGAAGGCCGCCTGGTGGGCAACCAAGGCACGCGCCAGATTTGGTACGACAACATTGGTGCCGGCACGACGTACGCCGAGGCGGATCCCGACGGCTGGTGAGGATTACGGGGGTGGTGCCTCCCTCATCGAGGGGGGCGCCTCCTCCGGAAATTCAGCCGGGCAATGCGCATCTTTCGGAGGCATGACCCGCGTCGTTAGGTACGTTTCGATGGTTTGGCGTGCGCAGAGGCTCCGAACCGATGGAATGTGTCCGAAGTTGTCGTCTTGGAGCAGTACGGAGCCTTTCAACTGCCGGTGCACGGCCACGCCTCCATCGTGCGGTGCCAGAGGATCGTAGCGCGACGTGACCACCAGGGTGGGCGGCGCATCCGGCGCGGACAGTCGATGTTGCGGGTTGTTGACCTTGACCGGAAAGCCGAGGCAGTCGAGGATCTGAGTCCAAAATATGGTCATGCGTGTGTGGGGATACATCGCTTCGAGGATGCGGCGATAGGCATCGAACTCCTGGAAGCTGCGCATCTCGAACTTCCAATCTTGGCAGAGGATGGGTTGGTAGCCTGCCTCGAGGAGTCGCTCGTCGGCCATGCCTCGCGCAGACGCCGAGAGGGGCACACCGCTCTCCAAGCTTGCGATGCGCTCCGCGAGGCCCGGCCAGCGAGAGGGGGCGATGATCGCGACCTGAAGATTGAACCGCAGCCACGCTAGCTCGAGAGCGCCACCCGTTTTGGGGTCGATGAGCGTTCCGGCGGTGGCCTTTTCGTAGAGTTGGTCCCAGATGGCGGCGACGTCTCTCCCGTGGAGTTTGCACGTCGGCGTGCGCCCGCACCAATCGACGAATGCGAGAAAGCTCTTTTCGAGATCTTCCGTGTACATCTGCAGGTACCGGAAGGTGGACGTGACGCTGTGGTCCATATTGGATTCAATCGCCATGGCGCGAATCCGCGCCGGGAATTCCTCGGCGTACTGCTGACCGATCAGCGTGCCGTAGGAGATGCCTAGATAGTTGAGCTTCTCCTCCCCGAGCGCGTTGCGGATGGCATCCATATCGCGAACGGTGCTGAGGGTATCGACGTGGTCGAAAAGGGGCCCCGTGTGCGCCCGGCAGTTCTCCCCGAGCTTCGCGTTGAAGGCGATGCGCTCGCGGTAAGCGCGCTCCGTCGTTGGAAAGGCAAAGTCGTATTGGCCAAACAGGTCTGCGTCGCACACGACGGGGTGACTGCGGGCCACACCACGGGGATCCCAGCTCACGAGATCGAAGCGTTTTCGCAGAATGCTGGTATCGAGACTCGGTTGCCCCGTGATGTAGGCATCGATTCCCGAGCTGCCCGGTCCCCCGGGGTTGAGAAAGAGAACGCCAATGCGGTTCTCCGGTTCCAGCGCCAGCTTCCGGCCGATGGCCAACTCGAACGTCTCGCCCTCGGGGTGTGCCCAATCGATGGGGACTCGAATCGTCGCGCACTCGCCCCCCGCCGTGCCGCATGGCGTCCACGCGATATCCGACGCAGGACGCAAGACGCTGGTCGACGAGGCGTCGGTGCGTGCGCCGGACGGCCCATCGTCGGCTCCGTCCGATGCTGCGTGGGTGCACCCGACGATGGTGCATATTCCAGTCGTGAGAAAGCCGGTGAGAAGTCGTTGCGCGTTCATGCTTATCTCTGTGCTGTGAGGTCATGGGGCGCGAGGCGGCTCGACGTTGCGAGTGCCAAGCACGGGTGTTAGCGTGAATAACGATGTGGCTCTCGTGCCCTCCTCAGTACGCGGACCTGCACGTCGTGGGATCCCAGCGGTTCATACCCTCCTATTCGCCTGCCGATGGCGGCGCTCGTAGGTCACGCTCGAAAAATCGTGGAGGCTCGAATTGACCTCGTGGGAGCGGACGCCGTCTCCTGGCGCGATCCGTCCTTTGCGCAGCGGGGAGCGCGAGGATGGAGAGAACTTTCCCCATACGCCGCCATCCGCCGTTCTCGGCGTGCGCGATACCGATCCCGTCAAACGGGAGCGCTCGTTCGTGGTCCTCGCGCAGCGGTATTGGAAGCCCATCTACAAATACATCCGGCTTCGCTGGCGAACGACGGCCATCGACGCCGAGGAGTTCACACAGGAATTCTTTTTGCGTGCCATGGAGAAGAACGTCTTCGCGGGCTTCGACCCGCAGCGCGCCCGCTTTCGCACCTTCGTTCGTGTCTGCGCCGACCGTTTCGTGGCGAGCTACCAGCGGCATCGGCATGCCAAGAAGCGCGGTGGTGGCATGGCCTTCGTGTCGTTCGATTTCGGGGCGGCCGAGATCGAACTCGGTGCGGAGCGGGAGGATGCTCTCACCATCGATGCCGAAGCCCTTTTCGAAGCGGAATGGGTGAAGAGCCTCCTCCAGAGTGCGGTGGCGTGGCTGCGCGAAGATTGCGTGCGCAAAGGCAAGGGGGTGCACTTTCGCGCATTCGAGCTCTTTCACCTGACGGAGGAGTCCGAGCGGCCCTCGTACGAAGCCATTGCCGAGCAACTCGGTATTTCGCTCGGCGATGTGAACAATCGCCTGGTGTACGCACGCCGTCATTTCCGAGCAGCCATTCTCATGGCGCTTCGCGAGTGCACGGCGAGCGAGGAGGAAATGAACGACGAGGCGCGTATCGTATTGGGAGCAAGTTTTTGATGCGCGTTCCGAAAGACCTCGCACGGGTCCTTCCGTTGGACGAACAGCTGTTCGCCGGCCGATTCGTCATCGAGGCCGAGGCTGGGGTTGGTGGCATGGGCGTCGTTTACCGAGCCTTCGACCAGGTTCGCGGCGAACGGGTGGCGCTCAAGATCCTTCACCAGGCGGATCCGGCGGCGCTGCATCGGTTCGATGCCGAGGTACGCGCGCTGGCGAAGCTCCGGCACCCGGCCATCGTCGAATATGTCGCGCACGGGGTCGACGTCGAAGGGGACCCTTATTTGGCGATGGAATGGGTCGTTGGGGAAACGTTGCACGCACGGTTGCGAGAAGGCGTGTTGGCCATTGCGGATGCACTGATTCTCGGAGCTCGCCTCGCGGGGGCTTTGGAATCGGCGCATGCGGTGGGGGTTCTTCATCGGGACATCAAGCCGAGCAACGTTTTATTGCCCGCGAGGAACGTGCGCGAAGCCAAACTGGCCGATTTCGGATTGGCCCTGATTGGCGAGGGAGACGAGGCCGATTCAGGGGACGCCGTGTCGGGGGAATGCATCGTTGGGACGCCGGGCTACATGGCGCCCGAGCAAGCTCGAGGCTCGCCGGAGCTCGATGGTCGCGCCGATCTGTTCTCGTTGGGATGTCTGCTGTTTCGTTGCGTGACGGGGGTGGAGCCGTTTCCGGGGACCGCCGAGCTCTCGGCATCGGCGAAGGTGATGTTGCTCGAGCCACCGCCCCTGTCGGAGCTTCACCCGGAGGCTCCCGTTGCCCTGAGCCGGCTGGTGGCCAATCTCCTCGCGAAGAATCCCGACGAGCGTCCCGTGTCGGCTCGTGCCGTGCAGAAGGACCTGGAACGCATGGCGCGGGCGATTCGCGCCGATCTTTCGGCCCCGCCGAGCGAGGTTCGGACCCTGGAATCGGCGCCGGAGGCCTATTTCGGCAGGTATGTGCTGGAGAGCTCTCCGGCGGGGGCGGGCGATGTGTTTCTCGCCCGCGATCCGGCGCGAAATCGGCACGTTGCACTCCGAGTGTTCGGCATGGTGCGCAATCCGGAGGAGATCGCGCAGTTGCTTCGGGAGGCTCGTGTGGTCTCGGGCGTGAATCACCCGAACATCGCGCCGATTC
The DNA here is from genome assembly GCA_037157805.1 of Sorangiineae bacterium MSr11367. Classification (NCBI taxonomy): domain Bacteria; kingdom Pseudomonadati; phylum Myxococcota; class Myxococcia; order Myxococcales; family Pendulisporaceae; genus Pendulispora; species Pendulispora rubella. The sequence goes on along the minus strand of CP089983.1, from coordinate 7,239,899 downwards.
TCGACGTGGGTGAACATGCCGGCGTTGCATTCGTGGTCAGGGAGCAGGTCACTGGCCAATGCCTTCGTCGATTCATGGGAGACGCCACGGTGACATTCGCTCAGCGTGCGCGTTGGCTTCTCCAAGTCGCGCAAGGACTCGCCGCCGCACATCGCGCGGGCGTGGCTCACGGCGACGTACGCCCGGACAACATCGTCGTTCGAGGTGGCGATATCAAACTTCTCGATTTTCGATTCGGGTTTGCCGCGGGCGACACGCGTGGTGATCAGTATGCATGGGGCGTGATCGCCTACGAGCTCCTCACGGGATGCTCTCTGGCGGACGGCATCGATTTGGATGGCATTGACCTGACCATCGCCCATGTCATCCGGAGGGCCGTTCACGAAAACCCCGAAGAGCGCTTTGCCACGATGGATGACGCGCACGATGCCTTCCAGGCCGCGATCGAACGTGATCCGGCTCGCCGCAAGGCCGGAAGAAGACACCGCGCGTGGGCGGTGGCCCTCATCGGCTTGGCGGCGCTACTTACCGGCATTTTCCTGCCCACGTGCAACCGCGAGATGGCTCCCGTTTCGAGCGCCGCGGATGCCTCCGAGGCCGTGAACGGCGAAGAATCGACTCGGAACCCCAAGGCGAGGGCTCACTTCGACGCGGCCATTCGGTATTGGCGGGGCGCATCGTCCAGGATTGCGCTGCTGACCCTCGGCGACGCGCTCGATGCCGACCCGGACTTCGCGGCGGCCCACCTGTATTCCGCCATCATGTTGGTCCAAGACGATGTCGAAGCGGTGCAACACTATCGGGCTGCTACGATTCACCGCAATCAGCTCTCGCCACGGGACCGCGCCTTGCTCGATGCGTTTGCGACGTCCGTGACCGTTCCTCGAGACTTGACGGCAACGCAGGAAGCCTTGACCGCCGCCCTGGTGCGATTTCCAGCGGATTGGCTGCTTTCGAGTGTGCTGGCAAGGGTGCATTTGGACAAGCATGAAAACCAGAAAGCCATCGATGTGAGCGACGCGGCTCTGCGGCACGACCCATCGCTGGCCTTGGCGCTGTATCAAAGAGCCGTGGCGGAGTCCGACCACGACCACGACCGCGCGAGCCGTTCGCTCGACGAATGCCTTCGCATATCGCCGCAGGCCGACAGCTGCCTCTCATGGCTCATGAAGTTCGCCAACCACGAGGGGCAATGCGTCGAGGCCGAGCAGTACGCGCGTACGCTCCTACGATTGACGAATCGGCCGGCCGGCTCCTGGCGGTGGTCCCTGGCCGGAGCGATCATCGCCCAGGGGGGCACGATCGAGAGCGCCCGAGACGCGTACGAGCGTGTTTCTTTTTCGAAGAATGACGTCGATCCGATGTTCGACGTGTTGAAAGGCTCGTTCGCCGAAGCCCAACGCACCCTGGACGACAAAGTGGCGTGGGACGAAGGAGAAACCGACGGCGGATGGCATGAATACATCGTGAGATATCAGTTCAATATGGCAAAAGAACTGAACGATGTGCCCCGCATCACGCGTTTGGCGGCGCAGCATCTGAAGAGGCTCGATGGCTGGTTGCTGGGCAATCATATGGAAGGCAACATCCTGCCGCGGCGCATGCAGTATTTCGTGGGAACGCTGTCGCGCGAAGCGTTCGAAGAACATCGGCAGCGCTGGATGAAGAACGAGATTCCGACGAAGGACTACTACGGTACGAAGGACGTGTGGTTCTATGGGTATGCGGATGCCGCGAAAACCAAAGAAGATTTCGTAGATGCCTATCGAGCCTATCGAGAATACGAGACGGCTCCCCATCGTTGGGGGATGGCCACCGTCCGCGATGATTTCGCCCTTGGTCACGTGAGTCTTCTTGCCGACGACGTGGACAGAGCCATTCCGCTTCTCCGGCGCGTGGCCAACGATTGCAACGTCGTGCAGTGGGCGATCGAACATACGTGGGCCCATCTGGACCTCGGCATGGCGCTGGAGCAAACCGGTGACGTGTCCGGGGCCTGTGCGGCCTACGACGTCGTCGTTCAGCGATGGGGGAAAGAGCCGCGTAGCGTGTCAGCAAGAACGGCGCGTGCGCGGCGGGCAGCGTTGCATTGCGCCGCTCAGAACACCCCGCGAGCCGTCAGGCCTGCCCCCGTCCCCGAGAACGACGGCACGAGCCGCACCGTCGTGCCGCGCGATTCGTAGGCTGGCCAATGAAACGCCGGTAAGGCGGCGGCCACCGTGGTGCCGAGCACGAGACCTCCGCCGATGGCGGCCCATTCGATGGGGTGCATCGAGACGGCGGAACGATCCCGCATGTGGGCGCGCGGGACGAGGATGCCGATGCCCGTTCCCACGGCGGCGCCGAGGAGAACGTCGGAGGGGAAGTGTTGACCTGCGCGAACGCGTTCGGTGGCCGTGGCACTGGCCAGGGTCATTTCGAGTCCCCAAACCACGGCACGCGCCTCCGAGTCCGAGTTGCCATAGGCAAAGAGAAGGCCGCCGCTAACCGCGGCCGCGAACGCATTCAGAGAATGACTCGAGAAGAACGAGAGGTACGCTTCGCCGCCGCGCGAGATGGCAAAGTCGCGGTTGGCCTGATCGCCGCAGTACGTGTACGGCCTCGGGCGCTGCACCGTGTACTTGGACACGGCATTGAGGAAGATGCCCAGGGAAAGGGCTTCGCCCGTGACGATGGCCTTTGGCAGCGCGTCGGGATCGCGGTTCACGAGGTTTGCGACGATGGGTGCCATGATGGTCGCCGCGAGTAGCGTGTCGCTGATGAACATGTGCGTCTTGGAGAAGGCTCCTCGCGTCGCTCCGTCGAAGGGGAGAAGCTCGCTCGTCCACCGCCGTCGTTCCACGGGGATCTGCGACACGAGCCAGTAGCCAAGGAGTGACCCTGCGATGATCGCCGTGTCGGGCCCAGGCGAAAGGTCGATCCGCGGCTCGGATTGCGCGGCGGCAGGTCGCGCAACGGCTTGCGCCAGCAGCATGACCGCCGCGGCGGCTACGCATCGTTTGCTCTGCCCGGACGGGGTCGTCATCGGCCTCCCACCTTAATGGGAAGCGCGCGATGGATGAAGCTGCTCGATGCGGTGGCCCACTTTTGGGCGAGCGGGGCGGTTTGCCGCCCGTTTACAGCATGGGCCTGCGGCGACCCAGGAGGGCGGTGAGCAGGGCGAGCGCAAGAAAGATGAAGAAGAGTGCCTTGGCGATGCCCACGGCCTCCGCCGGGCCGGCGCCGAACCCAAGAAAGGCGGCGACCGCCGCCAAGATGGAGAAGACAGCCGTCCAGTGAAGCATTGTCGTAACGACCTTTCTCCCCGACCCCGTCTGCTGCGCACGCGATTTCGCAATGCGTATGCCATTCGAGTGTTTCACACGCCATGGGAGAATGCGATGTGGCGGATTGCCTCGCGTGTGACGCGTGTTCGAGGTGCGGGCCAGGGAGGTTCCTCGGATGCGCGCACGAGCGCGGCGTGATGCGTGGGCACGGGCGTTGCTCGAGCGGCAAGCACGATGACGACGTGCGCATCTTTCTTCGAGCCGTTTTCGGGCGCCTTGATCAACGACAATCTCCGTTTGGTGCGTCCCATTGCGAAGGGTGGGATGGGCAGCGTATGGCTTGCGCGCCATACCGGGCTTGATTTGCCCGTGGCCTTGAAGTTCATGTCCCAATCCATCTTTCGGGACGAGCCGAATGCCGTGGAGCGTTTTACGCGCGAGGCGCGTGCGGCTGCGCAATTGCGCCATCCGAACGTGGTGCGCATCTTCGACTTTCGCTTTCCCACGCCCTCGGACGACCCGCCCTATATGGTGATGGAGCTGCTCGAAGGGGAAGACCTGGAGCGGTGTATCCGCCGGTGCGGCCCGCTCCACATTGGCGAGGTGGTCACGATTGTCCAGGCCATTGCCAGCGTGCTGGAGACGGCGCACGAGCGCGGTATCGTGCATCGCGATATCAAACCGGAAAATGTCTTCCTCGAGGGTCCCGAGCACACCGTGAAGGTGCTCGACTTCGGTGTGGCCATGTTGCAACAGGGGCGCGAGGACATCGCAGCCGAAGAGGAAGGGAAGATGTGCGGCACCCCTTGCTTCATGAGCCCCGAGCAATTCACCGACGCGGCGGACGTCGATCATCGGTGCGATCTCTGGGCGCTCGCCGTCGTTGCCTATGAAGCGTTGACCGGCCGTATGCCCTTCGCCGGCGCAACCGTGAGTGCGATCTTCCTCGCGGCGGCGCGCTCGAGGTACACGCCGCCCAGTCAGCTGCGCCCAGAGCTCGGGCCCGCCGTCGACGCGTGGTTCTGCAAAGCGTTCGCAACCCGAATCGAACACCGCTTCGCCTCCGCGCGCGAGCTCGCCCTCTCCTTTTCGCGGGCAGTGGCCGAGCCAACGGCCTCGCGCCCATCCCGCGGCCCCGCAGCGTGGAACCGGTGGGCCACCGTCGCCATAGGGCTCCTCGGCGGTGTGCTGGCCACCCTCGTGTTCACGGGCCATCTGCGCTTTGCCCCCGCGCCGGTTGCCGCCAGCCCCGCACCACCCCCGCCCGCGCTGGTTCCGCCCGCCGCGATGCCGCCTACCGCGCCCGCGCCGGCTGCATCGTGCGTCGCTTCGTCACCGTGGCCCTCGGCGAAGGTCGCCACACCGCCCCCCGCGCGCAGCGCGGCCAGGGCCCCCGTCGCAGCCGCGCGCCATCCCGTCACCACCGCCAACACCGTGGAGGAAGAAGAGAGCCCCACGGCCGAGGACGACGACACACTGTGACTTGGGGTGCGATCTGCGCCGCAATGGGCGGCTCACCGCACATTGGCCTCGAGCCAACGATGGATCCGCTCTTGAACGTCGTCCGAATTGTCGTCCATCATGAGCATGTGCGAATTGCCGTGAATCCCTAGTTCGGGCAAAGACAACCACGTGCTCTTTGCCCCCGCGGCCAGCAGCGCCTCGTGGTATCTCCGCGCGCCGTCGTACTGCTTCGCCCAGCTCCCCGAGGCTCGTTCCAAATCGAGGTGATCACCCCACACGAAAAGGTGCGGCACGCGCGCGGGCAGGTTGCCGCCGAGTGGTGCGCTGGACGGTTCGACGGAAATGAGCGCTTTGATGGCATCGGGATGATTCCGCGCCGCCTCCAACCCAAAGGAGCCCGCCGCACTATGCGTGAGAAGAATGCACGGGCACACTTTTGCAATCAGCGCGTCGTAAGCTTCACGTTCGGCGTCCGGGTTCATTCGAAATCGCGGCGCCGCTTGTTTGGCGAATTCGTCGAAGGCGGTCACCGGAAAGCGGCCTTGGTCGTACGATTTGCGTGCGGCATACGAGCCCTCTGGGCCGATGCGAAAGACCTCCCAGAGAAATGCCTTGGTGCGAAAGACCGGTTCGTCCGGGTTGACCTCGGGAAATCTGGCCCAGGGGGCGCGGCCGGCTTGCGACGTATCCACCGTGTAAACGGAATATCCGTCGCGCAAAAAGAGCAGCTGCCATCCGGGCCGCCCGTCGGGGGTCGTCTCGAAGGTGACCCCGGTCACCGAACCTCCCGGCCACAACAAAATGGGATATCGGCTTCGCGGCCGGGCGAGCCGCACGTATTGCACGTAAATCTGGCCCGATTCGAAATCGCCATTGGGGTCGACGGTCTCGGGCTGGGCGTCGGCGCGGCGGATGCGCGGGCGTTGGGGTAGGTCGGTCAGGTGGACCGAATGCCCACCGGCGTAGAAGCTTCCCACGTCACGGACGGCCATATCGTCGCCGGACGCGGATTCTCGTAGGGGGCGCGAATTCGCGGCGCACGAGACGCCGAGCGCGGAGAGGACGGCGAGGGGCAGCCAGGTTGCTCGTGGGATATCGAACATCAGCGCGGGACTCCCCATTCCACCTTGGGAAAGAGCGGTGTTCCGTCGGCCGAGGCTCGAAGGGCGTCCGCCACGCGCACGATGGACTGCCATGGGATGGACGGACCCGCGCCAAGGACCACGCGTGGATCCGATTCGGGGTAGCGCGCGCGGAGCTTGGCTGCACACGCGGCGAGTCCCTCGACGTCGAACACCCCTTTTCGTGATAATTCGACGGCATTGGGGCGTGGCAACTCGCAACCGGGGCCGACATAAGCACCGCGCACGCGAATCGAAGTGCCCGCGTCGCCCACCAGGACGAACAGCCCCAACGAGGCATCTTGCGCATTCGCGGCCGACGAAGGCTGCGAGACGAACTCCGTCGAGGCTCCATTTCGCCGGACGGCGAGGTGAAAGGAGGTGATCTCCGTCATGGCCGCCGTGTAGAGCGTCTCCGTGACCAGCTGGTACGGTGTTGCCGGATCGAAGGCGAAGGCGAGTTCGTGCCCATGGTCGATGGCCCTCAAAACGTCTCCCAGGGGTGCGATGTAGAAACCGTTGCGCGTTTCGCCGAAGGGAAGCGTGACGATGGGTGGCCCCGCATCGATGGAGATGGCCGACTTGGACACGACGACGATATGCCACTTCGACGACAGCGGCGTATCGGCCGAGGACGTCGCCAGCGCGCGGGTCGCATCGAGACGGGGTCCCGACGCCACGGACGACGACGCCACCGCCGTCCGCGCCTCGGGCGTGAGCGGGGGCGCGTCCGCACCCGAACGGCGACATCCGAGTAGGACGAGCGCGCAGAACGCGACGGGGGGAAGGCGGCGGATCATGAGCCTGCGATCTTTTCACGCGGACGACGAATTCGCGACGGAGAAAGCAACGATCCCATGCCGACCCTGGTAGAGTCCTCCTTTGCGATGGGAGAACGAACGGGCGACGACGAGCCGATTCTCTTCGCCCGCCCTCGACAATGGGACGCTTGGCTGGCAAAGCACCATGCGTCGTCGTCGGGCGTGTGGGTTCGATTGGCGAAAAAGGACAGCGGCATCGAATCGATCACGCGACTGCAGGCCGTGGAGGGCGCGCTCGTGTGGGGATGGATCGATGGGCAAGCCCGCCCGGAGGGCGAGACGTCGTGGTTGCAACGCTTCACACCGCGTCGTCCGCGCAGCCCGTGGTCCAAGATCAACCGCGGAAAGGCCGAAGAGCTCATCGCAAGCGGGAAAATGAAGGCCCCGGGCCTCGCCGAGGTGGAACGCGCCAAGGCCGACGGCCGTTGGGACGCCGCCTACGATTCGCCGCGCAACGCGACCGTGCCGGACGATCTCGCGCGCGCCTTGGCGGCGAATGCCCGCGCGTCGAAGTTTTTCGAGACCATCGATGCGGCGAATCGATATGCCATTTTGCACCGCATTCACGCGGCGAAGAAACCCGACACGCGCGCGGCGCGCATTGCCAAGTTCGTCGAGATGCTCGCCAAGCACGAGACGATTCATGCGCCCCGCGCCAAAAAGGCGACGAAGGCGAAGTCCCCGGGGCCCCGGACCAAACGTGGTCCCGCGTGAAATTTTGCCATAGGGTTCGGCGAAGCTCTCGGGATGCGCGCCATGGCCACGAGCTCGAGCTCAACCGTGCTGTTCGTTCTCGCGGCCTTGGCGGCGTGCACGGCGCCGCCCAGGGCCGCGCCTCGAGCGGCCGTTGCGGCGATGAATCGCAGGGCGCAGGTGACGGCCGCCGAGAAGGGCGCCTTCGCGGCGCGGATGGAGAAGAAGATCCGCCGCGCCGCCCCTCCGTGAGGCCATGCTGCACTAAAGCCGGGTGATGACGGTGATGCCGGTGCCTTGGAATCGGTCCATTTGCACGAGCGCGTCCACGGCGTCGTCCAGGCTGATTTCGCTTCCAATGAGCTTGCGCGGGGCGAGTTTGCCCACCTCGATCATGCTCAGCATGGCGTCGTAGCGGAAGGCTTGCATGCCGTGACTGCCCAGGATTTGCAATTCGTGGGCGAGGACCCGGTCCATCGGGATGCGCGGGTGCGCGTGGTCGTCGACCATGAGGCCGACTTGCAGGTGACGGCCGCGGCGGCGCAGGTTGGCGATGGAGTTGAAGCACGTGGCGGGGTGCCCGAGGGCGTCCATGGAGACGTGGGCCCCGCCGCGGGTGATCTCTTTGACGGCGCCGACGACGTCGGTGGTGGTGCGGGCGTTGACCGCGGCGTGTGCACCGATGCTGCGCGCGAACTCCAGCTTTTCGTCGGTCACATCGATGGCCACGACGTGCGCGCCCATCGCGGCGGCAATCATGATGGCCGACAGCCCGATGCCGCCGCAGCCGTGAATCGCGACCCACTCGCCGGGCAGAACGCGCGCTTGATCGACGATGGCTCGAAACGAGGTGACGAAGCGGCATCCGAGGGAGGCCGCCGTGCCGAAGTCCAGCCAATCGGGTAGGGCGACCACGTTCGTATCGGCGTAATCGATGGCGACGTACTCGGCGAAGGAGCCCCACCCGGTGAATCCGGGTTGAAATTGCTTTTCGCAAACCTGGTGGTTGCCGGTTCGGCATTCGAAGCAATCGCCGCATCCCCCGACGAAGGGCACCGTCACGCGATCGCCGACGCGCCACCGCCGCACGTCGCGTCCGACGGCCTGGATGGTGCCAGCCAGCTCGTGGCCGGGGACGTGGGGCAATACGATGTCGGCGTCGTGGCCCATCCAGCCGTGCCAATCGCTGCGGCATAGTCCCGTGGCCCCCACCTTCACGACGACGCCCCTGGGCGTCGGTGTGGGATCGGCAAGCGTCTCCAGGCGCGGCGGCTGACGGAACTGCTCGAAGTAGATGGCTCTCATGAGAGCATGGTATGCGAAGTGGTGTCCCGCAGGGCCCGCATTTGGCAGCGTATTTTCCCGTGTGCCGTGCGGGTTGGGAATGCGAACTTCAAATCTGAAGGATCCTTCGCATCTTCCTAGTCATGGTCATGGACAAGAACGACGATGAACGATGGTTGGCGGGTGCCGTGGAGATCGTGCACGGTGCCGGGGCGCGGTTGCTTTCTCATTTCGATGTTGCGCGCCGGGGTGCCTTGGACGTGCCCGGCGTTTCTTCGGCGGTGCACGCCATCGACGAGTTCGTGGCGGAGGATCTGCGTCGCGGGCTTTCCCGGCTGGTGCCAGAGGTTGGGTGGTTCGACGACCAAGAGGAGGGCGGTGATCTGCCGCCCGGCGCGTTCTGGGTCTGCGATCCCGTCAGCGGGGTCGTGAACTACGTGCAAGGCCTGATCGAATGGTGCACCAGCGCGACCTTGATCGTCGACAACGAGGCGATTCTCACGGTCGTCCATGCGCCGCTCACCAAGGAGACGTACACGGCCCAGCGCGGGCGGGGGGCGTGGTTGAATGGACGAACCATTCGTCCATCGACCCGTCGCGACCTTCGTGTGGCGATGGTCGCCACGAGCCAGGCGTATGCCGTGCAGGAAAATCCCGAGCTTGCGCAGCGCATCGGTCGCTCCCTGACCTCCGTGATGCGCAAGACGATGCTGGTGCGCTCCGGCGTTCCCGCGTCGATGCTCGTGGCGTACGTGGCCGATGGGCGGCTCGATGCCTTTTGGCTGCATGGCTCGAATCGCGCCGATCTCCTTGCCGGCGGCTTGCTCGCCCGAGAGGCCGGCGCCATCGTGAGCGACGCGGAGGGCAGCGCACCCTGGACGGGCGCGTCCAGCAGCTTCGTCGCCGCGGCGCCCGGCCTTCACGCGGCCTTCCTCGGCGCGCTCGGGGGGGCGAACGCATGAGCGCCTCTCCCGTCGTCACCATTCTCGGGGCCGGCCGCGTGGGGCGCGCCCTCGCCGAAAAGCTCGAGAAGGCCGGCCGCACCGTGATCCTCGGCTCGCGCCGCGGTCCCATCGACCCTGCGCGCGCATGCCGCGATGGGGACATCGTCATCAACGCCTTGCCCGGTGCCGTCTCCGTCGCGTCGCTCGTCCCGCTGGAAGACGTGCTCCGCGGCAAGGTCCTCGTCGACGTGGCCAACGCCAGCACGCGTGGCCCGGACGGCATGCCCAACGGGCTCGTCTACCCGGGCGGAAGCCTCGGCGAAGAGCTCCAGCGGGCGCTCCCGGAAACGCGCGTCGTCAAGACGCTCAACACGATGGTGTACACGGTCATGACCGAGCCCACCGCGCTGTCGATGCCGGTCTCCGCCTTCCTCTCGGGCGATGATGCCCCCGCCAAGGAACTCGTCGGTGCTCTCCTCGTCGATCTCGGCTGGCCGCGCGAGTGGATCCTCGACCTGGGCGGCATCGCCAGCGCCCGCGCCCCCGAGGCCTTCGTCGCGATGCTCGGCGCCGTCGCCGCGACCTTCGCGGGATCGGGACTCCCGCGTTTCGGTTTGGCCATCGCGCGCTAACATTCGCGGAATGCCACCGAATCGAAAGCCCGCGATCGCACCGCGCAAACGACCGACGCAATCGCGGGCCATCCAACTGGTGGCCGATGTGCTCGAAGCGGCCATCCGCGTCTTGAAGCGCGAGGGCGGGCACCGCTTCACCACCGTGCGCGTGGCCCAAGAGGCGGGCGTGAGCGTCGGCTCGCTCTACCAGTATTTTCCGAACAAGGAGTCGCTGCTTTTTCGCCTGCAGCAAGACGAGTGGGAGGCGACCTATGCGATGATGCACCAGCTGCTGCATGCGCCCGATCGGACGCCGGAGCAGCGACTGCGCTGCGCGGTGGTGGCCTTCTTCCGCACCGAATGGGACGAGGCGGATCTGCGCCGCGCGCTCGACGACGCGGGCGCCCTCTTTCGAAATGCGCCGCCCGCGAAGGCCTTTTACCGCAAGGCGATGCAGCGCCTCGCCCCGTTCTTCGCCGAGATGCTTCCCCGTGCATCGGCCGCCGAACGCGAGCACCTGGCCGACTTCACCTTGACCGTGCTGGCCTCCGTCGGGGAGAAGATCACGGAGCGCGGCCTGTCGCGAAAAGAAGTCGAGCGATGGGCCGAGGAGACGGCGGACATGTTGTGCGCGCATCTGGCTCGTGTGGCTCGTACGCCCGCTACCAACGTTCGCGCTTCAATTGGGCGGCGAGAAACTCCGTGAAGAGGCGCGTTTTGGCCGGTGGCGTCTGGCTCGCCGGCGACACGGCGTGGATGGGGATGGTCGGCAGCTCGTAGTCGACGAGCACCAGCTCGAGGGCACCCGCGTCGACCAACGTGCGGACCTGCCAAAGCGGGCCGAAGCCGAGACCGAGTCCGTGCACCACCGCCGCATGCGCGGCCGCGGATCCATCGACCCGAAAGCGGCCCTCGACCTTGACGGTGGTCGCCTTTCCACCGATGCGAAAACGCCATTGATGGGCATGGCGATCCACCGTGCGGATGACGCATTGATGGTGCGCGAGCTCCCGCGGATGCTTCGGCTTGCCATGTTTGGCGAAATAGCGCGGGGCACCGTAGACGACGGCGCGAAGGCTGCCGAGGCGTCGCGCCCGCAAATCCGAATCGGCCATCTCACCCATGCGGATGGCCACGTCGAAGCCTTCCTCCACCAGGTCGACGTACCTCTCGGAGAGCGCGAGCTCGACCTCGATCTTCGGGTGACGATCCATGAAGGCCGCAAGGGCGGGCACCAGGTAGATGGGGGCGAAGAGCACCGACGAGCTGACGCGCAGGACCCCGGATACTTCGTTCCGGCGGTGGATGGCGTCGATCTTGGCCGCCTGGATCTCGGCCAGGGCGGGTTTGACTCTGCGGTAGAAGGCAAGCCCCGCCTCCGTGGGATTCGATTGCCGCGTCGTGCGGTGCACCAATTCGATGCCGAGACGTCCCTCGAGGGCGGTGAGCGAGCGGCTGATCGATTGCAGCGAGCGACGCTCCGCGCGGGCGGCCGCCGTAAGGCTTCCCTTTTCCACCACCGCCAAGAAGGCTTCGAGGTCGTCGATGCGGTCCACGATGATTCTTCCGAAGTTCGGAAGACAATATCGCAAAATGCACTCATTGTATCGAAGATCGGAGAACACTAGAAAACCAGGGAACGGAACGAAGGAGAAAAACCATGTCGAATCCGATTGTCCTGGTCGTGGGGGCTGCTGGTCGATTTGCCGGGTTGTTGGTCCCCGAGCTCGTGCGCCGCGGCGCCACGGTGCGTGCGCTGGTGCGGAGCGAGGCGAATGCGGCCGTGGCACGAAAGGCCGGCGCTGCCGAGATTGCCCTCGGCGATCTGCGTGATGCCGCCAGCCTCGAGGCGGCGGCGCGCGGAGCTCGAGGCATTTTTCACATCGGTCCGGCGTTTGCGCCGGACGAATCGGAACTGGGGCTGCGCATGGTGGGCGCGGCCAAGCGGGCCGGCGTGCGAAGGTTCGTCTTCTCGAGTGTGATGCACCCGACCAATGCCCGGTTGGGCACCCATGCCATGAAGCAACCCGTCGAGGAGGCGCTCTTCGGATCGGGGCTCGCGTACACGATTTTGCAGCCGACGAACTTTTACCAGAATATCGAGCTTGCCTGGCCTGCCGTGCTCGCACACGGCGTGTTCGCCGAGCCCTTCGCGAAGACGGCCCCCGTGGCACGCGTCGACTACCGTGATGTCGCCGAGGTTGCCGCCAAAGCCCTCACCGAGGATCACCTTGCGTACGGCACGTTCGAGCTATGCGGCGAGGAGCAGCCCACCCGTGAGGACATCGTCGCCCTCATGGGCGAGGCGCTCGGCCGCCCCAAGAGCATTGCAGCCGCCGAGCCGAGCTTCGCCGAATGGCGGGCCATGGCCAATCCGCCATACGACGAACGCCAGCTCGGGTGGCTGGCAAGCATCTTTGCGTATTACAACGAGCACGGCATACGCGGAAACACCACGGTGCTGCGCACCCTCTTGGGACGCTCGCCGCGAACGCTCCGCGCGTACGTCGGCGAGCTTGCCCAGTCGAGCTAGTGCTCCGTTACTGCTTGGGCGTCAGCACGATCTCCGGCGCAGGCAGGCCTTTGAGGCTCGGCTGGGACTGGAGAAAGGCGGTGATCTGGGTAACGTTTCCGGGGGTGGCGGAAGACCAGTATTTACCGGTTTGGCCGAGCATACACGCGCTGGCTTTGTACTTGGGTGTGACCACGATGTACGGGAACGGCGGAACGCCCGCGGGCGGATCGACGCAGTGGCAGAAGACGCCGTTGGGGGTCACTTCGCATGGCTGCCCGAGGCACCAGGCCCACTTCGACGTATCCGCCTTTGCACTGGTGCATTCTTGGTAGCTGTCGACCGGGTGATATCGGGATTGCAGCGTGTTGCCGTTCTGCGGCTGGCACTGCGAACCGTATGCCGTGGCCGAAAAGCGAGAATCGAGAAAACATTTGCACAAATAGCCGCCCTTTTCCGCCTCGCACGACGCAATGGTGCAATTGGCAAAGTTCGAAGGAGGGCAATATACGAATTTGGTGCCAGCGTCGCCGGACGAGGTTGCGACTGACGATGTGCTCTCCGTCGTCGTTTGCGATGCGCCGCAAGCGACGGCCGTAACCGTGGCAACCCCTAGGAAGAGTGCTTTGCGAATCATATATCCCCTCCGGATGCTCGAGCGAAATCGCCCAGCGTAGGTTACGCGATTTCGAATCGTGCGTCCCACCGGGAAAGTCGCTTTCGAGCATCGAGGGTATTCCGCACATCCGAGCTGCTTGGCGCAGCTGCGTCGTCGCGGAATCCAGCGCAGGCCCACCAGCTGCTCAAATCCATCGCGAACGAACTGCTCGATTGCACATCGCTCGGTGCGTGCTCGCACCGAGCCGTGATCGTTGCTGCATTGCAAATGTCGGCGGGTGTCCGCGCAGGCATCCGGTTGCGCCGCATTCGGCTCAGTCTCAAGTTCAGGGCAGGATTGTACCTGGAGCGACCGACAAAATAAAAACCACGACGAATAAGAGCTATTCGTCGTGGTCGAAATTCGGGAGACGGGGACCGCCTCGCGTCACGTCAACCGGCTATCGCGCGAACCGGAACCAGTTCACGTTCACGAAGTCGCCGCCCGGGCCGGTGAAGGTGATGTACACCGCGTGCTTGCCCGTGGCGGAGGCCGAGAGATTCGCCGTCGCACTCGTCCAGCTTTGCCATCCGCCCGTGCCCGAGACCGCGGTGCTGGCGATGACCGGCCCCGTGGCGCTGTCGAGCCGGTATTGCAGCGTGCCGCTGCCGGCGCCCGACGCGAGCCTCGTGGTGACGGAGACGGCGCTCGTCGCCCCGAAGTCGACATTGGTATAAAACACGGAGTCGCCGGGGTTGATGTACCCGATGTTTTGCCCGCCGCCCGTGTCGGTCGTCGTCTCGGTCTGAATGCCGGACTGCCCGTCGAACGACTCGGCCTGAATCGTGTCGTACGCATTCCGTGCGGGCGGCGCGCCATAGGTGAGGCCGAATCCGAAGGGGTAGAGGGCGGGCTTGCCATCCCCGTCGTTGATCGGCTGTTGGCTGGCGGACTGCATCCAGGTTACCGGCAATTTGCCCGTCGGCGCGTAGTCGCCATAGAGCACGTCGGCCACGCCCGAACCCTCGGTGCCGGGCAGCCACGCGGCCACCAGGCCATTCCAATTCGGCACTTGCGATGCGATGTCCAGAGGCCGGCCCGAGACCAACACCACCACCACGGGCACTCCGCTGTTTCGCAACGTGGTGATCGTGTTCAGATCCGTGGAGTCCAGGCCCATGTCGTTGGGACGGTCGCCCGCGCCCTCGGCGTACGGCGTCTCGCCCACGACGGCAATGGCCACTTTGTACGAGTTGTCGATTCCCGAGCCGCTCTGATTGTACGTCACCGTCGTGCCGGCCCCTGCGCCGTTGCGGATCCCCTGCAGGATGGTCGTCCCGGTGGTGATGTTGCCGCTGCTGCCCTGCCAGGAGATGGTCCAACCGCCGCTCTGAAGGCCAATGTTGTCGGCGCTCTTGCCGGCGACGAAAATCTTGTTGTTCGCCTTGGCCAGCGGAAGAACGTTGCCCGCATTCTTGAGCAGCACCATCGATTCGCGCACCGCTTGGCGCGCGAGCGAACGATGCGCCGCATTGCCCACCGTGCCCGTGTAGCTGCGATCGGTCAGCGGCTTTTCGAAGAGGCCGAGCTCGAATTTTTTGGTCAGGATGCGGCGGTTCGCATCGTCGATGCGGGACATCGGAACGCGGCCGGCTTGCACCTCGCCGCGCAAGAGATTGATGAAGTCGCGCCAGGCCGTCGGCACCATGACCATGTCGATGCCGGCGTTGATGGACTGGCGCACCTCGGCGGCGGTGAAGCCAGGCTGTCCATCGATTTGATCGATGCCATTGTAGTCGGAGACGACGAATCCGCTGAATCCGAGTTCGTTCTTCAGGACGTTGGTAATCAAGTATTGCTGGCCATGCATCTTGGCCCCATTCCAGCTGCTGTAGCTGACCATGACCGAGCCCACGTTGCGCGCAATGGCTTCGCGGAAGGGCGGCAGGTGGATGGCCCGCAGATCGGCCTCACTGAGCTGCGTATTGCCCTGATCGGTGCCGTTGGTGGTGCCACCGTCGCCGACGTAATGCTTGGCCGTCGCGAGGACCGAGCCAGATGCGCTCAGCGAACTGCCTTGCAGGCCGGTGATGAGCGCGGCCAGTTGCGACGGCAATTCCGGCTTTTCGCCGAAGGATTCGTAGGTACGGCCCCAACGGTCGTTGCGCGCGACGCAGAGGCAGGGCGCGAAGTCCCAGTCGATGCCGGTGCCGGAGACTTCCTCGGCCACCGCCCGGCCGATCTGCTGCGCCAACGTCGCATTGCGCGTGGCCCCGAGGCCGATGTTGTGCGGGAAGATCGTCGCGCCAAATACGTTGTTGTGCCCGTGCACGGCGTCGACGCCGTAGATCAATGGGATGCCCAGGCGGGTCGCGACGGCGGCGTTCTGGTAGGCGTCGTACATGTTCGCCCAGCTCGAGGCCGTATTGGGCGAGGGCGCAGAGCCTCCGCCCGAGAGGACGGAACCAATGAAGAAATTGGTGACGTCTGCGTTGCTCACCGAGACGCGCTCGGGTTGGGTCATCTGACCGAGTTTCTCGTCCAGGGTCATCTTCGCGAGAATCTGATTGACCCGGGTGGCCACTGGCAGCGACGGATCCGGATAAGGGTCGTGGACGAGCAATTCCTGCGGGCCGGGCGCCGAATCTTCCGGAGCCTCGGATGGATCGTGCGCGTCCGTACTCACCGCGCAGGCCGAAGCCAACATGGTCATCCACCCTGCGAAAACGACGTTCGGTGCCGTCAGCCTCATTGGTGTCTCCAGTGTTCTTGGTGAAAAGCCGCGCGAATGATGATTGTCATCATTGTCGCCGTCAAGCAGCTTCTCGCCCGTAGGTGTATTCCGCGCTTCCGTGACGCTATAGTTGGAGGGAATGGCGACCCTCGTCACGATCCCTTTCAGTCACTTTTGCGAGAAGGCCCGGTGGGCCCTCGACTACACGGGATACGACTACGTGGAGGAGGGGCACATGCCGGTGCTGCATCGCTTTGCCGTCTGGCGTGCCACGAGCCCGCGGACTTCGGTGCCGGTGCTGGTGGCCGGTGGCCACGTTTTTGGCGACTCGACCGAGATTCTGGCCCACGCGGATGCGAGCGCGCGCCCGGAGAGGAAGCTGTACCCGGACGATGCCGCGCGTCGTGCCGAGGTGCAGTCCCTGGAGGACGATTTCGACGAGCGCCTCGGGCCGCACATTCGCCGGGTGATCTATTTTTATCTTTTGCCGAACCAGGACATGGCCCGCAAAGTCATGGATCGAGGAACGCCGTCCTGGGAACGCGCTACCGTGCGGCTGCTGTTTCCGGTGATGCGCCGGACGATGAACCGATTCATGGAGATCGACGCCCGCACTGCTGCGCAATCGCGCGACGAAGTGTTGCGCACGTTCGACGACGTCGAGCGGCGCCTGGGCGATGGGCGGCCGTTCCTCACCGGCGATCGCTTCACGGCCGCCGATCTCACGTTTGCCGCGCTCGCGGGGGTGGCGGTCTTCCCGCCGGAGTCGGAAAAGGCTTATCCCTCGATCTTCTCGTTGGGCGGGGAGGTGCCGCAGGATGCGCTCGACTTGGTGCGCGAAACGCAGGCGCGTCCCGTGGGAGACTTCGTGCGGCGCATCTACCGCGAACACCGGGGTCGCCCATGCTGATTCACCGCGGAGATATCCATTGGATCGCGCCCCAGGACGATGCGCAGGGGCCCGCCCCGAACTACGCCCACCCGTACGTGGTGGTGCAGGACGACTGGTTCAACCACTCGCGCATCACGTCCGTGGTCGTCTGCGCATTGACCTCGAACTTGCAGCGCGCGAACGAACCGGGCAACGTCCTGCTCGACCCGGGCGAGGGGAATCTGCCGAAGCAGAGCGTCGTGGTGGTATCCCAGATCGACGCCGTGGACAAATCGCGCCTGGGCGAGCGCATTGGATCCCTATCCGATGCGCGCGTGGAGCAGATTCTCGATGGGCTGCGCTTTCAGCAGGCGTCCTTCTTCGGCCGCCTCAAGGCTTGAGTTCGTACGACGTGAACGTGGCCGAGCCTTGGTAGTGTTTTCGCACGAACAAGAAGCCACCCGCCGTGTCGAACGAGAGCTTCGAGATGGCGGGGCCCATCGAAGTGCGTTCGCCGAATTCGAATTTGGCCCGCACATAGTCGATGAAGGCGGGCGTTTTGCTCGCCGTGACGCTCGCGGTCAACAGATCGCCCGATGGCGCATCGACCCACGCCGAGCCGTTCATCAAGTTTTCGGCGGGGACCTTGGCGTGGAAAAAGACGCGCAGGTGTGTGGGATCGCGCGCGTCGACGTCACCGACCCAGAAATCGTACTTGGCTTGCTCGCCGGCGAGGAAGGGCATGTGCACCTCGTCGCGGGATGAGCGAGCCTTGCGCGGCTCGCGCGCGCGCTCCGCAGCTTTTTGCTTTGCCTCCTCGGTCTTGTCCTGCCCATCCTCGATGTACTTGAGGATCTCCACCTTGGCGCGTTCCCCTTGCATCGTCACGCGGGCGGTCCCTTCTTTGTCGTCCATGTGACCCGTCACGGTGAACGAAGCCTTGCCCATCATCGCTTCGAACTGGGCCGACGTGCCGGCCAGCTTCGCGAGCAGCTCCGCGGGGACCGGGCGTGGTGCCGGTTCGTCGGCCTGAAGCTCGGCCGGCAAAGACAAAGCGAGACCGGTCAAAGTAAGGGCAAGCGCGCTCCGCATGCCCCGAGCATGCACGCCACCCGCGGCGTGTGCCACGGCCTACACACTTCTTCACACGCCTTCGACACCCTGGCGATCGAACTCGGCGACGATGTCCGCGTCCCCCGTGACGTCCGACGCGGGAATGCTTGGGGCGAGGTCTGCCGTCGTGGCAAGGCGTGCGGCGAACTGCTCGGTCATCCACGGCGGTACCTCGTCCGGCTTGTCGCAATTCAGGCGAATCTGCTCGCCGACGACCACCACGTTGTCATTGGCGCGCAGGGCGATGTCGCCGGCCGTGGTCTCTACCGAGGCATGGTGCGCAACGATGCGTGCTTCGTCGCGTGCATGCACGTCGAACCGCTCGCACTGCACCGACACGGAGTTCGCCGCGTGCAGCTCGATGTCGGCCGCTTCGAAGACGAGCTTCGGCCCTGCGTCGGTGAGGTGCACGGTGAGCTCGACCCTTCCGCTGCTTCCCACCACGCGGAGCGTCTCGTGTTCGCCCGCCCGCGTTACCTCGAGGCTGCGCCCCGACGGCAACGCGACCGTGCCCCATGTTTCCAGCGACTTGCTCAATGTGGTCTCGTTTTTCATCGTGTCCGCCACCTCACGGCATGGCGCATGCGCGAGACTTGCGCCTCCGTCAAAGGCTGCGACATCGCGTGCCGCGCCACCCACACCATCGTCAACTGCCCTTCGTCGGGGCGCACCACCACGGTGCGAAGCGAAGCCTCGCTCTCGACGACCCGCCCATCGGGAAGCTCGAACAAGACTTGCGGCACCTCCGTGGGAAGCGGAATATCGAAGCGCGGCGCCGTGGGGTGCATGCCCCAGAGCACGATGGTCTCTTGCCCCGTGAGCGGCGCGACCGCGAGCCAGGGCGATGCACCATGGTAGAATCGCTCTTGCCCCGGCGCGCCCGGGGTGAATTTGAGCACCGTATCTTCGGTGGGTTGCGCGACGAGCTCCGGAGGAATGACGCCACTGCGCACCTCGCAGAAATCCTCCGCTTTGCACGCGTGCGGCGCGCCCATGGACAGCAGAAAGGCCAAACGGGGAAACCACGACGGGTCGAACCAATCGAAGCCCGCGGGAAAAGGGGCTTTTGGCCATTGGTACAAATCGCCGGTGCAAAGCCGCGAAGGCGTCAGCCTATCCTCGGGAAACTCGAGATTCGGCAGCTCGAGCGCATCGAACGCCGCGCGCGACGGGTGCACCAGGAATCCGCGGCCCGCCGGATTGCGCGGATAGACGTACATCGACAATTCGTCGCTCGAGGACCTGGAATACTTGGCCAGCCAAATGGCCTCTTTGTCGGGATGGTCCACGGGCGACCAGAGATCCCGCCCGCCGTACGCGCGATCGTAGGTCAGGGGCATCCGCTCGAACGGCTCCGGCGGCGTGAAGACCACGTCGTTTCCCTCGCCCCGGTATTCGACACGCCGGTCACCTGTCACGCGGATTCGTCGTGCTACTTTTTCGGGCTCGCTCGTGCCCATGATGCCAACGCCGACGTCCATGAATGGGACCGGTCCATTCATGGAATGGGCCGTTCCCTGGACGACCACGTCGGTACCCGCCTTCTGATGGCAAAATACGTCTGGATCGGTCAATGGAGCCGCGTCGCTACCTTGTCCCGTCGCCTCGTAGTAGCTCGGCTCCATGTGCAAAGGCACCTGCAGGGGGGCAACGACCGGTCTATGCCCCGGCGCGAACGTGTACGTGCGCTTCGCGAAGGCGTGAAGCAAGGCGGTGCCGTTCGGTGCCTCGGTGAAGTCGATGAGCGAGAGAACTCCCTGGTCGGTCATCCGCCACCCTTCTCGTCGGGGCCAGCGATATTCCCCACGACGTTGTCGACGCCCGTCATCACGCCGCCGAAGTCGCCGAAGAAGTAGTATCCGTCCTTGATCAGATCTCCGGTGGCCTTCGTCACGAAGTCCTCCGCGAACTTCATCCCCGGGCCGAAGTCCGCCCCGCGAAATGTCGGAAAACTGGGTGGCACGTTCAAGGATCCCCGCAGGTAAACGATAGCCCTCGTCCTCCAACGGTCTGCCGTGGTCTGCAAACTTTTTGCGAGCCGATCGCGCACGGGTTTGGAGATGTTCTGAGCTTGGAGCGTCGTAAGTAGCTTTTTCTGACCACCCTCGAGAAGTTTGCCGATTCCCCAGTTCAATGCAAACGAGATCGCACAATCGATGACGGTGGTGATCACGTTGCCGAGGATGTCGGCCCAGGTCATGCCGGCCCTGACGGAGCTGGGCGCTTGCATGGATATCGTCAGGGGTAGGTCACACGGGTCCGAGCAGATCGTGGAATTGGCCACGCCGACGGATTCGCCAATCAACATGACGGCGGGGTTGTCGTCCGTGCCGGTGATGTTCGCCTTGACGGAGTAAGGGCCCCAAATTGTTTTGGTTGCGCCAAGCAGATTGAGCGGAATCCACATCACCAAATCGCAAATCGGCGTAATGACAGGTACGGGCCAGGAGCAGCAGAGGTGCGGACGCAGATAGCGCGTGTCGCTGCCACGCTTCACCAAACCCACACCTTGGCCCAGCACGTTTGAAGACTCCTGGTCGCCGATGATCCACCTGGCCGTCGATACCGAGACCCAAAGATGATACTTCTTCGGTGTAAGCAGGACCAAGGCCGGCGGCGTAAGTCCGATCGCCGTGTGGAGGTCGATGCCAATGACGACGCACGAAGGTTTTATGACTTGGTAGGTGGCCATGGTCCCTTAGCCTGATCCAATGGGAAGGTGAGCTCGTTGCAAAATGGCCACCCGTTTCTCGAAGGGCCTCAGCACGTATCGAAACGATGCGCGCAGGGAGAGTACGACCAACTGCGCGTCGACGAAGACCCAGAGTCCACTGAATTTCAGCGGGCAGGAGATGCGCTCCGCGCCGATTTCCACGCGCAGCGCGAGTTCGATGGGCGGTACGTGAAACGACGCCCGCGTCTCGCCCAAGGCGATATCCACCGGAGCGCCCGCTCGAAGCTCGGGCATGACGTTTCGCGGAGGCGCCGCGCACACGTAACATTGGGCCGATTGCCGCATGATCTCGTCGGCGTTGGGCGGCGGCCGACCGGACTTCGAGCTTTCGCCGAGCCATGATGCTATTTGCCAAAGGTGCGAATTGGCAATGGGGCTCCATGCGACGGGCAGGGGGCGGTCGTTCCAATTTCGAACGGGCGCGTTCGGATCTTCCAGGTTGGGTAGTGGGTTATCCGCGGCATGGTCGGGCGACAGATAGGCGCCGCGACCCTCGGGGTTGATGGGGTCGGGAACGGGCAGTCCTTCCTGCAACGTGGTTCCACCGAAAGCGCGCGACCAGTCCACCGGCATCGCCGTGAACGGGCGAGGATCCGAGGCTACGAGCGAGCGCCCCGATCTTTTCCAAATGCGGTCGCCCACCACGAAGATATCGTTGCCGAAGTCTCCGGCCCGCACATGCGCTTTGAGCCAGGAAACGGGCGTTTGCGAGAGAGCGGTGCCCGTCACGATCAAATCGCACCCATTCCGGCTGGGGGCATCGTCGCTGGGAAAGGTGCCGTGGGTCGTGCGGACGGGGGTGACGAAGACGGGCCACGGCTCGTCGGCCGGCACGAGCGTCCTCCGGTTTTCCAGG
Organism: Sorangiineae bacterium MSr11367; assembly: GCA_037157805.1. Lineage (NCBI taxonomy): Bacteria > Pseudomonadati > Myxococcota > Myxococcia > Myxococcales > Pendulisporaceae > Pendulispora > Pendulispora rubella. Next base: position 7,218,274 of record CP089983.1, on the reverse strand, counting down.
CGAAACGTGGCCCGCGCGGCGACCCACGCCAGGTTGACCGTTTCGCCGCCCCCGCCGAAGAAGAAGCGAGCTTGCCACGGTGTTTCGTTGATGAACTTCATACCGCCATTACGAATTGAGTTTGACCGTGGAGCCAGTCACCTTGGCCTCGCCCGATGCATTCATGTGCGCGTCGCCCGCCAGGGTGACGGTGGCGCCGCCCCCATCCAGAGACACCTTCGGCCCGGATGCGGAGATCCCGGCGGCGGAGATGGTCAGCGTGACGCCTCCCACCTTCAGCGTGATGTTCGACTCACCGTCGATGGTGATGTTGGCAGCTCGCAAGGTGAGATCGGCGCTGGTCGATGAGACGATGTTGCCGGTTGCGATCTGGGTCAAAGAGCCGGTAACCGTGGACGCATCGCTTCCCTGTACGGTCTTCGTGCGGTTGCCCGTGACGTTGATGGTTTGGTTCGCCGTGACGGAGACCGTTTGATTCGCCCCCGAGGAAATCGATTGATCGGCGCCCGAGGAGAGCGACTGTTTGGCGCCCGCAGAATGCGTTTGATCGACGGCTGCCGAGAGCGACTGGTTCGCCCCCGCGGAGTGCGATTGATCGGCCCCCGCCGAAAAGGACTGATTCGCGCCCGCGGAGTGCGTCTGATTCGCCCCGACCGTCGTCGTATCGTTGGCGCCGACGGTCGCCGTTTTGTTCGCTCCGATGGTGCTCGTCTGATTGGCCCCCACGGTGCTCGTCTTGTTCGAGCCAATGCTCTCCGTGTGCGCGTCTTGGACGGTGATGTCCATGTTCTTCTGCGCGTGGATGTAAATCTTTTCCTGGCCGGTGTGGTTGTCCTGCGTAATCTCGTTGAAGCCGCCGCCCCCGGGAACGCTCTTCGTCTTCCAGGTGCTGTTGGCCACGTCCACCGGCATCTTGTACGGCTGTGTGTCGACACCATTGTAGACGGCGCCGATGACCACGGGGCGGTCGATGTCGCCGTCGATGAAGTCCACCAGCACCTCGGAACCGACTTTGTGAGCTTGCCAAAAGCCTTCGTCGAAGTTGGCGACGGGGGTCATCATGCGAATCCAGCAGGAGCTGTTCTCGTCGTTTTTCCCGTCGCGATCCCAGTGAAACTGCACCTTGATGCGCCCGTACTCGTCGACGAATGGGTCGCCGTTGGTGGGCCCCACCACGCGCGCGCTCTCCAGACGCGAACGCGGCTTTGGCAGATGCGGCGGATGAATGGTCACATCGGCCGGCACCGCCTCGAAGGCGGTGAGCTCCTCGCTGGCCTTGCCCGCGACCGGGCCCCCGAGGCCACTCCCATGGGTGGGAAGCGAGAGAAGGCCGTGCACCTTTCCCGCGACGGATACTTGGGTAAGAAGGAGCTTGCGGTTGAACGCCCCATCGCGGTGTCCGTGCAGCGTGAACGTCTTGCCGGGGATGAACCGCAGCATCGACGCCGTGCCGGTCACGGTGAACGCGTCGGAGCGCTCCTGCGCAAGTCGCAATTGTGCGCGCCTCTCGGCGAGGTGATGCAAATCGCGAAAGCCGGCGGCGTATGCCCGGCGCTCGCGACGGGCATGCCCCGTGTTCGGATCGACTTCCGCGCGCCCCTGGAGCCGCGTCGATGGCGCGCGAAAATCGTAATCGCGGTGTTCGATGGCACCTGTTCGCACGCGCTGCGCGCGTTGGATGGTGCACACGTGCTCACCCGAGACCGCGCCGCTGTCGTGGTGGAAATCGATGTCCGCGTCGTTCGCCAGCTCGGTGAACCCATCGCGGCGATTGGTGAAGACCACCACGGTGGTGTCGGGCGTCCGATCGAAGTAGTAATGCAGCCCCTCGTGCGCCGCGAGGCGCGCGAGAAACTCGAGATCCGTCTCGTCGGCCTGCACCGTGTACTCGTGCGTGGGCAGGGGAGGGTAGACGTGCCAGGCGGTCTGGATGCCCTCGGAGCGCACGATCTCGCGGATGATTTGCTCCACGGTCATCTGCTGGAAGATGCGATAGCCCCCGGAGTAGCGCAGGCTGGCCAGGTGCGGCTCGATGACCACGGTGGTGGACGCTCGGTTGTCCCCCACGTACGCGCCGTCCGGCAGAATCTCCGTGACGATTCCGTGAACGATCAGCTCCGTCGTCCCGCCGCGCGCGACGGTGAATGACGCGTCGCGGCCCAAGGCCATCTCGAGATCCTGCACGTCCTCGCGTTCCGTGATGACGGCGATCGTGTAGGAGAACAGCGATGAGAGGCGTTCGTGCCCCTCGAACGAGGCTACGGAGAGAATCGATTCCTCGACGTCCGCAATCAGCAGTCGGCAGCGCAGGTCGTCGTAGTGTCCGGCGAGCGAGGGCATCGCAACAGTCATTGCACTCGAAGATTGCGCATGTTTTCGCGTTCGACAATGTATCTGTGCGGTACAGGGTCCCGTATCAGTGGTACGGCGCGATTGGTACATAGGATACACCGCGCTGCGGTCGTGGTAAGTTCACGCCATGATGGGCTCTTCGCGCTTATTTTTCGAATGAATCGCGCCACGGAACGAATCGAGTCGGTGGACCTTCTGCGCGGCATCGTGATGGCGATCATGACGCTCGATCACGTGCGCGACTTCTTTTCGGGCGCCCAGTTCGGTCCGATGGATCTGGACCACACGACGTCGGCGTGGTTCGCAACCCGGTGGATTACGCACTTCTGTGCACCGGTCTTCGTGTTCCTCGCTGGAACGGGTGCCTATTTGAGCCGGCGGCCCAAGCCGGAGCTGGCCAAGTTTCTCGTGACGCGCGGGCTATGGTTGGTCTTTCTCGAAATCGCGTTCATTCGCCTGTGGTGGCCGTTTTCCGGGGGCGTGGTGCTCCAGGTCATTTGGGCTCTAGGCTGGAGCATGGTGGCCATGGCGGCACTCGTCTTTCTGCCGCTGCGTGCGCTCGCCGTCTTCGCATTGGCCATGATTGGCCTGCACAACGCGCTCGATGGCGTGCACGCCGAGGCACTCGGTCCGTTCAAGGCCCTATGGATGGTGGCGCACGAGTCGGGCGCGTTCTCCATGTTCGGCGCGACCCAGATTGACGTCGGCTATCCGCTCGTACCGTGGATCGGTGTGATGGCGGCGGGGTACGCGTTCGGTGCGCTTCTTCAGGGTGAGGTTGCGGAGCGGCGGCGGCGCATCGCCTGGCTCGGTGCGGCGGTGGTGCTGCTCTTCATCGTGCTTCGCGCCGCCAACGTTTATGGCGATCCACAGCCGTGGAGCGTTCAGCCGCGTGGCGCGCTTTTTACGTTCCTCTCCTTCCTCAAATGCTCCAAGTATCCGCCGTCGTTGCTCTATTTGGCGATGACCCTCGGGCCTGCGCTGCTGGCCCTTTCGGCGCTGGATCGTCCTGGGTTGGCGCGCGCCAGTGTGGCTCGGCCCTTTCTGGTGCTCGGGCGCGTGCCACTGTTCTTTTACCTGCTCCACCTTCCACTCCTTCATGGCGCGGCACGCCTCGTCGGGCAGAATGGCTACGACCTGGGGACGCTGTACGTGGTGTGGATCGCGGTGTTGGCCTTGCTCTATGGCCCGTGCCACTGGTTCGCCGGGGTCAAGCGGCGCAATCGATCCGCGTGGCTCAGTTATCTCTGAGGCCGTAACCGCGCGCGCTGGCCCCAGGGGCAGCCGAACGTCGTGGGCTTGGTCAGCACCCAGAGCGTGGGCACCGGCGGAGGCTCTGGCGCGAAAGGTCCATCTCCATCGGTGAAGTAGACGACGCCGTCGACGTCGTGTGCGCCGAGGATCTCGGGCGCGAACACGGGGCGCAGATCGGTGCCGCCGCGCCCGGTGACTTTGTCGATGCGCCCCGCGAAGGGGTACACGCGCGCGACGGCAGCATCGCACTCCGCGACGATGACATGGGCGCGCTCGGAGAGGGCGGTCAGCTGCCGGGCGATGTCCTCCAGCTCGATTTTCGTCATGCTGAGGGACGTGTCGATGGCAATGAGCAAGTGCGGGACGTCCGAGCGGCGGAGCGACCAGCTGCGGCCGGGCACCTCGAAAATGCGATGGGGAAAGCGCCGGCTGGGACGCGACCACGTGTGCACCGGGGCCCGTGCGCGCGCGGCGAACATTTGCAGGGCCGTGCGCCAGTCGAGGGGCTCGTCCGGCATGCGCGTGGTGTCCATGAGCTCTTCGACGATGCGCGCCGGCGTTCGCCCCGCCAAAAGGAACCGGCGCGGCACATCGCGCTCTTGCTGCCGTTCTTCCTCCTCGTGCTCCACGAATTCCTCGCTCACGGCGTTCGCCACGACGATGGCCGTTTGCGCCACCCCGCCAGGCGCCGCCCGCCCGCGCGCGAGAAAGCGATGGTCGTCGACCGTCCCCGCCCCCTGTTCGCCCGCCGAGGGCCTCGGGCGGGCGCCGGTCTTCTTCGCGTACTCGACGAGGATCTCGTAGCGCTCGCGCGTGCTCTGTCCGGGGCGAATGCCCACGTTGGAGTACGCGCGGCAGGTCACCGCGGGGGGCAGCGGCTCCTCGATGTACTCGTTGGCGGACATCTCCACGGCGAGGTCCATCAGCTCGGGCTCTTCGACGTCGACGAACTTGGGGTGCGTGAGATGGCCCAGGACGACGTGGTGCACTTCATGGAGAAGCACGCCGCGCAAGAACTGGGGCTCGGCCATGAAGGATTCCACGTTGACGTGGAGGTACAGCCGGCCATCGTACAGCGAGATGGCCATGCGCTTCACGGAAGGGTCCGCGACCGGTGTGATCTTGGCCAGGATGGCTGCGTAATAGGGATACGCCTCGAGAAAGCTCGGATCGCGTACGAACCCGTCGAGCCACGCTTCGAGTTCGCTCGTGCCCGGTGTCACGTGCCGGGCCGCACCGGGGTGATGCCCACGCGCTTCAAGGTTTCCACGAGCACCAATGCGTCGCGCTCGGGCAGCTGCGTGAGCACGTGCCCGAGGCTCGTGCGCGCGACGTTGCTCTTTTTGAGCTCGGGCAGGCGTGCGGGTTGCTCCACGAAGACGCACAGGGCGGTGACCAGCAAGGAGATGCGGTGGCGTTTGACGGGATCGGCGCGCCAGGCGGCGAGCTTTTTCTCGGCGGCGCTGCCGGGGAAACGTGCCAGGAGCTCGCTGGGCTCGACGTCGATGAGGGAGGTGGCCGTTACGTTGGAGCCGATGGCCTCTTGCAGTTTCTCCCGCTGGTCGCCCGGCAGGTCGGCGAGCAGCGCCTCGAACGATGCCAAGAGCAATTGCTTCTGCGCGACCAGCACGCCGGCCTCGGGGCCCGCCAGGAGTGGCGCCAGCCGGTGCACGATTTCATCGATGCGATCGGTCTGGCCGCGATCGCGGTAGCCCGCGATTTCCCGGGCGCGGGGGGAGTCGGCCGTGTACGCGGCGAGCAGTTCGCGCACGTCGAACGAGAGCCGCGAGCCCCAGGAGCCACGCGAAGCCAAGAGCGCTTCGACCCACGGCGCCGGCAGGTACCCGCCGAGCGCATCGCGCAGCAGGGCACCATCGTGCAACTCGGCCGGCGAGAAGGCCCGCAGAAGCTCCGAGGCGTACGCCCACGTGCGCGGTGGAACGTCATCGAGGATGCGCTCGTGCCCATGGGCCAGCGCCACGATGCCGGGGTGCAGGTCGTTCGTCTGCGCCCATGCGAGCCACGCACCGCGGTCCGCGCGCACGTTGACCTGGAGAAAGCGCGCGCGCAGGGCCTTGTCGAGCGCGGTCACGTGGTACTCCGCGGTCTGCGGGTTGACGGTGGCCACGCAGATCCAACCCGGCGGAAGCTCGTACTCGTGCAGGCGCCGCGCGGACAGCAACTGCAGTGCCGGCTGTTGGATGTACCGCTCGGCGCGATTGAGCTCTTCGAGAAGCAGGATCCCGGCGCCCTCGCGCGGCAGCACCGAGGGCAGCGCGTAGTGGGTGCGCCCATCGTCCCGCACCACGGGCAGCCCCACCAGATCGGGCGGCTCGAGCAGGCTCAAGTCGAGCACGGTGGTGGCGACGCCGAGCTTTTCGGCCACGCTCCGAACGATCTCGCTCTTGCCGATGCCCGTCGGCCCTTCGAGCAAGACAGCCCGCCGCGCCCGATAGGCCACGTCGAGCACGCGCTCCAACCTAGGCCCTACGGGGACTGCAAGTGGACGCAACGCTTCGTTCGATGCTGCCGCTTTCGCCGATGCCACGGCTCTTCACTAGCAGACATCGCGAAAGGCCACACGCGCCGGTCGCGGGGAGGGCGCCTGTCGGCGCGTGGGGAGAAGGATTTGGTCGAGCGAAAATTTCGAGGTGGTTAGGCGGCCCCCGCGAGGGGGTCTCCCTCCTTCGGCATGTCGTCGCTCTCGGCCCGATGGGGGGCCTTGCCGTGGTTCCGGCGGTAGGAGTGGTAGCGTTGCTCGAGGGCATGCCAGTCGACCACGACCGAGCCGCCCTGGGTGCGGTGCTGCTTCTCCCAGTTGGTGAGGAACTCCAAGGTCGCATGATCGACGTGGTCGAGTTCGTCGAAGTGGATGTGCAGCTCCCGGCCCGGCGGAACGCGGTCCACCGTTTCGGCGATGTCGGCCAGCCGGAAGAACGTGGCCGTTCCACGGAGACGGAGGATGGCCCGAGCCTGCTCGGGGATGTCCTCGAGGTGAATCTCCATGCGGGACATGCGGTAGAGGAGCTTGGCGATGGCCAGGCCGAGGCCCACCATGACGCCCTTGAGCAAGTCCGTGGCGACGATGGCCAGGACCGTGACGGCGTAGATGGCCACCTCGCTCTTTCCGAACTTGGAGAGCTCCTTCATCATCTTGACGTCGACCAGCTTGTAGCCGGTGAAGACCAGGATCGCCGCCAAGCTGGCGACCGGCACGAGGCGCAACACCTGGGGCAGCGCCATGACGAGCACGAGGATCCACGCGCCGTGCAGAAAGGCGGAGAGACGGCTGCGTGCACCGGCTTGGACGTTGGCCGACGAGCGGACGATGACGCCCGTCATGGGCAGCGCGCCGACGAGGCCGCAGAGCATGTTGCCCACGCCCTGCGCGAACAGCTCGCGGTTGTAGTTCGTGCGCGGTCCGGTGTGCATGCGGTCGACCGCGCCGGCGCAGAGCAAGGTCTCGGCGCTGGCGACGACCGCCAAGGCCACCGCCGTGCCCCACACCGCCGGGTTTGTCAGCAAGTGCAACGAGTCCGACGTCGGTAGCGAGATGGACGCGGTGAGGTCACTCGGCACGTTGACGTGGGCGATCGAGAAGCCGAAGACGTTGGCCACGACCGTTCCCACGACGACCCCGACGAGGGGGCCGGGCACCAAGCGCAAACGCGCCGGTACGCGCGTCCAGAGCAACAGGGTCGCGATGCTGACCACGCCGACCAAGGCCGCCTGCTGGTGATGGATGTTTTCCTCGGGGAAGATCGCCTTCCACACCGCCATCGGAATGCTGACGAGGTTCAACAAGCCGCTGCTCTTCGGCTTGTCGTCCACCATGACGTGGAACTGACCGGCGAAGATCAGCACGCCGATGCCCGCGAGCATGCCGTGGATGACCGACGGCGGAACCGCGCGGAACCAGCGGCCGCCCTTGACGAGTGCGGCCGCGGCTTGGATGGCGCCCGCGAGGAGCACCATGATGCCCAGCGCGCCGAGGCCATGGTGTTGAATGAGCTGCCAGACGATGACGGTCAACCCCGCCGCAGGACCGCTGACCTGCAGAGGAGAGCCTTGGATGACGCCGACCACGAGCCCGCCGATGATGCCGGTCATCAGACCCGCAGCGGGCGGCGCGCCGGATGCGATGGCGATTCCCATGCACAGCGGAAGTGCCACCAGGAAGACGACGACGGACGCTAGGAGGTCCTGGGAGTAGGTACGACTGCTGGTATGGGATTTCGGTTCCATCGGACGAGGCTCAGATAGATTGGAAGTGGGTTACGGGGGTGGGAGCGGCCGGCAGACGCGCCTCCGCGACGGGCAAGAATTGCCGTTGCTCCGGATCGAATGCGTACACTTCGCCGGTCTCGATCTTGTAGACCCAGCCGTGCAGACGAAGCGTTCCTCCGGCGATGCCTGCTGCAACCATCGGCTGCGTCCGCAAATGTTCGAGCTGCACGAGCACGTTCTCTTGAACGGTCGCCGTGATGCGCGCCTCTCCTTCGAGGTGCCGGTAATGTTCGCGGATGATTTGCTGCGTCGCCGCCGCATGCGCCAACCAGCTGGCCACGCGCGGGAGCTCCGTGACTTCCTCCGGGCGCACGACGGCTTTCATGGCCCCACAACGCGTATGGCCGCAGATGATGATATCCTTCACCTTGAGCGCGGCAATCGCGTACTCGATGGTGGCCGCCTCACCACCGACGTGCATGCTGTGCGGCGGAACGATGTTTCCGGCGTTTCGAATGATGAACAATTCGCCCGGCTGCGTCTGCGTGATGAGGTTGGGATTGATGCGCGAGTCCGAGCAGGTGATGAAGAGCGTCTCCGGGTTCTGACCGGTCGCCAGCTTCTCGAACAATTCTCGCTGCGGGCGAAAAATGCTGCGTTGAAACTCGTGAATCCCTTGAATCAGCTTTTGCATGTTGGCTCCGTGACAATTCAGGTGACGGCCATGGCTCGACTCGACGCCGAGATCCATCGCTGCTCCGTCTACCCTTCAAAAACTCGTCTAAATTCGAACGGTCGATCCGCTAAATTTAAATTTAGGATGACCCTTCACACGTGAAGCATGGCGAAGAGGTGTGCCTTCTTCCCATGGACGCTGGTGGCAACCTGGTGGCGCACGGATTTGTTTCTCGATTTTAATTTTAAATCATCGATCGGTAATCCGATTTGCGCTCGAAGCTGCCAGACGACGTCGCGCATGGCCTGTCCTGCTTTCCCTGCGAGGTTCTTGGCGGGATCGTTCATGGTCATGGGGTTCTTCTCGAGAGAAAAGAGAAGCTGGCGGTTCTTCGGCTCCTACCGCGGTGCGCTGTAAACGATATGACGCGTCAATGTGCGAGGTGCAAGTGGCGTTTTGGTGATGGCTCGAAATGGTCACTACGTTGCGTATTAGACAGATCGATACATCGCATTTCGGTAATGCCGAATGCCAATCAATGACCTCGCCGTGGCAATGAGGCGTTCCCAGTTGCCAATCACGAAATCGAACTATCGAGCCGCGCGCCGTGACGGTGGACGAGCCAGATGGGTCGTTCGACGTTCATCGGATGAACCGCACCGCAGGGGACCTCGGCCACGGCACCCGGGAGCGAAACCGCAAACGCTTGCGGCGCGAATCCCTTCACCGTCCAGCCAACGGGGGACCCTTCGAGCGGTCGGCGACCAGCCTTGCCATCCATGGCGGGCGCGCCGTCGCGCAGGCGTACACTAGGCTCGTGGAGGCGGCCTGGGGCACTCGACGTCGACGTCGCTCACGGGCCGCTCGATGGCGACCCGCTCCCAGCCTTTTAGATCCTTGCCGTGTTGCGAGGTGTCGATCACCCGCTCGAACTTCGCCACCGGCTCATCGTGCCGGTGCTCTTCTTCTTCCTCGGGAGGAAAGGCCAGCGAGGCACTTCCGCCTTCGCTGTCGCGCTCGTCATGCTCGCTGTCCACCGCCGCGACCTGCTGCATCGGCGCGGTTGCGGACGCGACGGAAAGCGTCGCCCAAGCCGCAAACGACGAACCCACCGGCACCCAGCAAAAAGCGAGCGCCATGAGGCCGCAAAGTACGGCGAGCAGGGCAGAGCGGCGGGTGGAAACGCGATTCACGGGCCTCGTAACCGTAAGGGATTCAGAGACGCTCTTCAACCCTTTCTTCGGATCAAAGTGTTGGGAATAACTTCATTTCTAGTGCTTCGTACAGCCATGCCGAACAAGTAAGGCGTTGGTTTACGCGCTTCGTGTCGAGACGGTTTCGATGCAGCAAACCTTGGCGCAAGTGTTGTGAACGCGACTTCTCCACGTCGGGGCGTCTGCAAGTACGTACTTCCATCCAGCTAAGTCGCTATCGAGCCACGCCATCCTGAACGCGCCTTCCGCACGATACGGCGGCATTGCACTTATCTACGGCGCAACACGGAAGAGCGACCCTCGGTACGGCGTCCGCCGCCATACGCGTGTCTGGAGACGGCCGGGGAGCGACACCAAAGGGCGCGCTCCGCCGCCGTCAAATGAAGCTACTCAAGGATTGTGACTCACCGTAAGTGGAAATTGGAGCAAGGCGGCGATCACTTGCCCCGGGCTCCCGACGGGCGCCAGTTCGACCGGCTCTTGGAGCTGGTACACGGAGCCTTGCGGCGGGAAGACGCGGAGCTCATTGTTGACGATCCTCGCCGTCTTCGTGTTCGAAAGCACCAGCGGTGGACCGCCTCCCGGCGGCTTCTCGACCGTGACCGTGAAGTCGAGAAACATCGTATTCCGATAGACCGGCGGCAGGTTCGAGATGAGCTCGAGTAGACTGAGCGGCGTGGTGTCCACGTCCGCCTGGCTGATGGTGACCTTCCCCAGCACCGGCGAGTCGGCCGACCACTCGCAGCCGACGAATTTCAGCTTCACACCCCCCAAGCCCGCGCCGAGGTTCGCTTCGACGCGCGTCCTCCAGCCTCCCTTGAAGTCGAGCGTGACGATCCCCAAAACGTCCACCTTGAGCGGTACGTTGGCGGCGTAGCTCGAGCAAGGGATCTCCACGCCAATGGGCGGCAGTAGTCCTGACAATGACATAATGCCATCTTCCTTTCCGAGGATGGGCACTCCCCCTCAGGACGCCATCATTTCCAACTACGACGACGTCCGTCAATGGACGGCTCGAACAACGAGGAGATCTCAGCCGGCCGAATACGGCTTACGTGCCAAGATATAGCCACGCTGCGTGGGGTGCTCGATCTCGGTGTGCGGGGCGCGCTCGAGGTACGCTTCGATGCGAAATCCCGCGGCCACGAAGGCTCCCTCGACGGTGGCGCGCTCGAAGCATACGAAGTCCAAATTCACGGGTTTGCCGAATAGCTCGTTGCGGTGCACGACTTCGTTGCCCAAGTGAAAGGAGGCGAGGGCGAGCCCCGAGGGGCGCAGCACACGGAAGAATTCGCGGCACGCCTGGGTGAGCTCCTCGCGGTTGAAGTGCACGATGGCGTAGAACGCGACGAGGCCCGCGTACGAAGCCGGAGCGTCGTCGAGCGCGAGCATCGAGCCCACGCGAAAGGGGATATCCGGCAATCGCCGTTTCGCCTCGGCGATCATCTCTGGTGCGAGATCGAGGCCGGTCACGTCGATGCCGCGCTCACGAAGGGCGCGCGCGCTTTGCCCCGGTCCGCAACCCACGTCGAGCACCGGCCCGCCCATCCCATCGCTTCGTGGGCGCACTTGATCGGCAAAGACGTCGAGCAGCGCACGGTCGAACGGCTTGTGCCGAAGCTCGTCGAAGAAGTGCTCCGCGTACGATCCTGCAATGTGACTGTAGCTCGCCTCGATGTCCCGCAGTTTGCCGGTCATCGCGCCAACATAGCACTAGGACTTGCAAGCGAGTGCGTGCATCCGCCGCCCGGCCTCGAGGGCGGTCACGGAGCGCGGCGTCGCATGCCCCCATCGATCGACGACGAAACGGTAGGCGGTGCAGGCCGCGGCGGATTCGCCGAGCTTCTCCTTGGCCATGCCCAGCCAGAGGTGCGCGCGCACATTCAGGAAGGGGTATTCGATGCTCTGGCAGGCGCGGGTCCCGCTCTCCAGCAAGGGCAGCGCCCGGGCCGGGTCTCCCGCCTGCAGGTAAATGTGGCCCGCGTAGGCGTCCAGCACCCCGACGTGCCACGCCACGTGGAAGTGCCGCGCGGCCTCCCGCGGCTCGATCGAAGGGGCGTTGCCCAAGGCGCCCCCGCTGAGGGCCCATCGCTCGAATGCATTGAGCGAGCTCGCGTTCGCGTGTTCCCATGCGCGCGCCGCGTCGCGCCACTGCGCCAGCGTGCGGCGTCCGCCGCGGAATGCCGCCCCGAGCAGCCACGCCTCCGTCGGTGCGACCGACACCGCGATGGTCTGATCCGGCGTCCACGCGTCTTTGCGGAGCAACGCCTGCTCCGCGACTTGCGAGGCGCGTGCCGTATCCCCCATTTCGAACAGGGACTCCGCAGCGAGCATTGCCCTGGCCCAATGCGACTCGCGCGATGCGGAGTTCGCGAGGTGCCGCTCGAGCCGCTCGGTGCTGGCGAGTGCCGCGTCGAATTGCCCGAGCCAAGCCTCCAACTGCGCGCGGTCCAAGAGACGCTCGCCTTCGCGCGCGTCGTCCGGCAAGCGGCCGTAGCGCTGCTGCAGCACTTCTTCGATGGCCTCCTTCGGTGCCTGCGTGGAGGCGAGCGCTTCGGCGAGGCTGCGGTAGGCGGTCGGCTCTTCGGGATCCCACGACGAGCGACGCCGGGCGAGGGCCACCGCCTCGTCGCACTTTCCTTCGCGGCTCAAGGCGAAGACGCGGTCTTTCATGCAATCGACGGAGCCCGGCGACATGGCCACGCATTGCTGCAGCGCTCCGACCACCTCGCCGTCGCGTCCCAGGTGCTCGAGAAGGCGCGCCTGCGTTTGCCATGCGTCGGAATACGTGGGATCCAGCTCCGCCGCCCGCCGGACGAGCGCGAGCGCGGCTTCGAAGTCTTCCCGGCCTCTGGCGACGTTCATGCGCTCGCCCGCGGCGCGAAAGAGCAGCTCCGCGTCCATGGGGAAGCGGCGCACGCCTTCGTCGAGCAGCCGCACCGCCTCTTCCCGGCGAGGCACGTCCTCGGTGACGACCATCGCGAAGGCGTCGAGCACCAAGCGATCGCGCTCGCTCAAGGCATCGCGCAGTCGCAGGACGTTCCGCAGGTACTCGCGCCGGGTCGAGATGGGCACGAGCTGCTCGCGGCTGATGAGAAATCGGCGCAGGAGCGCCTGCGGGCACCCGGGATCGGCTTGCGCCGCGAGGTCGAAATCGCGGGCGGAACGGTCCCATCGGCCTTCGTGCAGCGCCTGCAGGCCCTGTTGGTACGCCGCCACCGCGCGCGCGTTGCACGAAGGTGCCGCAGGAAACGCCGTGAGCGCCGTGGGCGCCGGTGCAGGGGCGGCCTGCGCGGGCGGCGCGGGGGCCTGCCGCCACGGGCGAAACGCGACCCCGATGGTCGCGCCCACCACGGCCACCGCGATGGCCGCGCGCATCCACACCGGTCGCTGCGCGCGCGTTTTCGGCGCCGGCTCCGCACCCTTGACGACGGGCTCCTTGACCGAGTTGGGGGATACGTACACGAGCCGGTGCGACGTCAGCGTTTCCCCGAGGAGGCCTTGGGCGATGCGGGCCAGGATCCGTTCCACCTCGGCGGCGGACGAAGGCCGCCTCTCGCGGTCCTTGGAGAGCAGCTGCATCACCAGCGCATCGAGCTCGGGCGGCACGTCCGGGCGAACGTCACCCAGCCTCTGCGGATGCTGCGTGAGCAGCAGCGAAAGCACCGCGACGGGATCGGGTCCACCGAAGGCGTCGCGGTTGGTGAGGCAGCGAAAGAGCACGCAACCCAGCGAGAAAAGGTCCGCGCGCCCGTCGAGCCGCTCCTCCCCGCGTGCTTGCTCGGGGGCCATGTAGCCCACGGTTCCGAGCACGGTTCCCGCCGTGGTGACGTGTTCTGCGGTCGACGCACGCACGATGCCGAAGTCGGCGAGCTTGGGCCTCCGCAGGTTGCCACCGACGAGCAAGATGTTGCTCGGCTTGACGTCACGATGAACGATGCCGACGGCATGCGCGGCGGCGAGTGCGCTGGCGAGGCGCTGGCCCAGCTCGAGCACGTCGTCCAGAGGGAGCCGCTCCTGCCGCTCGCTTGCGCGCCCGAGTCGCGCATGAAGGTTTTCGCCCTCGATCCATTCGATGGCCAGGTAGGGCGAGCCATCCTCGGCGACGCCGTGCGCGAGGTAACGCACGATGTCCGCGTGATCCAGCTTGCCCAGTGCGTCGGCCTCGGTGGCGAACCGTCGGACGGCCGTTGCATCGGTTTTGCGCAACACCTTGAGCGCGACCGCACGCTCGGTTGCGCGATCGAAGGCGCGGTAGACGATCCCCATGCCGCCTCGGCCGGCTTCCCTCTCGACGAGGAAGCGACCTGCGAAAAGGGTATCGGTGTCAACGCCCCGATGGGCGTCCCGCGACGGGTCGTCCAATGCAGCGCGAATGGTACCGTGTCGTCAACGTGGGCGCAATTGACCGCGGAGCCGCCGCAACAGAACGAGGCCCGATGCCGTGAGCAACACGGGGAAGGGAGACGGCCACCGCCATGGCTCGTTCGACGAGCCGGGGGAGCTGTTTTTCCACGTGTTCGCGGGCGCGACCGCGCATCCGCCGCCGCCTTCGACGGAGGTCGTGTCCTCGCAGGTGCTGACGTATCCGTGCCGCGGGGTGGGATCGCATGTATCGGCCGGGATCGTTCCGTCGGCCGTAGGGCGCGTGTGATCCGGTGGGTACACGGCGCATATGCCCGTCGTGTCGTCGGGTGCCAGATCCCGCATGGTGAGGGCTCGGTACGACGCGTACATCGTGGCTTCGGTGTCGATCGAGTGCGCGAAGCCGATGAAGTGACCCGCCTCGTGCGTGGCGATGCTGAGAAGATCGAGTGCGCCGGGCGGAAGGTTGTCGGTGGCGGAAAGCGGGCTCGGTTGGGCGGCATTGATCTCCATGTCCGAGCCGAAGATCTCGCCGCTGTCGGCGTCGTAGCGCACGGTGGTCAGGGCCAGCGTGTTGGTGGGATCGCGGTGCGGCCACGTCGAGTCGCGGAACACGATGACGTTCTGGTTGGGCCCTTCGCTGTTGTATCGGACCTCGCCGCATTCGACGGGTCCGAGGTAGCGCATGTCGAGGCTGACCCGCGAGGAGCTGCCGCTCCCGCAGGAGACGCTCGTCCACGTTTGAAATGCCTTGGCGAACACCCGCTCGGCATCGTTCAACGAGATTTGCCGGCTGGAGGCGCGCTGCAAGCTGTAGCCGACGCACGCGTTTTTCCAGAAGAGCGGCTTGCCGTAGGGACAGCAGGCCTTCCGCGTCTGCTCGTTCCAACCGTCGCACCGGTTCGTCGAGGACGGGTCCCCGGGTTCGCGTCCGGTCATGGTGCGGCAGAAGCCGTGGGCGCTCGAGGAGATTGCGGAGATCGCCGTGATCGCGCCGACCATCGCCAACAGAACCAACGGGGAAAAAGCCGCGGAGCGTTTCATGTGGTGCGCGCCGCGAGCATACCTGAGCGATCACGCTCTGGCGCGCAGAATCTCGGCCGCGGCGCGTTCGCCGGAATCGACCGCGCCTTCCATGTAGCCTTGCGCGCTCCCGGTGTGTTCGCCGGCGAAGTGCACATTGCCTGCCTGGAGTCGTTCCGCACCGGCAAATCCGGTCCAGTCGCCGGGGGCGTAACACATGTAGCTTCCCTCGAAGTGGCGCGCCGTGCCCCATACCATGCGCACGGCTTTTCCGTCGTAGGCCGCGCGGCTGCCCGGAAAAGCGCGTTCGAGGTGCGTGACGAAGTGCTCCGCCCGAGAGCGTACGTCGCGCTCGCCCACGGCAAGACCGAGATGGCCACCGGTGAACGAGACCATCGCGGCGCCTTGGGTGGGAAAGCCCTGCGAGGCGTCGTAGCTGAGATGGTAGACGTCGTCGGAGAGGGAGTCGCCGCTGGCGCCATCGGCAACCCAGGGGCGCGACGACATGCCCACGACGACTTTGCTGTTGGTGCCATAACGCGCCGTCTCGATGGCGCGCCGTTGTGGCATCGAGATGGGGAGGCCGTCGAGATCGCATTTGCGAAGTTGGGTGAAGGGAATGGCCAGCACGATTTCGTCGGCGGAGACGTGGGTGGTTCGCCCATTCGCGTCGAAGATGGCGTCGAGGCGGCCGTCGGCGCGCAAGCGCACGCTCTGCAGCCGGTGTTCGAGGTGGACCTTGTTCGGGAGCCGCTCTTCGAGGCGTCTGGCGATGGCGTCGCTGCCTTCTTTGACCACGAATCGTTCGCCGTCGGCGAGATCGTTGCCGGACATTTCGTAAAGCAAATTGAGGTAACTCTGTTCCGAGGGCTCGCAGCCGAATTCGGAGAGGCAGGAGAGTTCGAGCAGGGTGCGGGCGGGGCCGTCGAAGCCGTTGCGGTGGCACCATTCGGAGATGCTCAAGTGATCCAACTCGCGGTGCACCGGATTGTTCGAGGCATACGACGCCGCTCCGGCGCCATGCGCCACGCGGTCCGCCTCGATCCGTTGGGTGATGGGGCCGAACATCTCTCGAACGCGGGCCCCGGACCAGCGTTCGCCGCCAAGCAAATAGCGCTCGTCGTCGAGCTGGGCCGCGGCGGCCTCACGGTCGACGAGGTTCAATCCGAGTTCGCCCACGAGCTTTCGAATGGCGAAATGTTGGGTGTCGATGAACTCGCCGCCCAATTCCACTTTGGTGGCGAAGTGGTTGTGCAGGGTGTACACGCGCCCGCCGGTGCGGTGGTTGGCCTCGTAGATATCCACCGACCGCCCGCGCTGGGCGAGGCGGTAGGCGGCAGTGAGGCCGGCCAGGCCCGCTCCCACCACGACGACGTGCGGTCCGTGCGTGGTGTGCGTGCGGCCTCGGCACGCGGCAAACGCGGAAGAAAGTGCCAAGGCCCCCGCGGAGAGGCCGAGCCCGCGCAGCAGCTGGCGGCGGCCGAGCACGTAGGACGCCGGGCGGGCAGTCTGCGGCTCGGAGGGGCGGGAGGCTCGAAGGGCTCGTTGGATCTGCTGAAAAAGGCGTGTCCGCGGCATGCGTGTACCAGGTCCCTATCGATGGGACGCCGCGAGCGCGCAAGTGGCGCACGAAAAAATATGGTTGCGTTTGCTTTGAGCGCCTCATGGAGAGGTGGAGGTTACGAATTGACAAAAATGGTAACGATTGTCAATTATGTGGGCATGGACGAATCGATGGATATTCCGAATCAATACGGAAAGCTGGCCGTGGTAACCGGGGCGAACAGTGGAATCGGTTTGGAAACGGCGCGCCGTTTGGCGGGCGCTGGGGCGGAGGTCGTCCTCGCCGTGCGGGATCTGGCCAAGGGGCGGGTGGCGGCGGAGGCTATTTCAGCCGAGCACCCCGCGGCGGTGCTGCACGTCGCGCAGCTGGATCTTGCGAGCCTTGCGTCGGTGGAGGCCTTTGCCGACGATTGGCTCGCACGGGGGCGGCCGATCGACATTTTGGTCAACAATGCGGGCATCATGGCGGTGCCTCGTCGGAGGGTGACGTCCGATGGCTTCGAGCTGCAACTGGGCACGAATTACCTGGGGCATTTTGCGCTCACGGCGCGTCTGCTTCCCTTGCTCTGCGCCGCGAAAGGGGCGCGCGTGGTCACATTGAGCAGTTTGACGCATCGCTATGGGAAGATTGCCTTCGACGATTCGCAGTCGGAGCGCTGCTACAGCGCGGGCCGGGCCTACGCGCAGTCCAAGCTCGCGACGCTCATGTTCGCGGACGAGTTGCAGCGGCGGAGCACCCACGCCGGATGGGGCATCACGAGCCTGTCGGCGCATCCTGGCGCCACGCGAACGAATTTGCAGATCACCGGGCCGAATTTCGGGACGGCTCGCACCCGCCCGAGCCCGGGCATGCGCGTCATGATGCAAATCATGCCGTGGCAGGATCCACCACAAGGCGCCATGCCCACGCTTTACGCCGCCACGGCCCCCCAGGCGCGCGGCGGCGAGTACTACGGCCCGAGCGGCTTTGCAGAGCTGACCGGCAACCCCGCCACAGCGAAGAAATCCCGCCGCGCCCTGGACGAATCCGCCGCCTCGCGCCTGTGGTCCGAGTCCACGCGCCTTACCGGAGTTGATTTCGCCGCCTGATCGCGTTCGGCCATTTGTGAGAAACATTGCGCGCATAATTCGTATTTGTGCGCGGTCACGCATCGCGACGACGTGGGATACCTGGGGCATGCGCCTATCCACATCGCTTAGAGGCACCCTTGCATTTGGCGCGCTGACCGCCCTGGTGAGCGCGTGCTCCTCGGAGACAGCTACCGAATCGTCGATCGGTGAGACCACATTGGCCGCCGTTCCCGCCGCCTCCGACGACATCCTCGCCGATCTCCGGAACACCCCGGGCGTCGGCAACGTGCAAGAACTGACCTCGCCCATCCCGGACACGCGATATTTTCTCGGCACCTTCGAGCAGCCCATCGATCATCGCGATCCCGACGGCCCCAAGTTCACCCAGCGATTCACCTTCTTGTACCGCTCGCGGCAGCGTCCCACGGTGCTCGCCCCGGAGGGATACGGCATTGCGCTCAATCCGTACTTCTTGGACGAACCGACGTACCTCTTGGCGGCCAACCGCCTCCAAATCGAGCATCGATTCTTCGGCCCCTCGACGCCGCCCGCGTTGGATTGGACCAAGCTCGATGTCTATCAAGCGGCCGCAGACCAACACCGTCTCGTGCAGGCCATTCGCCCCCTCGTCCCTCGGAAATGGCTCTCGACGGGCGGCAGCAAGGGCGGCGTAACCGCGACATTCCACCGATACTTCTACCCCGACGACGTTTGGGCCACCATCGCCTACGTCGCGCCGACCAGCTACGGCCGTGCCGATCCTGCGTACATCGACTTTCTCGAACACGTGGGCGATGCCGCATGCCGCGACAAACTCAAGGCATTTCAAACCGAGCTTCTGCGCCGCCGGCCCGAGATCGAGACGCGCATGGCCGACGAAGCCGCCGCCGCGGGCGATGGTTACCAGCGCCTCGGGATCCACAAAGCACTCGACTTCACGGTGACCGAAGCGCCGTTCATCTTTTGGCAGTATCTGCCCAATGGGAATTGCGTCAACGTGCCGGCCGCCACCGCCTCGACCGATGAACTGTATGCCTTTCTGAGCAAAATCTACGGACAAGTCTACGACGAATACGGCGACGCCTCCCTCGACTATTACGCAGCCTATTATTACCAAGCTGCCACGGAGCTCGGTGCCCCCGGCTACGACTATTCGCATATGCGCGGGCTCTTGACTCCGCACTTCCGCGACGCCCCGCAGGACATCCCGCCGCTCGATATCGAGAAGCGCTTCCACCCGGCCACCGTACCCGTGCTGGCGCACTGGGTTCGCGCCCGCGGCGAGCGCATGCTCTACCTCTATGGCGGAAACGACCCCTGGTCCTCGCGGCCCTTCGAGGTGCGAGCCCGCAACGATAGCTACCGCTACATCGTACCCAACGGGAACCACCGCTCGCTGATTTCGTACCTTCCCGAGGACGAAAAACGCGCCGCGTTCCAAACCCTGTCGCGGTGGATGGACACGCCCATCACGCCCCTGCCATTCCCCACGAGCCTCGATGCCACCGGCGGCGATGCCACCGGCGGCCTGCCCGTCGAGTCGCCGGCGATGTGGCGGCGCTACCACCCGCGAGGCCATTAGTCCTTCGCGCGGCGCGGTTCCAGCTTCGGGGGGCGGGTTCCGCGCCGCGTGGCGCCCAGCACGGGGATGTACGGCAGCTCCGTGCCGGATTGCACGCAGCGAAGCATCAATCCACCACGGCTCATGTCGCCCCGGCCGACGAAGTCCTTGGGAAAGAGAAGCCGATCGCCCAAAACCTCCAGCAACGGGTCGACGTATTTGACGCTGGCGACGCTGCCCAAGAGCACGATTTCATCGTCGGGGCCGAGGGTGTCGAGGATCATCTTGGCATCGCGCACCAGCGGCTTACGAAACGATTCGTGCTTATGGTGAATATCGATTTGGGAGAACTCGTCCAGGTGCTCGAGGCAGACACGCATGGCCGCGGGAACCAATCCGCGGCTCGGCGTGATCACGAGCACGCCCGCCCCCAGGGCCGGGTTCTCCCCCCGAGGGCGCGCAAAGCGCTCCGCGTATGCCAGCTTGCCCCGAAAATAGAGCCCCGACAGGAAGCGGTACACGTGACCGATGGGCATCCCTTCCGGCGTGCGCAGTCCCGCCGCCATGGGAAACGTCGCTCCCGGGTTGAAAAGGAGCGCGCCACGTTTTCCGTCGAGCCGAGCAGGCGAGAGAAGAAAAATGCGCGCGGAAGCCATCGTCGCCACGAAGGATGCCGCCTACGCCGCCACGAGGCCAGTCCTGGCACCGATTCGGCACCACAGCGGCCCGCCGAGTGGGTAAGATTTCGCGCCCTGTATGAAGCATCGACGTTTCCTTCTCGCCGCCTTTACCGTCGTGGCCGTTCCCTCCGCGTGCGCCCTCGACGGGTGCAACGATTTTCGAACCGACGGCGGCCCCACGGGGGTGGAGGCGGGCAAGGACACCCAGGCGGCCGAGGCATCGCCGGGCATCGACGCCGCCATGGACGGCACCGCGGACGCGCACGATGGCTCGCCGACGGACGACAGCCCCCTGGATTTCGAGTGCCCGCGGTGGACCAAAGAGCCGCGCGATCCGGATTGTGCGCCTCGCCGCACCTTCGTATTGGAGAAGAACACGGCCATCGATAGCTCGACCTTGCGGGTGGCCGTCGGCGCGCCGGATCGTATCGCCATTGCCTACAATGCAATGCAGAGCGCCGACGAAGGGCACATTCACGTCTTTCGATTCGTTGGCGATGCCGTATCGACCCAGCCTTTGGTCATTTCGGAAACGCAATTCGACAATGTCGGGTTCTCGCTCGACATCGTCGCTGGTCCCGATTCGGAATTCAGCCTGGCGTACCAGACGGCGCCGAGCAACGAGATCGTCTACCGCACGGTGGCGCAGTCCGGACCGCCGTCGCCGACGCAGCTCGTCGTCGGCGGCATGGCCGATCCGGCAAGCATGGCCCTCACCGTGGCTCCGAGCGGCGAGGTGCGCGCAACGTATTCGTCACCCGGACAGAGAAGCATTTTTTCGAAGGCCAAACCGCGCGGCGGAACGTGGGGGGCGGCCACCCTCGTCGCCTCGTACCGGGACGACGACGATGGGGGCGGCTCCACCAGCGTTCCGGGAGCCTGGCACGTGAGCGCGGTATCCGACGAAAGCGGCAGCACGCACGCGGCGTTTCATGCGCCCCGCGCGAAAGTCTATTCGGAGCCGCGCTACACGCAATTCACGGGAACGGCGTGGAACGACAGCAAAGTATTGGACAATAGCGTGGGCACGAGCACGGCAGGTTTTTCCATCGCATTGGGGCTGGTCGGCACGTTGCACCACGCCGTCTTCTACCACCGCGCGCTATCCGCGACGGTGGCCGACCTGCGGCTCGCCTCATGGACCGGGGGGGATTCCCTCCCCACGATCCAAATATTGGATCAGAACATCCCATCGGCCAACGCGAATGCCCCGCGCTACCGCGTGGCGATGGCCATCGATCGCTGGGGGCTCGTCCATCTCGTGGTGGCGCGCCCGTCCCCCACCGGGGCAGGTGGCGAGATCGAATACCTTCGGCAATCCCGCCGGGGCGGGCAGGTGAGCTGGCTGAGCGATATCATCGACGACGACATCTTGTCGGACGTCTCGGGGGCTCCCCTGGTGGCCATTGCCATCGGTCCCAATGGACGTCCGCACATTGCGTATTACCGCGCGAGCGACAATTCGATGGTGTACGCCACGCGCACCGACCGGCAAAACTAGTCCAAAACGCGGGAGAATCGTCGGCGTCGATGATTGGATGTTGGCTCGTGCCATGGGGAGTCTGGTCGGTCATGGCACGATGAGCTCTACCGAGCGTCGCCCGCGTGCGGGGGGCGGAAACGCTCCACGATTGGAGACGTTTCGTCACTCGAGGGGCGAATTGCCGCACACGCGAGAACTCAAATCGATGTCCTTTCGGGGACATGCCAAAGCGACCTGCGAAGCACGGTTATTGCTGGAATCCCATCATCGCTTTCGCAATGAAGGCGATACACGACACAAGGGGGGAATACCATGGACCTGATTGGCTCGATTCTGGACCTTCTCAAGCAACTTCTCGGAGGGCTTCTGGGGTAAGCTTCAACAAAGCTGAACCGAACAATCGCCGGGAACGCCGATGAAGATCGGCCAACCCAGCGAAGACGAGAACGTACATGGATTGAGCTGGCGGCGACCTGCGTTTTGGTGGGTTTGCCGCCATGCTTTTATTTGGGTACTTTGATATGCGATTTGCGATGGGGTGTCGTATCGACGCGGTCGCTTTGGGGCCATCTCGCTTGAGATGGGCCGCTCCAGCTCACGCGCTTTCGGGACGGACTGCGCAACGGGTTGGCTCGGTGGGTATCATTTTGCGCAATGCCTCCTGGTGGTGAAAACTGGGACGATGGACCCTTTTCGGAATGAGCAGGAAGCCGCTCACGAGCGCATAGCGCAACTCGAGCGCGAAAAGGAAGAACTCGAGCTTCGCAACCGCGAGCTCGCATCCCAACTGAAGCAAAAGCGTGCCGCCGCGGATCCGCTTCGTGTGGCGCGGCTTGCGATCTTGATGGCGGTGGCCATCGGCTGCGTCACCTCCACCGCACTTTTCCTGGGCACGTTGCGCCGCGCGTGCCTCGAGGGGAGGGACGACCCGTCGTCCTTCCGCGGGATCGTGGTCGTGCCGCATCCGGCCCTTTCGCACTCGGGCCATTCGCCGCTTCTCGACAAGATGCCGCCGCCCTTCGAGCCGCCGAAGCCCGCCCTCGACGCCTCTGCCTGCATCTGCGCCAAGGGCGATCCGTTGTGCGACTGCCTGTAGCCTTTACAACCGCGTCTCTTTGACGATGCGCGACGAAACCATGCGGGCCGCGCGCACGCCCGCATTTTCGGGGCTGCATCCGCCACCGATCCCGGCGAGCGAAATGGCGGCGCTGCATACTTTTCCGCGGTAGCCCGCCACGGGCCCCGCGGGGGTCATACCGACTTTGCCGCCGAGGTCCTTCGGGGAGGTGCCATCCGGGAATTGCTCTTTGGCCTCCACCTCGACGACCACGTGAAGCCCCTTGGCGCCGGGCGGAATGCGCACGCGTTTGCGTGCGAGGTGCGAATGAATGGCTTGTACGATGCCATTCCATCCTTCGAAATCGGTATTCGCGGAGAGCAACACGACGTGCATGCTCCCATCGGCATTCACCGCGATGTCGAAGGAGGCCTTGCCGGTGGTCGGTGCATCGGTGGTGCGTGCGGCCGCTTCGACGGCCAGCTTCACGGGGCCGCCGCGGCCGAATCCGCGCGCGGCATCTGCGGCATCGAGGGCTTCGGTGAGCCCACCCGTGCGTGACGGGCGTTCGTCCGCGGGAGGCTCCGCGCTGGCCATGGGGCCGGGCGCGAAGACGGCCGGCCCGCGTGCGGTACCCAGGCCGAGATCGATGGGCTTGCCCCCCGTCGGTGGAAGGCTCCACCCTTCGCCCGGCGCTGGGGCCGCCGAACCAGACGACGCGGGCGCGGGTGCAGGCGCCTCCGATGGAGCGGCCGAGGGCCTGCCGGAATCGTGCGCGCGGGCGAGCGGGGTCGCCGGCTCTGCGCTGTGCGGTGCGGGGGCTTCGACCTCCGCGGGGGGAGGCTCGATCTCCCACTCCTCGACCACGTCGGGTGTCGCGGCGGCTTCGGGCGGTAGTCGGACCGCAGCATGCTTCCAGGTCACCGCGAGAAACATGGCGTGGACACCGCATGCGGCTGCAAGCGAGGCGAGCGTGCGACGTGAAGGCTGCTCGTGCACGATGGCCCGTAAAGCCTTGCGGACACGGCTTTATTCCCGGAATGGACGGGCTTCAGTTCCCGCCGGTCGAGGGCTCGTCGTTCGATTCGCCGAGGTGCGCGGCGAGCTCGAATTTCGTATCGGGATCGCGCAACTTGGCACGGGCCTCCTCGAGCAGACGCTCGTACATCGGATCGATGAGCTTGGGAAGCAGGATGGGCTCCAACGTGCCTTCCAGCTCCTGCAGCAAACGCCGTCCCGCGAGGTCCTTCGTGTTGTCGTGGGCGGCGTTGTTGTTGAATCGCAGAAGCCAATCGAAGAGCACCAACGCCTCGCTCTCCGGCAGCTCGATGGTGACCGTGCCCGACAAAAGCGACGCCAGAGATGCCAGGGGCTTGCGGCACGGCGGCTCCGGCTCGAACGGCGCGGAGGGCAGGAGCCGGCCATCGTTGCCACGCTCTGCCGGTGCGGGGCCCACCATGCGGAGGGCGTGCTCGATGGGATCGTACAACCCGAAGACGACGGGGCCGATCTTCAGCATGTCGCTGCCATGCCACACGGTTTGCGCGCCCGGCTCCAGGGTGCGGTTGCCGAGATGAACGAGGGACGTGTGCGTATTGGTCACGCGAATGACGTCCGACTCCACCGCGAGTGCCACGTGTTCATCGGCCACGCCGTCGCCGACGACGTGAATCTCGCAGATGCGGCTCTTGCCCAGGCGGTACGGCTTGGGCGGCGTGCGTGGCTTCAGCTCGATCGTGCTGAAAAAGGTCTGATTCCGCCGTACGACGTCCGGCGGTGCTTCGACGGGAATGACCCGAGCGTAGCCCCAGCGCGTGCGATCGTGCCGCTCGCGCTCGATCTCGGCGCGCGCGATATCCAGCTCGTCGCGCGAGAGGTAGCGCTTGATGGGCGACAGACTCGGCTGCCGGGCCACGATGCGCGTGGCCCCCATCTGAAGGATGCATTCGGGAAGTAGCGTCCGCGTGATGCCCGGGGTGAGCGGGATGCCGCCCACGCGCAAGAGGTCCGTGCTATCGAGCGCGCGAATGACGTAATCGGTGCCATCCCACGCGATCTCCGCGTGGTAGCCGTCGACGGTGAGCTCCGGAACGGCGACGTCGTTTGCACCGAGCCGCTCTCCCTTGCCGAGATAGAACTTCGGCTGCTGACGCGTGCACGCCGTTTGGCCGCTTGCGCGAAAGATCGATAATTCGATGATCCGGGGAGGAAGATGCATGCCGGGGTCGGAGAAACTCTAACCCCGCTTCGCGCATTCGGGGCACGTTTCCCAACACGAGTCCGCTCCCGCAACCGTTGCCTTCGAAACTTTTCGATGCCTATTGAATGTGAGACGTCGAGAACACACCGTCGGTGTGCATTCGCGGGACGGATCGGCCAGTTCACGTGTGCGCACACGTACCGCGTAATCGCACGGCTTTCGTGCCGCTATTCGGTAATGACCGTCCGCGTCGAGCAAGCTGGCCGCGCACTGGAATGCTGGACCATGTTCGTACCATCCCTTCGGGCACGCCGAATGGTTACGTTGAATCGCGATGATGGAGGCGAATCCGAAGATTTGGCAATCCGCCAGGAAGCCGGCCGACATCCATGTGCAGGGCGGCGAGATCGTCGCGGGGGGCACGGCCGGTGGCTACCGCGAGCCGGGTCGGACGCTTCGGGCGCCGCTGAAGATGACCCGATGGAGCCCCGATCGCCGTGGGAAGCTTCTGCTCGTCTTTGCGTGCGGCTGGGACGGATGCATGCTGCTTTTGCTGAAGATGGGAGCGTGGACCCCTTGGCTCACGCTTCACATCCTCGCCGGAATCCTGATCACCTACATCGCCGTGACCGCGTTTCTCTGCCGGCTCACCGTGGTGGTCACCGCGCAAAGCCTCTCCGTGCGGCAAACGCTGTTCTCGCCCAGGAGGACGGTGGCTCGCGATCTACCAGTGGAGTCGGTCACCGGCCTTTACATCGAAGAAACGAATCGCCTCGAAGGCTCGGTGAACGACACGGAAATTTGGCGTCCGATTTACCACGTCATGGTCGTTCTGACGTCGGGCGCAAACGAACGCCTCCTCTCGGACCTGGATGACTCGCCCCATGCCCATTTCTTGAAAGAGGCCATTGAGGAGTATTGGGGCAAGAAGGGGTGAGTCCATCGCCCAAATTCGCGCGAGCGGGGAGGCTGGAATCCCCGTCCGCGCAGAGGGCTCAGCGAATCACACCGTTGCGCGTGCCTCGACCTCGATGTCCGGCTCGGCGAAGCGCGGCATGTCGCGGTCCGGATCGAAGTCCTCCTGGTACGAGCTGATTTCGGCGTCCATCTTGATTTCGACGAGAGACGGGGTGGTCCAGTGCATGATGTCGTCCTTTTCGTGAAGCTATTTGTCGCGTATTCTTAGCGTCGAAACTTTCCAGCGAGCCACACGGTGGATGGCTCCCACCCTCCGTAGAAGCCGCCGGGCTGCTGCCACGATTGGGCCGGGGCGAAGCCCGTTCCCGTGGACGTTCGCACCACGATGTCGTTCAGGTTGCCCTTGTTCCAGACGGCGGCAATATCGGCTTTGCCGTCGGCGTTGAAATCGCCCGCCACCATTTTGACGTCGTTGCCCCATCCGCCGTCGGGATTGCCCGTGTAGACCAACTGGAACTGCGTTCCCGTCGACCGGTAGATGCGAAAGACGGCGCTGTCGCCGCTCTTTTCGGCCGACGCAATGTCGGAGAGACCGTCGCCGTCGAAATCTCCGGCGAACCATTTCGTGTTGGGCGCGTACGTGCCCGTGGGCACGATCCAGTGCCAGTTTGCCTCGAAGGCCGAGCGAAGGGAGCGACGCACGGTGATCCGGTTCGCACCGTTGTCGTTCCAAATGGCGGCGATGTCGGAAAGACCGTCGCCGTCGAAGTCGCCGGATACCCAGTTGATGTTCGGCGGATCGATCCAGCCGGCGTCGCGCCACGACCAGAGGAAGCTGTGCTCGAAACGGATGCCATTGCTCGCAGCGCGGAACACGGAAAGCGAAGGCGAATTGGTCCCGTCATTCGAAATGGTCACCACGTCGGTGCGGCCGTCCCCGTCGTAGTCTCCCGATAGCCATTGGGCCGTGGGGTTCCATGTTCCGTCGCCCCCGCGGTTCCACGTCCACTGTGTGGGGTTGGTATTCGGTATGGCCGATAGCGTTCCCGCCCATTGGCTCGTCGTCTCGTAGGGCGCAGACGCATTTCCGGTGGAGCGGCGCATGGCAAGGCCGTTCAACACGGTGGGGCCAACGAAGCCGTTCGGCCATGCGTTGACGACGTCGGAGATCCCATCGCCGTCGTAATCTCCGGCCATCCAGTTGGTGGGATTCCAGCCGCCATCCTTGGTGGCCCAGGCGAAGTGTGGCGCGAACGATGCCGCGGTGGGGCCATTGGAGCGGTACATCGCGAACGATGCGGAGTTGCTCTCCGGCCATACGGCCATGAGGTCGTCCGCGCGTCGGGCGGGCGCCGGCGACGACTTCAGACCGTAGAATTGCACTTCGTTGTTTCCGGTGGCCACGATCACTTTGCCGTGCGCAATCGTCGGGGAGGTGAACTTGGAATACCGCCGAATGAGATTATTCGGCGTTTTCCCTGCCGGCACCCGCTTGTCGCCCCAGAGAAGAGGAAGCAAGCCTCGCCCGTTGTCGTCGGCGGCGAATGCGTACAGGCGACCCTGCACGTAGCCTTGTGTGGCATCGCAATACTCGACGAACGTATCGGAATTTGGTCCCACCATGCAGCCGCCGCACGCTTCGCCGGTCGCCAATCCCGGACCACATCGCGCTGCGGGATTGTGATCGTGTTGGTCGTCCGCGCTCGTCTTCGTGGGGTAAGGCTCTTCCACGATGCCCCACACGATTCCATTGGTTGCCCCATTCGCGGAGAGCGAAAGGAAACCTCCGGGCATCGAACGGAACTGGCTCATCACCTCACCGTGGGGCGAGGGGACGGGGTTCGCGGGCGTCGCATCGCGCGTGTCCGTGAAGAGTCCTTGGCGGACTTCGAACCGCTTGAGCGAATCCTTCTCGCTCCAAGCGTACACGTAGGTGCCGGCGCCGCCACCGCGTGAGCTCACATCCCACGCCAGGGGGGCACCGTGAATGTTCGGCCCGGAATAATAGGGCTGCTGGTACGAATACATCGACGAGTAGCTCGCGTCCGTTCCGAGGCCGTTGTCGCCATCGACGAAGGCCTGGAACGACTGCCGATGGGCCATATCGGCGGCGTTGAGCAAATAGAGGCGGCCGTCTTTTCCGCCGCCGATGACGCGACCGCCGAGGAGCAGCGTTCCACCCGAGCCCAAATCGGCATCGGCCCGCTCGCGGCCCCAGTAGATGGTGTGATCGAAGCCGTTGTTGCGCAGTCGGTAGGTCGGAGGATTGGGCGGCTGGTTCGGCGGGGGCGGATTGGATGGCTGCAACTCCGCCGTCCGGCGCTGATCGGTGTAGGCCTGGACCGGCGTCGTCGAACCCGCATTGAAATACGAAAGTGGCAATTTGACGAAGCTGTCCGCATAGTCGCCCGGTTTCGGGCCTTCGGGGACGCTCGTATCGGGGTTCTTGATGTCCCCGTTGATGAACTGGTAGGCGCCATTCCCCGTCATGAGGTAAATCGCCGAGCCATCCGAGGCGAGGCCGCCTCCCGATTGCCAGATTCCGCCGCCGATGCTGTTCGGCGTGGAGCAGAAAACCCTGGCAAGCGGTGTGGGGCGCGAGGGATCGCTCACGTCGAAGCCGATGACGAATCCGTGATACGGCACCTCGTCGTCCTCGCCGCGCGTGCTACCAAATCCGAGAAAGAGCTTGTTCTGAACGAGTGCCAGACCGGGGCGGTTGTTGTGATAGGCGGGCTGGAACGCCAAGTTGTTGCAGCCATTCGTCCCATCGGACTTCACCTCGGCGCGGCCGACGAGGGCGCCCGTGCGCGTGTCGATGGAGTTGACGAAGAAGTGCGTCGCCGGCGTCGGGCTCCCGCTGAATTCGCGGGTGACCGCGTACATGATGCTCTTTGCCAAGTCGACGACGGGCGTGCTGACGATTCCGACGGTGACCGCGCCAGGGCCCTCGCGTTGCTCCGGGTTGAAGCCCAGAAGCGGGTCGCCATTTTCTCCACAACCCAGGGTGGGGGTCTTCCAGCAGATCGCCTGGCTCTGGACGTCAATCGCGTAAACGATGTTGTCCAGGGTGGCCACGTAGGCGATGTTCGCGTTCTTGACGGCGGCGCCTCCGCACGACACCGCCGCATTCTCGACGTAGAGAGGCTGCGCGTAAATTTTCCCCGAGACCGGAACGGATCCCAGATAGCCGAAGCCGCTCTTTACGTTGCTGGGGGTGAGGATGTTTTCGTGCGTCGACGCGCCCGTGCGCGCGAGGTCGTTGTGTTGCGTAAGGACATCATACTGGACGTTGGTCGCGTCGTTCTGGAAGATGGCGGCCTGGTCGCCGTACGACTGCAAGGGCCCTGGCGCCGGGGCGGGGGCGCATGCCGCGGCTTCCGCCGAGGCCGTCTGTGGGAGCTCGGCTCGTTCCGCGGAGGCCGAAGAACATGCCGAAAGAAGCGCGAGCAAGGAAACGAATCCTGTGCCGGTACGTAACCGCGTCGTCATCGAAGGGTTGCCTTTCTGGGCGAGAGCTCGCCATTCCCTTCGGTCTCGTTTCGCGCGCGGTTGTCGAAAATCGTTTCCCTTGGTCGATTCGGCCTACGGCATGATCGAAGCGCGCTGCTGGACGATGTACGCGACGCGCGCGTCGGCGGCGGCGGGATCGGCGGGTGCCTTGTTCAAGGCCGGTCCATCGTAGCGGTCGTAGGTCGGATGTTCGGTCGAGAAGGTCACCTGCTCGACGGATTGCAGGGCACCGGGGACGGTGGCGCCGAACCAATTCTCATCCTCTGCGCTCTTCCACGCCACGAGCGAAAGCACGGCGCCCTGCGGATACGTGGTTTGCCCCGCACGGGCGGCCTGGGCGGCCGAATCATTGCCGAAGAGCATGTACGTCGTACCGTGGCTTCGATCGGTGAAGGAGGTGATGACCTTCCAGCCGTGGGTATCGAACAGCGGCGTCTTGGGCAGCGATGCGGCCTTGTTGACCAAATCCGACTTCGACGGAGCCCCCAGCGGGCCGGCGGAGAAGTCGATGCCGTTGGTGAAGACGAAGTCACTGTCGTGCATGGGCGCGTGGCAATTCACGCACTCCGTCGCAAAGGAGGCATCTTTGTAAGGTTGCTCCAACTTCGTCCCGTTCCACTTCGCATAGCCCCAGCCTTGGGTCTTCGAGTACTTCTTGCTGTCCTTGACCATGAAGCCTACTTGCTTGAACACGCCATTGTGGACCGTTCCGTTCGCGTCGGCGGAAGCCTCGTATTGCAGTTTGGCGAGGATGGCCCCGTCCGGCCACGGATTGGTCTTGTGTTCGCGCACCGCCTTGATGGCGATATCGTTGCCCGTGATGATCTTCATGGTCCCGGTGTCGGGCCGGTCGGAGCTGCTGATGGTCTCCCAGTTTTTGTAATCCGCAATGTAGTCGATGCCGTTGGGAGAAGGTTGCACATCGTTGGCCGCGGCGCCGTGCGTCCATGTGGCGAATTGATTGTCCGCGGTGGCAGCTCTCTGCGGTGTGGGCTCGGTCTTCGGGATCTGCGTGGCCAGGTACTCCTTCAACACCGCGATGTCCTGCGCCGTCAGCTTGGCCGATGGATGCAGCGCGGTGTACTGCGCCGGCGGCATCGTTCCGAAGGTGGCCTGGTTCAATGACTCGAACAGTTTCGCCTTCTGCTGGTCCTTGGAAAGCTTGTCCCAATTCGAGAAATTCATCGCTCCGCGCGCGTGCTGCACGTCGGACGCGACCAACCAGATGCCCGGCGAGATGTGGTCGAACCACTTCAGACGGGTCTCGTTGGAGTGGCAATCGTAGCAAGCCTTCTGCAAGATCTCTTTGACGGGCGCCGGCGCCGTCAGATCGCCGGTGACGGGCGGGTTCTCCACCGTGGGGCGAAAGAACTGGAGTCCTCCGAAAGCGAGTACGCAAATCCCGACAGGGACAATCCATTTTTTCTGGTGAAGAAGAGTCATGCTGCGACTACGCCGTCGTTCTCGTTGGGTTTCGTTTTAATTCAGTAGCCGTCGACTTCGAGAACCGCGTTGGCGAAGGCTTGCGGTGCTTCCTGCGGCAAATTGTGTCCAGCGCCCTTCACGATGCGGTGCGTGCGTTTGCCCTTGAATTTCGCGGCCTGGCCGCTGCCATCGGTCGCGGACACGACACCGTCGGAGTCACCATCGAGTGTGATCGTGGGGACGGAAATGACGGGACCAGCTGCGAGCTTTCTTTCCAACTCGTCGTACTTCGGCTCACCAGGGGCCATGCTCAAACGCCAACGATAATTGTGAATCACGATGTCCACGTGATCCGGATTGTCGAAGCTCGCCGCCGAGCGGTCGTACGTCGGGCCGTCGAAGTTCCACTTGGGCGAATTCACGGTCCACACGAGGTTGTTGAACTCGCGCACATTGGCCTTGTAGCCGGCCCGCCCCCGTTCGGTGGCGAAGTAAAACTGGTACCACCACCCGCGCTCCGCCTTGGGCGGTAGGGGCCGTTTGTTGCGCTCGAGGTCGTTGATCAAATATCCATTCACCGACACCAAGGCCTTGCAGCGCTCCGGCCAGAGTGCCGCGACGATGTCGGCGCTTCGGGCGCCCCAATCGTAACCCGCCAAAATGGCTTTTTTGATCTTGAGGGCGTCCATCAAGGCGATGAGGTCCAACGCCACCACCGACTGCTGCCCGTTGCGGAACGTGTCGTTCGAGAGAAAACGCGTGGTGCCGTGGCCGCGCAGGTGCGGGACGATGACCCGGTATCCGGCCGACGCCAGGATCGGGGCGACGTCCACGTAGCTATGAATGTCGTACGGCCAGCCATGCAGCAGAAAGACCGGGGGCCCATCGGGCGGCCCGGCCTCGGCGTAGCCGACGTTCAACAGGCCCGCGTTGATCTGCTTGAGCGGTCCGAACGTCGTGTTCGTGCCGGGGACGTACTTGCTGGCCTGGGCTTTCGCACAGCGGAGGAGCCCGAAGGAGGTCGCCGCGAGGCCAAAGGCCGCCGCGCCAAGCAGGCTGCGGCGTGAGTGGTCGACGTTTTCGTCGCGGGAATCTGTAAATCGCATGCGATTCATTCGTGTGCGACTTCTATGGTTCGGCCTCGCGTCGATGTCAAGCATCCGATTGGTTCGTATGCGATACAATAGGTCGAGAGGCCCCTGATGAGTCCCGTGGATCCGAAAGACCCGAAAAGTCCCAAACTCGCGGATTTCCTATGTTTTGCCATCTACTCGACGAACTTGGCGTACGGCCGCGCGTACAAGCCCATCCTGGAGAAGCTCGGTCTGACCTACCCGCAGTACATCGCCATCGTCTCGCTCTGGGAGAACGACGGCCAGACGGTAAGCGAGCTGGGCGAGAAGCTGTTCCTGGAGTCCAACACCCTGACGCCCATCCTGAAAAAGCTCGAGGGCATGGGGTACCTGCGCCGCCAACGCGATCCGGCCGACGAGCGTCACGTCATCGTCACCCTGACGGACGCCGGCCGCCGCCTGCGTGAGAAAGGGCTGACCATGAACCTGGTCAAAGCCTCCGGCCTCACCCCCGAGGAGTTCCGCAAGATGCAAAAGGGCGTGGTCACCCTGCGGGACAACCTGATCGAGCACGCGAAGAAGAATGACCGTTAGCGACGAGGCGTGTCCGAAAGTGTCGCGTTTTCGACATGGCGACGGGGGCGTGTCGATGGCTGATTCGAGGCATGACCCAAGTGACGTTCCTTCGAGCCACCGCCCTCGGCTTCATGCTGACGCTGGCATCCGCATCGTGCCACGACGACAAGATCGAGAACCGACCGCCCACGGCCAACCGACTCTCCTACCGCGTATTCGTCAACGACCCCGTTCCCTTCAAGGACAACGAGAGAACGCCCACCGGTGAGCTGCACGTGTTCCAACCCATCGCCAGCACGCTGATCACGGGCGAGCACGATGCCGTATTGGTCGATCCGCCCATGACCACGGACCAGTCGGAACGGGTGGCCCAATGGGTCGAGGCCAGCGGCAAGCGACTGATCGCCATTGCCACCACCCATGGCCATGGCGATCACTGGTTTGGGACGTCCGTGCTGCTTCGGCATTTCCCTGACGCCAAGCCGTATGCCACGGAGGGGACCATCGAGGTCATGCGCATCCATGCCGATCCGACGTTTCGCGCATCGGCATGGGAGTCCAATTTTCCAGGGCAGATCCCCGATTCGCCGGTGGTGGCCACGGCGCCGTCCGGAAACGTCTTTCAATTGGAGGGCAACGAGGTGCGCTTCGTTGAGGTCGGACATGCCGATACCGACAAATCGAGCGTCGTGCACGTTCCCGCCATCGGATTGGTCGTTGCCGGCGATGTCGTTTACAACGGCTATCATCAGTATTTGATGGAATCGGGCAACGGCGGCCTTCGCGCATGGATGAGCGCATTGGACACCGTGTCGTCGCTCAAACCGACGCATGTCGTGGCGAGCCACAAGAACAAAGACCTCGAGGACGACCCCAAGGCCGTCGAGGAGACGCGCCGTTACTTGGAGGACGTCGAGCGCACCCTTCCGAAAAGCCACAATGCGCGCGAGTTCTACGATGCGATGATCAAGCTGTACCCCGAACGAAAGAACCCGAGCGCGCTCTGGTGGTGGGGCGCGAAGGCGTTGTTCAAGGATTCGCCCTGATACGGACCAGACTGCGGTTCACGAATGGGCGCCAATTCGGCCGTACAATGGACGCCTAACTGGCGCGCTGCATGGTCGCGTCAACGGAACGTTTACACTCGGATAAAGTTGCGACGGCGGCAGATTGAGTACTTGTCATTCGCGCATGGCGTACTAAATGACGAGACACTTCCTCGACGTTTCGAGGTTGCCGCTTATTGACCAATTCATTGGAGAATACTGATGAAATCAGCGTTCATTGCTTCGCTGTTCGCGGTCGCGCTTTGTGCGTCGGCTTCTGGATGTGCCGCTCCGACGGACGCCGAGCCGGAAATCGACTCGAAAGAGACGAACTCCGAGCTGGCCTCCGATCAGGTGCGACGCTTCATCAACCTTGGCACGTCGCAGTGCATGGATAGCAACGGTGCTGGAAGCGCCTATACGCTCGGCTGCAATGGTGGCAATTATCAGATATGGAACATTCACGAGTGGCTGGACCATACCTACGAATTCAAGAATATCGCGACCGGGCGCTGCCTCTCGACCCACGGTGGCGGCGGTTTCGACAACGATGCCTACACGGCACCGTGCGACAAGAACGATCAATCGCAAAGTTGGTTCATCAAGGGCTATTCCGACGGCACGCGCCGATTCGCCAATCAGGCCACCGGCAAGTGCCTCGATACGCACGGTGGCGACCTTTACACGCGGCCCTGCAATGACGGGGAGTACGAGCGGTGGATTTGGAATTGAGTCGTCGCCGTTCGACGTCCTCGACGAATGGATGATGTCCCGCCGGCGAGCACCCTTGGCATCTTCGATGGCGGGGGGGCTCGCCGTGCCGGCGTGGCGCAGGCGTCGCTCTTTGGACACGGCTCAGGCGATGATGGGGACATCGAGAGCGCGCTTGTGTCGCCGAGTCGGTGCTAAGGCAACCAATGGTGGCGTCGAGCGGACATCTTTCCGGGAGACAAGCCCCTAGGACCTCGCGTTACCATGGTCGTTTCCGCGCGCACCTAAGCGCCGGTCAGGAGGGGTTATGCCGACAATCACCGTGGAGATGGTCCGGGAGATGAACAAGCGCCTCGAGGCGCGAGGCAGTGCGGTGTTCATTGCAGAGCGCGAGTTCGAGGGGGCGAACTACGACAAGCAGATGATCGCCCACCCCCCGGATTCGACGGTGGCACCCCTGTTGATCGACGAGATCGTCTACAGCAATTGCTCGACGCTGCCCCAGGACGTCAAGGCCAGCGTGGACAAGACGATCACCAACCAAGTCAAATGGTACGTGAAGGCGGGCACAAAAATAGGCTGGAAGGTCGGCTTTGCGGTCAATGCGTTGTTCGTGAAAGCCTCGAGCGAATTCAATTTCGAAATATCGCTGGAGGGAGGCAAAGAGGGCACGGAAACGGAGGCCATTTCCTACAAGTTCGAGACGCCGCTGCGCATTCCTTCCATGAAGAAGGTCATCTTCCAGGCCATCTTGCAGCAGGAGAAGGTGCAGGACGTGCCGTTTACGCTGCACGTGTTCTTGCTGGGGGGCCAGGTTGGGGTGGTGCCCCGCGGTCTCAAGAAATTGAGACGTTATTGGAATGGAAACGAGCATTTCTTCACCATCAACGAGGAGCACCCGGAGGACGGCGGCTACAGCGAAGAGGGATCGCCCGGATACATTTTCGAGACGCAGCAGCCTGGCACCGTGCCTCTCTACCGCTACTGGGACGGTGGCGACCATTTTTACACCACCAACTACGGCGAGCTCGGTGACGGGCGCGGAGGCTATACCAAAGAGGGCATTGCGGGATACGTCTATGCAACGCCGGAGAACGGTGCGGTTCCCTTGTATCGTTATTACAACGGCAAGGACCACCACTACACCTCGGAGTACAACGAATTGGGCGAGGGTCGTTGGGATTACGTCAAAGAAGGCATTGCCTGTTACGTGATACCCCAGGCCGTCGCGGAAGCGGGGGCTCTGCGCGACATTGCGTCGTTGCTGCCTTCGTTGAGCGATAGGACGTTTACCCTCACCGGCAACTTCCGCGGCGAATCCACCGTTCGCAATGCCAGCATCCTCACCTTCGAAAAGGAGCTCTCCGCCGAGCAGTGTGCCATTCTCGGAGGAAGCCTTCAGACCTTCGCCCCGGCACCGAACGGCGAGGCCGCGACGGCGCAGCTCGCGCCGGGTTTCTACATGCAGCGCACCAATGAGTCCAACCGCGCGAGCACCGAGATGCTTACCGCGGGCCAGCCGGGGGTCCGCACCGTCGAGGTGTCTGCCTCCGCCGTCTCCCCCCCGGTGCCCATGGCTCCGCCCGTACCCGCGCCGGGCCCGCGACCGAGTCG
The DNA here is from genome assembly GCA_037157805.1 of Sorangiineae bacterium MSr11367. Taxonomy (NCBI): domain Bacteria; kingdom Pseudomonadati; phylum Myxococcota; class Myxococcia; order Myxococcales; family Pendulisporaceae; genus Pendulispora; species Pendulispora rubella. The sequence goes on along the minus strand of CP089983.1, from coordinate 7,182,672 downwards.
GGCAGGGCGCCTGTAACGTCCTCGATCTCCGTGTGCCGTTGGCGGGGATGCATCCTTTTGCAATCCCCGCCATCGGACCGGACGGTTGAGCTACAGCGTTTAGGCCCTTGATTGCGCCTGCGCGGCGACCAAGCGGCGGACGTTTGCGGTCAGCAGGCGCAGGGCGGGAAGCCGCCCCCCACGCTTTTCTTCCAGCCATGCGATGCCCTGATCGATGGTGAGGAAGGTGGACTCGTCCCAGTTGGGACGGCCACGCACCCAGCGAAGGGCGGTGGTGATGCCCGGTTGGCGGGGATCGCGATTGACGCAGGCGATATACGGATTGTAGTGCGGGTGGTCCTGCACCTCGCACAGCTGCCGGCGGCGAAGGGCATTGGGCATGGGCTCCGTGCCCGTGACGAGCAGCACGGAAGGCCGGAAAGGCATGCCTTGACTGCGCGCGCAAAGCTCCCTGCGGTGCGCGAAGGTTTCCTCCCATTCCTCGTCGCTCACCACACCGGCGTACCACCACACGGCTACACCGTGCTGCCAGTCACTCCGGGCGATGTACATGGAACCGTGGGCAGTGATAGCACAAGCTTCACCGAAATGTCCTGAAAGCATCGAGGAAAAACGTTTCCGTTCGTCGTGCCTTTCCGTTGCGGCGATGGAGCCGAACCCAGCTTGCCACCGCGCACGCCATCCCGGCGCCGCGTTTCGCGCGTTGGAGCTGACGACCGGTCTTCCTGCGCAGTCCACCCAGAATGTGCCCAGGCCAGCTCACAGAAGAAGGAGGTGACAGAAGGACGTTCCCCGCGTCACCGGGCGCAAACGCGAAGGGGTGGCCATTCGCGATCTTTCTTCCTATTTACGAATTGAAATCATGGACAGCATGATATCTCGTTTAAAGTGGACGAACGGTGTCGGAGTCCGTCGAGCTTCGACCGCGATGAGGAGGCTGTTCGATGAGGGCTAGTCCGTTGGCTTTGTGGCGTGTGTTGCTTTCCGCGGCGCTGCTGCTCGTGTGCCTGTCGCCCGGGGTCGCTCGTGCCGACTCGGTCGCACGGGGGCGGGTGCTGGTTCGCAACGCCGAAGTGGTGATCACCATGGATCCCAGGCTGGGGAAGGGGCCTCTGGGGATCATCGACAAGGGGGACGTGCTCTTCGAAGACGAGCGCATCGTGGAGGTGGGAAAGGGAATTTCCCCCCGGGGCGCGCGGGTGCTCGATGCCACCGGCAAGATCGTCATGCCGGGGTTCGTGGATACGCATACCCACTTGTGGCAGTCGATGATCCGAGGCTGTGGAACCGATACGGATCTCAATGGGTGGCTGACGCAATGCATGTTGGCCGTCGGCCAGAAGATGAACGCGGAGCAAACCTACAACGCCGTGCGTTTGAGTACGGCCGACGTGATCAGCACGGGTGTTACCACCGTGACCGACTGGTCTCACAGCTTCAATACCAACTTCGTCGACGGCAACATTCGTGCACTCATCGATTCGGGGCTTCGTTTCGTCTACGCGTATGCCTTCGATTTCAACCGCGAGACGGACATTCGCCGGGTGAAGCGCGAGATCATCGACCGCAATCCGCGGGCGCGTCTCCAGCTTGCCAGCCACCCCGTTCCCGAGAACGTGCCGGCGATGCAGCGAATGGTGCAAGTGGCCGATGAATTGCACGTGGACATCAACACGCACCTCCTCGAAAACATCGCCGATCGGCAAGCCGACCAGATTCGCTCCCTGGAGCAGGCGGGCGCGCTCAAGTCGACGTTGATGGTGAACCATGCCATCCACCTGACCGATTCCGAGATTGCCTTGCTCGCCCGCCGCGGGGTGCGCATCGCCCACTGCCCGCTGAGCAACATGCGCCTCGCCTCGGGGATCATCCGCATGCCCGAGTTGGTGAACGCCCACATCAAGATTGGCCTCGGGCTCGACGGCGGCACCAACGACACGAGCGACATGTTCAACTTGATGCGCGCCGCGGTGGGCCTTCAGCGCGCCAAGTTCTTGAAGGCCACGGCGACCCCGACGGTGGCCGAAGTCCTTCGTCTCGCCACGATGGGCGGTGCCGAGGTTCTCGGGATGCAAAACGAGATTGGCTCGCTCACGCCCGGCAAGAAGGCGGACCTGATCGTCATCGACCCGCACCAGATCAACTTTGCCCCCAAGGTCGACTGGCTCGCCCAAATCGTGTTCAACGGTCAGCCGCGCAACGTGGAGTACGTGGTCGTTCACGGGCGCTTCCTCAAGGCGCAGGGCCGCTTGGTCAACGTGTGGGAGGACGGGCTCGTCCATGCCGCCGAGAAGAGCCGGGAGGAGTTGAACTAGCCGCAGATGGTGCCAATCACGTGGCGCGCATTGTCCGCGAGCACGGGATTGGTGGTGCGATAGTACGGTAGTTGAATGAGCGCGATCGACAATGCCCACCCGCGGCCCCGCGCCCAGGTGGCATCGTCGATCGCGAGGGCGGCGCGGAAGCTCTCCCGCGCGCCCGGGGGCAATAGGTTCCAGGCGGCGATCGCGTCCACCGCAGGGTCGCCTACGCCGAGGGTTCCGAAGTCGAGCACCGCAGCAAGGCGCCCGTTGGAGACGAGCACATTGCCCGGCGAAAGATCCGCATGGATCCACACGGGGGGACCCGTCCAGGCAGGCACCAGCAGCGCGTCTTTCCACGCGGCGGTGGCGGCCTCCGTGTCGATGATCCCGTGCAGCGCGGCGATCGCGGTGCGCGTGGCGGTGTCGCGGGCGGCGAGCGGTACGCCTCGGTACGATGGCGGTCCATTCTTCGCCTCGACGCGATGGAGGGCGCGGACGAAATCGCCCAAGTCTTTCGCGAGTCGGAGTGGATCGGTGAGTCGGCCGACCACGGGATTGTCACCGCGAAGCCATCGTGTGACCGACCAAGGCCAGGGATAGCCGTCCGCCGGCTCGCCTTTGGCGAGCGGTACGGGGATCGGCACCGGCAGCACGCGGGCCAGGCGCGGCAGCCAGCGCCACTCTTTCTCCACGTCATTGAGCGCTTCTTCGATGCGGGGAAGCCGCACGGCCATGTCGGTGCCAAGACGGTAAACGGTATTCACCGTTCCAGCGGATTCGACGGGCGCCAGGGGCAGATTGGCCCAGAGCGGAAACTGGGTCGAGATCAAGCGCTGCACGAGGCGAACATCGATGTCCACCTCGTGGTCATGCATCCGAGCGGCGCACATTCCTCCGTTCTATCGCGGAATCAGGTGGAAACACCCCAAAGTCTGCGTACCTCTTCCGCGATGAGTTCAGGGAACTCTTCCGGAAAGAACAATTTGGCTCCGGGGACCCGGCGGACGCCTTGGGAGCGGGCGAGGGTGCGATCGAGGTAGTCGGGGCTCGCGGGTGAGAACAAATCGTCGCTGGTGCCCCATACAATGCGGGTGGGAATGTCGACGCGTTTCAGCGCGGGTTCGATGCCCGCCAGCGGATTGGGATCGAGTGCGAGGTGGAAGCCCTCGTATTGCGTCCGCTTCAAGGGCGAGCTGACAAGGGGCGAAAAGTAGTACTCGATGGCATCGTCGGTGAGCTGGCTCGGGTCGCGAAACACGGCCTTCCCGAATGTCGAGCGCGCCAGCGACTTGTTGGCGAGCCATTCGTCCATGCCTCGATGGAGGGTTCCGGCGCGCGCTTGCTCGATGATGGGCATGATCTTGGGCGGCGGGCTGTCCGGCTCCACGTCGCAATTGGTGAGGAGTACGGTGCGCACGCGATCGGGGTAGCGAACCATGAACCATTGCGCGACGGCGCCGCCGCTGTCGCTGGCGATGAGGTCGACCTTGGAGACACCGAGCGCATCGAGCAGCGACGCCAGCATCGCCACTTGATCTTTGGCCGCCAGGCCTTGGCGCGCGGGGACCTGCGAATAGCCCAGGCCCATGAAGTCGGGGGCGATGCACCGCCGGTACGCCGAAAGCCGATCGATCGCGCCACGCCATTGGAAGCCGTTGAGCGGTGCCCCATGCAGAAAGAGCGCGGCGTCCCCCGAGCCGCGCTCCACATAGGCGATCTTGCCAAATGGAATCTCGGCGAAGCGCCTGGCCGCGCGAAACTCTGCCGCGTTCAGCGAGGGCAGCGGGCCTGGGCTGGCAGGGGCCACGTGCGACGCGCAGGCCTCGGCGGCTTCGGCTACGGCGATGCCAAGGGCAAGCTCCACGAATTGGCGACGATTCAGGCTGAAAGGGCGAGAAATCATGCCGAAGATGCTGTCACGCGCGGAATGACGCTGCGCACACGGCCGGCTGGCGCCGGATACATTCGGATGATCTTCGGAGCCGTATTACACTTCGTGCCATGCTCGACGGCTTTCCGCGTCCTCCCTGCTACCCGGCTCCGGCGGCGCCCAACGCGGGCGGAAATCGTTCGGTACTCCTCGACGTGCTCACGTCGCCCGTTCCCGAGGGGCTTTTCCAGTCGCCGGTGGACGCGCGCCACGTGCTCTGTCTTCACCTGGGCCAGCCGGTGCCGGTGGCGTACGGCACGACGAATCGCCCGCGCCAAGGCGTTCGGCTCCACGGTCAATTCTGCGTCGTGCCCGCGGGGTCGAGCACGCGCTGGATTGTCTCGTCGCCCGCGACATCCCTGCTCTTGCGCCTTTCGCCGTCGCTCGTGTCAGAGACCGCACACGCGATGGGCGTCGGTGCGGCCGATTCGGATCTTGCATCGTCGATTCACATTCGCGATCCGCAAATCGAGCGTATCGGCTGGATGATGCAGGCCGAAGATCACGACGCCTATCCGGGCGGCCGCCTCTTCACGGACAGCTTGGCCTCCGCGCTCGCGGCGCGTCTTCTTGCTTTGCAATCGCGCTATGCCAGTGCGGCGGTCAAGCCCGGGCGCGCCCTGCCGGCCTGGCGTCTGCGCAATGTGATCGAATACATCGAAGCGCACCTCGACGAGGACTTGACCCTCGCCGAATTGGCCGGGGTGGCCGGATACAGCTTATCGCACTTCAAACCGCTCTTCCGGCAAGCCGCGGGAAAGCCGGTGCATGCCTTCGTCCTCGAGCGCCGCGTCGAGCGCGCGCGGGCGCTGCTTCTGGAAGGCGGAAAGAGCATCGTCGACGTGGCCCTCGAGACAGGCTTCGCCAATCCCAGCCACATGGCCCGCTGCATGCGGCGTGCGCTGGGGGTTAGTCCTTCACGAATTGCCAAATCGTGAGTCGCGACGCGAATGCATCACGTTGGCGGTGACCAATCCCAGGCCACCACGGCCCATTCTTCGTGGGCGTCTCGGTAGGTCTTCACGAGCTTGAACCCGACCCGCTCGTGGACGCGCATCGAGCGCGTGTTGCGGGTGGCAATCTCGGTGACGCATAGCTCGAACCGTGAGGCGTAACGGGCGCGGTGCTCATGGTACATCGCATCGACGACGCCCCGCCCGCGGTGGGTACGGGCCACGCAGATCTGGCCCATGACGTAGTAACGCAGGGCGGCGAGGGGTTTGCCGTGCCATTCGAGCACCTCGAATTGCCGGAACATGGGAGCGAGGATGGGCACGAGGGTGCGTGCCTCCACGGGCATCACCAGGGCGTAGCCCGCCAGCTCGGCGCCTTCGCGGGCGATGACGCTTGGCGCGATGGAGTGCATGCCCTCGAGCGCATCCAGGGTGTGCGCGACCGTGACGAAACCCTCGCGCCGCGCGTCCTCCTCCTGAACGACATCGCGATGGTTTTCGCGCTGCAACGTCAGGATGTCTTCGAGGTCCGCGCGGCTGGTGACGAGCGAGGTTTCGATCATGGTGTGATGTATAGGTCGCCAGCGTCCGTGTGGCTAGCGTCCTGCGCCGACCACGAAGGCAAAGGCGGTGGGAACCCGCATCGCCCAATACTTGCCGTTGTGCTCTTTGCCGGGTTCGATGACCGGCGTGACCTGGGTCATGAGGTTCGTGCCCTCGACATAACCGGCGTCGGCGTACGCCTGGAAGAGGTCCTTGTTGGTCACAATCATCATGTCCTTGATCTCGGTGTCGGGGTAAACCTCGCCGCCGCCGATGTCCGCATAGGCTCGCAAGGTCTGCTTGGGCCCGGTTTTCGCTTCGCGGATCATGCGCGCGGCAATGCGGTTGTCCCAAAACGCGGACGATGACATTGCGACAATGCCTCCGAAGATGTCGCCACGCGTCACCCCGGCGTAGACGGACATGAGCCCTCCGAGCGACGCTCCACCGATGAAGGTGGTCTCGCGACCGGGCTTCGTTCGCAGTTCGGAGTCGACCAGCGGTTTTAGCTCATCCACCAACATGGAGAGGAACTTGGGGCCGTCGCCGCTCTTTTTGACACTTCCCGTCGGGTCGGCGGCCTTCGTCGGGGTAAGTTCCAGATTGCGCGCCTCCATGGGGTCCGAAAGATTGAGCGAGACGGGGCTGAGGATGCCCACGACAATCGCTTCCGCGATGGTGCCCGCTTCGGCGGCGGCGTCCAATTGCTCGTCGACCTTCATATCGCCCATCAGCGCGGTGCCCAAGATGGAATTCCCGAAGACGATTTGGCTATCCATCATGTAGATGACCGGAAATCGCGCCGTGGTGTTTTCCTTGTAGCTCGGCGGGAGGTACACCTCGATGGGGCGCCCCCTTCCAAAGGGTTGCGGGTGCACGTTCGATTTGAAGTTGCGCCATCGCGTGCTCACCGAACCTTTTTGGTCGAAGAAGTGCGGATAGATGTCCACGGTCTGTCCGGCCCTCGCCGTGTAATTCGGACCGCGCGCGGGCACGCTGTCGAGCACGGGTTTCACACTCAAGGTGGAGGCCACGTCGTCGAAGGTGAATTCCCACGTGTCGTCCCCGACGTTTTGCGCGGAGACGGGCCCATGCTCCGCGGTGAGGGAGAGAGCTCGCGCCCCCACCGGATAGTGGACCCGCACCGTCGCTCGCGACGCCGCGACTTCCCCCAGTGCGGTCTGCGCCGGACCCGCGGAGTATGCGTCATCGGCCGCGAATGAACAGCCGACGAGGCCAACGAGGGCGGAAAAAAGCGCGGCCGGCAACAATCGATTGAAACGCATCATGATGACTCCATTCGTGCGTCATGAGGTTGGTATACGTTGCGTATACCATGCGATGGCCGGCCGCCATCGAAATTGGGCGTGATGCGCAAAATGAGCGCTAATTGAGCGTCATATGCATTATTTATGTAATGATGGCGCAATGGCGACCATTGGCGCTCCGATGCCATTCGGTCAACGTTGCCGTGACGTAACCCGCCTCGCCGCCGACGCCAAGCGATGGTGGGATCCCCATCTTCGAGCTCGATCGGTGGAAGCCGGCGAAGTTCGAATGGACATCCCCGACGCGCGGCAAGGTGCGCGTGGAGATCTACCATCGCCAGGAGGGATTCCTGGAGCCCGAACGCGGCATCCGGTGCGACTTCCCGGCGAGCGCGAAGCAAGGCACGATTCCGCTTCGCATTCTGCGCCTCGTGAATCAGAAGCAAGCCTGGATTCAGGTGCGCGGTGCCGAGGAGACCACGGTGCGCGCGGGGGACTACGACGTTCGCGTGATGGCCGCGGGTGAGGGGAAGAGTCCCGAGGGGTATCTCTTTCCGCGCGACTTCAATTGGCGATAACCGCATTTTGCGCTGGTGGCGGACTTCCGCTAGGTTCGCCGGACCCATATGGCACGACTAGCGGACAAGGTGGCCCTGATCACGGGGGCCGCACGAGGAATCGGTGAAGGAATCGCGCGCGCTTTTCATCGCGAGGGCGCGCGCGTCATCTTGAGCGACATCAAGGACGATTTGGGCGAAGAGGTCGCACGGGAGCTCGGGGAGCGCGCCAGCTACGTGCATCTGGACGTGCGGATCGAGGCGGACTGGGAACGGGTGATGGGCGAGGTGCTCGAGGCGCACGCGCGGCTCGACGTGCTCGTGAACAATGCGGGCGTCACCGGCTTCGAGGAGGCCTTCGAGCCGCACGATCCGGAGCATGTTTCCATCGAGAATTGGCGCGCCGTGCATGCGACGAACCTCGAAGGCGTGCTTTTCGGATGCAAGCACGGCATCCGCGCGATGCGGCGGACCGGTGCGGGATCCATCGTCAACATGGGCTCGCGCTCGGGCGTGGTGGGGATACCTGCGGCCAGCTCGTATGCATCGAGCAAGGGTGCGGTTCGCAATCACACCAAATCGGTGGCGCTGTATTGCGCCGAACAGGGTTTGCGCGTTCGGTGCAATGTCATCCAGCCCGCCGCCATCCTCACGCCGATGTGGGAAGCGATCCTCGGGCAGGGGCCCGAGCGCGAGGCGCGCATGAAGGAATTCACCAAGGACACGCCGCTCCGTCGCTGGGGATCCGTCGAAGAGGTGGCGGCACTCGCCGTGTACCTTGGCTCGGACGAATCCGCATACACGACGGGCACCGAATTCAATATCGACGGTGGCATCCTCGCCGGAACGGCCGCGCCCCCGCGCCCCGCGGAGATGTGACGGCAGCCTATCCAAAGGATGGCGCCGCGGCCACTGGCCGTGCACCAATTCGAGAAAACCGAAATTCGATGTTACAGATCGGATCCCTCGCTGCGTCTCCATCGGTAAACGCATTTGCAAAGAGGGAGAACGTACATGAAACATCTGAAGCTCGCCGTTGTTGCCTCGACCGCCGCGGGCGCCGCCCTGCTGGCGTGTGGGGGGCTTTCTGATCCATCACGTCAGGAAGGTTCACTCTCACTTTCCGGCTCGCTCAGCGGCACGGCCCTGCCGAATGGGGCGCACGTGGCGCTGGTATGGCGGAGCGGGGCCAGTGGGAATGTGACCATCGCGGCGGATGCCCCCGTGGTGAATGGGCAGTATTCGCTCACCGTGGAAACGCCACCCGACGGATATTTCTTCACCGACGACGACGACGGGACTGATGCGGGCCCGCCCCCGACCGGGTCCTCGCCGGGCGATCTCGGGCTCGGCACGCAGGGTGAATCGGTGGGCGGGCAAGTGACCGATCCGCTATCGCGTGCGGTGGCGGGGTTTCTCGTCTATGTCGACAAGAATGGGGATGATGAACTGGATGCCGACGATACCATCCTTGGTGGCGATCGCGAGTTGTCACTGACGTATTTCCGAGGCGGCGCATCGCTCTCGTACGAAAAGCTGCGCGACAAGACGGGGGCCTTGCCGCATGCGGGTTTCAACCTCGGTTGGACCGAGGGATGGCTGCAATTCGACAATGCCGACTTGACCCTGTCGAGCAAAGCGGAACTTCCGGGCATCGTTTGTGGTGGTGGCCTCGGGCCAAGGCCGTTTCCCGATGCAGGGACCTTTGATTCCGGCACGGGGACCTTCGATGCCGGGAGATTCGATTCCGGCACGGGCGGCCAGGATTCCGGCGGAGGGACCGGATCGGGTTACCCGGACCCCAACGATCCACGTTTGCATTGCAGGGCCGATGGGCGAAGCTACTCCTACGATCCCATCTGTCAGACTGTGCCGCGGACACTTTGTTCGCTGCATCCTGCCGCACAGTGTGAGGGGGTATATGGTAGCGGGATTCCTACTGGTTTCCCTATCCCCGTCGGATGGCCTTGTCCCATCCCTGGGGAAGACGCTGGAGCGCCACCTCAAGGCGGGGGCTCGGGGGCGCCGTAGGTCCACACCCGACGTGTTCCTTCGCGGCCTCTCCGCCAACGAGATCCGCGCTGTTCATCAGCGCTACGGTGCGCTTCTCGCGCGTCGATGCCGCCTTTTGCTTCGCGACCGAGCGCTGGCCGAAGACGCCATGCAGGAGTTGCTGTCCACGTTGCTCCGGCGTGGGGAAGGCCTGCGCTCCGCGAACGTCCCTTACCGCTGGCTGTGTCGGGCCGTCGATCGCACATGCATCGACCTGCTCCGGCGCGGCCGGCGGGTTCGGGGCGCGGTGGCGCTCGAGGACCTCGCGGAGATGGACCCCATCGGACCTGCGCCCGGGGTCGATGCCGAGGCGCGGTACGCGGTGCTCGAATCGCTCGAGCGGCTGCCGGAGGAGCAGCAGATGCTCGCCATTCTCTTGTTCGTCGATGGCCTCAGCCAAGGAGAGGCCGCCGACGAACTCGGTGTATCGCGCGCCACCGTGAACCGTCGCGCACGGGAGATTCGCGCGCACTTTCGCCGCAGTGTTTCGCCCTCGGAGGACCGATATGACGCACCCGAATAGCCTCGATCTCGAAGCTTTCGCGTGCGGTGATTCCGTGGCCGGTGTCGCTGCGCACGTCGAGGCCTGTGCGGAGTGCCGCGCCTTCGTGGACCGTGTGCAGCGATTCAAGATATCGGACGAGCTACGTCCCATGCCTCGGCGCACCACGTCCCGACGCTTCGTCTGGCTGTTGGCGGCGGCCATCCCGCTGGTGGCTGCACTGCTTCTTTTCGTGCGCGCGCCGGAGTCGGAAACGACCTTCAAAGGTGACACGCGGCTCGCCGTCATTCGAGAACGCGATGGCGCGCAAGTTTGGTTTACCTCGTCGGTGCGCGTGCAACCAGGTGACCACCTTCGGCTCGAGGTGGCGCTCGATCGCGAGCAGTCGGTTCTCGGCGCCATCGTCGGGGACGACGAGAGCTACCTCGAGTTGCTCTCCTCGCAGGTCCGCCCCGCAGGTACGCATCTCTCCGAGCTCTCGGCGCGCGTCGACGAGACGCCCTTGGATGCCACCATCGTCGTCGGCTCGGACGCGGCGGTGGAGCGGGCACGGAGACTGCACCGCTTCGACGACGTGATCCACGTGCGCGTTCGATGGGAGGCCACACCATGAGGACCCTCGTGGTCGTGCTGGCGGCCCTCGCGGTGTGGCTGCACGCGCCGAGTGCATTTGCCGAGCCGGTGCGCATCCTCGTGGCCGTGGCAAGTACCGTCGGCCTCGAGGCCGAGCGCCCACTCCGGTTCCCCGTGAACGATGCCGGGCGCGTGCGTGACGTCATGGTGACCCTCGGGGGCGTGCGGCCGGAGCACGCGTTCGTCATGAACGAACCGACGCGCGGACAACTCCTTGCGGGCATCGCGCGCGCGAAGCTGGAGGCCGAGAAGCACCGCGCCGACGAGGTGACCTTGGTCTTCTACTTCAGCGGGCACGGTGATCGCGATGCGCTTCACCTCGGCGGTGAGCGCATCCTCCTGGGCGATCTCTCGCGCAGGCTGGCGGAGGTTCCTGCGGGGCTGCGTCTTGCCGTGACCGACGCCTGTCGCGCTACCCGCGACAAGGGCTTCACCGCGGAGGAGCCATTCTCGGTGACGTCGGTCCATGTCGCGCAGGCCACGGGGCAGGTGTGGCTGCATGCCTCCAGCGATGGTGAGGCCGCGCAGGAGTCCGACGAGCTGCAGGGCGCGATCTTCACGCACGCATGGCTCAATGGTTTGCGCGGGGCCGCCGATAGCAACGGCGATGCACGCGTGACCCTCGAGGAGAGCTTTGCATTTGCGCACGCGCAGACGCTGCTTCGCTCGGCCAAGAGCAGCGGTGTTCTGCAGAAGCCGGAGGCCATCGTCACGTTGCGCGAGACGGCGCCCATCGTCCTCACACGCCCCTTGACGCGCGGGGCGACGTTGAGCTTCCCGCGGGCGAGGGACGCGCACTTCCTCGTGTACTTGGCCGATGCGAAGAGCGTCCTGTCGGAGATGTGGAGCTCGCGCGAGCGCCGCATCGGCCTGCGCGTTCCGGCCGGGCATTACGTCGTCCAGCGGCGCGCCGGTGGCGGCTCGAGCACTGCGATGCTGGCCCTGACGGAGGGCGAGGCGCGCGATCTCGAGGAGCGCGATTTCGTCAGCTCGCCGCACGGGCGGATCGCGCGCAAAGGGGAGGAGCGGGAGCGGGCCCACGAGCTTTCCGCCGGCTACGAGAGCGGTTGGAACGCGCGCACGGGCCTCGTGCACGGGCCGCAAGCCACGTATGCGTACGCATGGTCGTTCCTTGCGCTGGCCCTTGGCGGCGGGGTCGACTTCTCCGGCCGCACGCTCGATCGAACCGAGGAGCGCCTCGTCTCCGGCTATGGGCGCGCGAGCCTCGAGCTACGGGCGCGGATGAACGGCGTCACTCTGCGCTTCGGGGGCGGTGCCCGTGGGGGCGTCGTTTCGCAGAGCGTCGAACCTACGCAAGGGTCGTGGCCTGCGGCGAAGCACGACAGAGCCTCGTTCATCGGGCCGGAAGCGTTCGTCGCGGGGCGCATCGCCGTCGGTGCACCGTGGTTCGTCGATCTCGCGGCGACGGGGCGGCTGCTCTTCTTTCGCGAAGAATCGCAGATGCGCGCCGTCCTCGGTCTGACCGCCGGCATGTCACTGGGCGTGCGCTTTTGAACCACGCGCGAACGCCGCTTTGTAGGCTCCCGGGGTCACGCCCATGGTCCGCCGGAACGAGCGCGTCAAGTGTGCCTGGTCGGCAAACCCCGATGCGTTCGCGACGTCGCGGATGGCGCGGCCTTCCCGCAGCCACTGCGCGGCCAATCGAATGCGCGCTTGCCGCTGGTAGGCATGCGGCGACATGCCCATCGCCCGCTCGAACGCGCGATAAAGTCGAAAAGGCGGCAAGGCTGCGGCGGCCGCGATGTCGTCGAGCCGCACCCGCTGATCGATTCGCTGTTCGAGGTATTCGCGTGCCAAGCGAATCGACCTGGGCTCGTGTCTCGGAGGCGCGATGCGCGGCGGCGCGCGCGTATGCCTCGCGAGCAGCCGGGCGATGAATTCCAAATAGCGTTCCTCCCGCTCGAGCGGCGGGCCCTCCATTTCGGATTGGCGATGGATTTCCGTAAACCACTTCACGAGCATGGCATCGCGAAGGATGGGCCCCGCCAGTGACACGCGGGGCCCCTCCCCACCGATCATCGCCTTCAACCGCTCGGTGTCGACGTGGATCGTTCGCAGACTCCAGCCCCCTGGATCCACCGGCCAGCCTGCGTGCGGCTTCTCGGCGTCGATGGCGTAGAGATCTCCCGCGCGCGCCACGAGGTCGTGCCCCTGCGTGCGGATGCGAATGGCTCCCTTGGTGACCAATGCGAAACACGCCGTGCCGTGCGAATGCACGTCGAACGTGTAATCGACGAAGCTGCCGCGCAAAAGCTCGGCCCCGCCCAGATCGGCCGCGTACCAGAGCTCAGTTCCAACGTTGTGCCATCGAGCCATGGCCCTGCCTAGCACGGTAGCAGCGCGTCGTTTTGAACGCCATTGCAGTCCGTCGCATGCCAACTTGCACGACCCCGAGATGCTGCTTCGATTGCCCCCCATGGGTGACCTCTTTCGTCACGTCGCAGCGGTATTGCCCGGCTTTGCGCTGGCCTGCCTTGCCCTCGCCCTGCTTCCGGGCCCGGCCACGGCGTTGGTTCTTCAGCGCAGTCTGCGCGATGGTCGCGGCGCGGGTCTCGCGTCTGTGGCAGGTAACGAACTGGGCCTTTTCGGGTGGGCGCTGGCCAGCGGCGCGGGGCTCACGGCCCTTCTGCAGGCGCATCGTGTGCTGTTCGAGTCCATGCGCTGGGTCGGTGCCGGAATGCTGGTATGGCTCGGGATCTCCGCGTGGCGCGCCGCCGGACGCGCGGGGGCCGATCCCACGCCGATGCCCGGCCTGCGCCATGCGTCGAAGGGCGCGGCATTCCGTGCATCGTTGCTATCCGTCGCCGCGAATCCGAAGGCCGCGGTGTTCTCCTTTTCGTTCTTTCCGCAGTTTCTTCCCCCGCGAGGTTCGGTCTTTCTCTGCACCGTGCTGCTCGCCACGATTTGGATTCTCATCGACGGCGCCTGGTGTGCCTGTGTGGCCATGGCCGCGACGCGTGCGCGAAGCTGGCTCGCACGGGGCCCCGTGCGGCGCTGGATGGAGCGCGCCATGGGGGCGATTCTCGTAGCCCTCGGCCTCGAGCTCGCGACCGATTCACGCTGAATCAATCGACGGGGCGAAACGACGTCGTGACGTGTTGCGTCCGTGGGTCGACGTCCACGGCGAGAAAATGTCGGCCGATGCCGTCGAGGCGTTCGGGAATGGCCCCGCCGCCGCCCGAGATGAAGGCGGGGATGCCTCCGTTGGAGAAGGCGTAGTACGAGTGCACGTGGCCGTAGATCGTCAGATCGACGCGCCCCTCGGCCAAGCGCGCGATGAGCTTGTTGGCCTCCGCCCGGCTGCCGAACGAGCCATTGCGCTCACCGACGGGGTCGAGCGGCGGGATGTGCATCGTCACCACATGGAGGTCGTTGCGACCTTGTCGAAGCCAGCCATCGAGCCACGAGTACACCAAAGGATCGATGGTGGCGCTGGCGGAGTCCAGCAGGGTGAAGCGCACGCCGCGAAAGGCAAAGCTGAAATTGCAACGGCCGTAGAACGATTGAAACGCGTCGTCGCGCGTTCCCAGCTCGTGGTTGCCGAGGGTCGCATACATCGGTACGCGGAGCACGCCGAGCTTTTGCTGAAAGAGCAGCAGGTCCTCGTCGCTGCCTCGCTCGGTGAGATCGCCGTTGAACACGACGAAACGGATCGCCGCATCTTCGTTCATGACGCGGTAAATGTCCTCGACCCGATCGAGTGCATTCTGCACATCGGCCAGCGCGGCGAAGCGCCAGGGCTCGAGCGACGATGCATCGGGCGGTGCCAAGGAGAAGGCGATGCGCGCGCCCGCCGGAAGATCGCCGGTGACACGGAGCTCGGTCGGGATGGGGCGGGACGTGGCCAGCGAAAGGGCGGCGCCGTCGGGAAGGGACGCGCGCACGTCGGCATCGGGCAGCACATTTCGGAGGCGCAGCGTCCAACTTCGCGCGGTATCACCAGGGGTCACCAGCTCGAAGCGAAGCGCCGGCGCTTCCGTCCAGAGCTCCGCGGTGCCGGGCGAAAATGCGCGCACGGCGGCGAGTCCCTCGTCGACGTGGATCTCGGCCCCCTGCGCGGCGGCGTGGCCGACGGTGCGATCGCGCTCGGCGCGGTCTTGCGCCACACTCAAGCACGCCGTCGCGAGGCATGCTCCCAGGAGATAGCTCTTTTTCATCGCGTTACCCCATGGCGAAAGAGGAGGGAGGCCCCGCCGACGAAGGCCGAGCCAATCTGCGCGTCGGCCGTGATGCCCCAGTCGTCGGTGAAGAAATACGTGCCGCGCGCGCCCATGTGGCCGGGCACTCCGCTGCCGACTGCGCCCAGACCGCCCAGTTTCATTCCCGCGGCGAAGTCATCATGGCGGTGGTCGTAATACACCATGACCTCGTTGCCGGAACCGATGTAGAAGCCCCACGCGAACCAGCCCAGCAAAAGGGTATTCGCCTCGTCGGTGAATCCGAAGTACCGATACGACTGCAGGCCGAAGCCCCCGCCCAATTCGGTGAACGAGCCACGCAGCGTGCGCCCGAGGAGCGCCATGTCGAGCCTCCCTTTGACCAGGACCTCGCCGCCGGTCATGGAAAACCGTTCGGTGCCGTAACGATGGTGGAGTAGGCCGACATCGATATCGAAATAGGAGCCGTCGCTCGCACGCCGATCGGGGCGCGGGCCGACGAAGCGGTATCCCACGTTGGCCATGAGCCGCGCATTGTCATCGTTCAGCGCGAACCATGCCGTGGGGGCGATTTTGAATCCGCGAAGGCGATAATCGACGCCCTGGACGAGAAAGCTTCGATATTCGAAATTGGGATCGTACACGTAGCGCAGGCCCAATTCGGTCCGAATGAACGGCGCCGTGCGCAGCGGCTCTCCACGCGCGCCCTCGGGGGCCAAGACGCCATAGAGGTCCGTCAAGGCGGAGACGAGAAAAAGGCCCGCTCCCGCGATGGTGAGCAGGCCGAACGCCCCTGCAAAGCGCCGCGACGCGCCCGTGACGGCCAGGCCCGCCAACCCGCCCACGAGCCCCGCCGCACCAACGCCCTCCATGGCCAGCAAGCGATGGCCGGTGGCCGTCTCCCCGAGCACATAGTGCCCCGCTCCGTGCACGACCAAGCCGGGAACCACCGCGGCCCCTGCCGCCAGGGGCCGCCGCGCATAGGATGGCGGCGCCTCGTCCGCGCGAGCGACTTCGCTCCCCGAGAGCGCGATCGCCAGCGCGGCCATGCCCAGTGCTCTCATGCCGGCCGGAGCCGACCATCAAACCCGGGCCTTGTCAAATGCGTCAGTTGCAGGTGCCGGTCCCGCCGTTGTCGCGGATGTCGACCGCACCGAGGTAGCCGCCGGCCTGAAGGCGTTCCGCGACCTTGGCCGGCTGGCACGTGGGCAAGGCCGCGTTGTACCTGACGGTAAAGTTATCCCCGAGCTGCGTGAGATCCGAGAGACCATCGAACGTGGTGAGGGTCGCGTTGCTCTCAATCCAGAGCCGCCCCCCAATCGACTGCAGCGCTTCGAGTCCACTCAGAAGGAAGCGTGCAGCGACATTTGTGCGCCGGCATTCGGGAGCGGAGAAACCTGGAGCGATGCCGCGGGCGCCTTCTTTTTGTCGTAACGAAATGGAAGCAGCAAGGCCACGGCGATGGCGGTTGCGCCCCCGATCAGGGTGCCGGTGCTCACCCAGGCGAAGGTGCGTGCACGATTGGCGCGGTCGATCCCGTCGGGGTCAACGCAGTAATTGCGATCGGCCACGCACGTCTCTTCGGACTTGGAGTGCAGGCTCAAGGCCATGATGCCCGTGACCGCGCTGGTGGCCAGCGAGGCGAGGCCGATGCCTCCCACGACGTAAAAGGCGGTGGAGCGTTTTCCGTGCGGCATCGGTTCGACCGGAACATCGGCCCAAACGGACTTCGGTGGCTCCGGCGCGCCTTCTTGCGCGGGCGCGGGGGCGGGACTGATGATGACCGCGGGCGGCGTCGACGTATCGACATTGTCGACGGTGATGTCTTGTGTTTCCCCTTCGCGCAAGACGACGGAGCGGTTCCACGTGGGCAGCCCGGGGCGGCCAACCACGATTTCATGCGGGCCGGGATCCACCGGCGTGGCCACGTCCCACGCTTCCCGCGCGAGGGGGACGCCGTCGATGCGAACCTCGACCCCGGGGGCCGCCGCGGCGGGGACGTGCATGGCCAGACGCGGAAGGTTCGGCGCGATCGCTTGAATCCGCTCCGAGGCAAGGGCCTCGCGGTCTTTGCGGCCATCGCGCCGCGCAAAGGATAGCGCGTCGTGAAGCTCACCCCATGCGGTTGCGAGCCGGCCTTGTTTCTCATGGCAGACGGCGAGGTTGAGCAGCGTGCCCCCGCCCGGATCGATGCGCTGGCTCTGTTCGAACTTCGCGCATGCCTCGGGGTAGCGGCCTGCCTGCATCAAGGTTCGCCCCTGATCGAAGAGCTCCTGCGCCGTGGCGCGATCTGCGCCAGAGGGCCCCGTCTGGCCGACGGCGGTGGGTGCCATCGCAAGAATGGACGTGAATGCGGAGATCCCTAGGAAGCGGCGCACGGCGGACATGTTGCTCGAAGAAGGTCTCACGGGATTAAAAACTTCGCGACATTCGATGGCGAGGCGGCTCCTTATCATGGAACTTTGGTCATTTGCGATCGAGCAAGCCGCTATGATTGGTATCGTTCGTCGGGGGTTGTGCGGCGGCTTCCGCGGAGGGGGCAGGGCGCTTTGGCGTTTTGGCCGGCGCGCGATGCGATGGCGGCTCGGGTGGACGGTGCGCCGGCCCTGCATCCACCGCGTTCGCCGTATTCGCGGCTGGCACGACGTCGGCCGTGTGCGGCGTTTCGGCCGGCGCGGTCCGTGTCTCTTGCACGACGGGGACCGCAGGGGGCGGAAGCGCCTCGGCCTTGGGCCGGCTCGTCATGAACGCCCACGCTCCGACCCCGAGAAGAACGGCGGCCCCCGTCACGAGCGCCGCACTCCGCGGGGCGTGGCGTTTGGGCGGCGCGACCGGCTGCGTGCCGCTGAAGGCATCGCGGGTCGACGCCGTCGTCGAAATGATGGACACCCGGTGTGGCGCGGCGTCGGCGTGGACGATGCCGCCCTGCACCAGGCGAACGATGCGATCCACGGAGACACGGGCCGATGCTGCCGCTGGGCCCGTGCGCACGAAAGGGGACAACGCCTCGGAGAGCTCCGCGACATTGGAAAAACGCCTCGCGGGCTCTTTTTCGAGGCACCGCAAGATGATGGCCTCCAGCGAATGCGAAGCATCCGGCCTGGCGGCGCGAATCTTGGGGGCCGCGTGCGACACGATGAGGGTCGAAAGCCCGACGGCCGAATCGCTGTCGAATGGAGGACTCCCCGTGAGGAGCTCGTGGAGGATCACCCCGAGTGCCCAAATGTCCGTGCGCGCGTCGACGTCGCGCGGGGCCATGATCTGCTCGGGCGACATGTACCGCGGGGAGCCCATCATCACTTCGCCCGAGGTGAGCTGCGGCGAGCCCGCGCCTCCGTCCTTCGAGATGCCGAAGTCGAGCACTTTCACCAGTGGCGAGCCGTCGGGGCGCGCACTCAGGAACAGATTGGCCGGCTTGAGATCGCGATGAACGATGCCCAGTGCATGCGCCTCCGCCACGGCCTCGCAGGCTTGCAGGACATAATGGATCGCTTCCTCGATGGCCAGCCTTCCGCGCTCGGCGAGCAGGGCCGCGAAGTCGAGTCCCTGGAGGAACTCCATGACGATGTACGGCATGCCGCTGTCGAGCGTTCCCACGTCCATGACGCGCGCGACGTGTTCTCCCTGAATGCGCGCGGCCGCGCGCCCTTCGCGAAGGAAGCGCACGACGCGGGAGGACGCCTCCATCGCCCCGGCGTGGAGAAACTTGAGCGCCACCTTGTGGCCAAGGTGCACGTGCGTGGCGGCCACCACGACGCCCATGCCTCCGTGGCCAAGCACACGCTCGACCCGGTATTTTCCCGCGATGAGCTCCCCCTCGGCCACGGGCGCTGCCCGCGCATCCCGACGAGGTCGCGCAAACGCCACATCGCGCACGTCGCCTGTCGCGTTGGTCGCGTTGGTCGCGTTGGTCGCGTTGCGCTCGTTGGTGGAGCCCAATCCTCGGGCCAGCGTGGAGACCAGCTCGCGGCATTCGGTGCAACGGGCGAGGTGCGCCTCCGCCGCCTCGAAATCGGGCGTCGCCAGATCGCCCTGGACGAAATCCAGGATCGCACTTTCCTCCAAACAACCTGGGCCAATCGTCACGACGCCGGCCCTGGTATACTTGGAGCGTGCCCTCCGAGCATCCTCTTTCCGGTGCTTTTCTCGCCGCCGCGGCGCCGCCCCTCCAGGCGGAAGTGACCTCGGCTCCCTGGACGTCCGTTCTCTTGGAGAAAACCTTGGCGGAAATTTCCGCACGCGCCCGTGATGCGTATCCGGAGTTGCAGCTCGAACCGGAGGCTTTTCTGACCCATGCCGGCGCCCGGGTGTCGTCCGCCGCCGAGCTTCAGCAGCTGCGCCCGGGCGATCTCTACCTCGCCTGCGCCTCATTGCACCGCGATCGCGCCGCACTTCGCATCCTGGAAGAGCGCTTTTTTTCCCGGCTCGATCCCGTGCTGGGCCGGTTGCGCCTGACGCCGGAGCGGGTGGCCGACGTCAAACAGTCGCTGCGCGACCAGCTGCTCGTGGGAACGCCGGCGGCGCCGCCGCGCCTTTCGGCCTTCAACGGCCGGGGCGACCTTCACGGATGGTTGCGGGTGACCGCCGTGCGGGCGGCGCTCCGGCTCGCGCGCAAAGGAAAGCGTGAGCTACCGCTGGAGGATGACGCCCTGTTGGCCCTGCACACCTCGAACGAGGATCCCGAGCTGGCCTACGTCAAAGAGGTTTACCGCGCGCAATTCCGCGAGGCGTTCCAGTCTGCGCTCGATTCGCTCTCCGATCGCGAGAAGAATCTCCTTCGCCAGAACATCGTCGACGGCCTCGGAATCGACGACCTTTCAGGCCTCTACCGTGCCCATCGCGCCACCGTGGCACGCTGGCTCGCCTCCGCGCGCGAGCTTCTGCTCCGCCGCACGCGCGAGCGCTTCATTCGCGGCGCGCGCATCAGCGTCGAGGAGTGCGACAGCATCATGCGGCTGGTCCATAGCCAGCTCGATGGCACGGTGCGCCGGCGGCTTCAGGAAGTCGCGCCGCGCTGATTCAATTGCATCGCGTGGTTTTCTGCTGGTCGCTGCTGCACGTGACGATGGCCTTCGTGCACGACGTGACCTCCTTTTCGTAGGTCGGGCACGCCGCGGCCGTGCATTTGCACGTCGAATAGTCGGTGGCGCAGCAATGGTATCCCGGCGCTTTTTTCTCGCACGTGTTCTTGTTGCCGCTGCCCGAACCGCTGCATTCGCAGCCCGAGGTCGTGTCTTTGCAGGCAAATCGACGGCAGCTGCACGATAGATCGCGATCGGGCCACCCGATCCCTTGGCAACACACGGCATTGTCCACCGTGGTGTCATCGCAAATCTCGGCGTTGACGAGGGTCGTATCGTCATAACAACTGCAGGAGTCCGCCGATCCGGAGCACCAGACACCGGGATGGAGCGGCGAGCGCCCGCTTCCGCCCCCGTCACCACCACCCACGGCATTGCATGCGCTGGCGCAGGAGCCGGAGACGCAGGCGCCGAGCTTTTGCATGGCCGTGGTCGGGGTTCCGTACCCATAGGATTGCAGCAGCGCGCAATCGAGCCCGCCGTTTTGCGCGCAGCCATCGAGGGTCGATAGGGAATTTTTGCAGCTCGAATCGCCGCAGCAACCGTTGACCGCGGTCTGGCAGCTTCGGGCGATGCATTTCCCGCAGGTACTGGATTCACCCTCGAAATGGCAGGTTGGCCCGAGCTCGGAGCCGTCCTTGCTCACGATCAAGATGCACCCCGTGAGGATGCTCGTTGCAAAAACGCTAAGAAAGGAAGTCCAGCGCCCGGGGGTGATCATTCGTCCGGCCGCACGCTATATCAAAAGACGAGACCCGTCGGCGAGAGAGAGAGTTTCCCCGGCCGCGGCGAATGGCGCGCCAGCGTTTCGCCCGACGCGGTGCTGACATCGGTCCCGCTGGTGGCGAGCATGACGATGCCGACGACGAGAAAGGGCGCACCGCTCACCAGCCCAATGAGGCCGATGTCTCGAAACGTCGTCTTTCGCTCGTCTTTCCCCGTATTTACATCGTAGCTCGTCGCGGGGCTGATGGCGTCCATGATGAGGAAGGAGGCCCCGCCCACCACCAACGCCGTGCCGACGTAGGTGGAGGCCCACCCCCACCATCGCTTGCTCGACGAACCGGCGTGCACGCGCAAATCCGCATGGGTGTGGCCGGGAAGGCGGAAGGTGCTCGAGGGCGTGATGCCTTCCCCCGCAATGCGATAAATCCCGTTTGGATCCGCCGAGGTCGTGCACGGTGCGGTGCACAAGGGCTCGTAGCTTTCGAACGCCACGGCGACGTTGTAGCCACCCACCGAACCGAATCCCGTTCCAGCCCTGGAAAGGCGAAGGAGCGTGGTGTTCTCGCGATCGCTCGTCACGCGGACTTCGGCCGCGGGGGGTGATGGCGCAGGGGCAGCGGCGGCGTCGTCGGCTGCAGCATGGGGCGCCACCGTGAGGATGGCTGCCAGGGTCGGCAAAGCAAGCAAGAGCGACGAGGAAGAAAAAAGCTTCGCGTTCATGCCCTCCTAGAGACCGTGCGCGGCGAGGGGTCGCAAGAAAAATGAGGGCATCACGCGGGCCCGTCCAGATCGTGAAGATTGCGCACCACCCGCTGCAAGAGCGCGATGAGCGTCGCGCGCTCGCCCGCACTGAAGCCGGCGAGCGCGCGCTCCGCCCCATCGATCAGGCGTTCTCGGGCCACGGGAACTCGCCCTTTCGCAACGGCGGTGAGCGACACCAGGCTGGCGCGCCGGTCGCCCGGGTGCGGCTCGCGCGCAATGAGCCCGTCGCGCTCCATGCGCGCGAGGAGCGCGGCCATCGTGGGCTGCTCCACGTGCGCCCGATCGGCCAGATCCTTCTGCAAGAGCGGCCCGTTCTCTTCGAGGGCGATCGCCACGGGCAGGTACGCCATGCCGAAACCGAGCGGCCGAAGACTCTGCTCGAAAAGCCGCATGAGCAATCGGGATGCGTGGTTGATCCAGAAGGTGGGGGCCGATTCGGGATCCCAGCGGGGGCCCTTCTTGACTTTCATAGCATGCTAACTAATATACATAGCATGCTATACAAAAGGCCCAACATGGAGGATCCGAAATGAGTGCACCGGCAACGAGCGAGGACTTCGACCGCGCCTACCAAAAGCCATTCACGTTGTGGGGCGACGTTCGCATTCCCGACGAAGTCAAAGCTTTGGCAAGTGGCGGACGTCCCGCGCGCGTTTTGGAGCTGGGATGCGGCGTGGGGCGATTTTCACGCTACCTTGCGGGGCAAGGGCAGCGGGTTACCGCGGTGGACTTTTCGCCGGTGGCCATCGGCAAGGCCAAGCAGGCGGCGCTCCAGGAAGGTCTGCAGGTCGAATATCGGGTGGGCGACGTGACCCGTTTGGACGCGCTCGACGGTCCATTCGACATGTCGTTCGACGTGGGGTGCTTTCACTGCCTCGATGCGCCGGCGCAACGCGCCTACGTGTCCGAGGTCTTCCGGCTTCTCGAGCCCGGCGGAACCCATCTGATCTGGGCATTGGACGCGTCGCCGAGCGACATGGCGCTCTCCCCCCGGGTCATGGAAGCTACGTTCTCTCCCGGCTTCGAGCTCCAAGGTGCGCGTGCGAGCCGCCGGCGGCTGGTGCGCTCGCACTGGTATTGGCTCGTGCGGGAAGGATGATACCTTCCGTGGCATGCTTTCGCGGGACTACCGGCTCATCAGCCTTGCCCACGTGAACGATCCGGCCACGTCGAGCGTGTTTCCGGGCGATCCGCCCTTTCAGCTGACCACCGTGGCCACCATCGAGCGCGATGGCTTCTACCTGCAATACGTGCAGCAGGGCGAGCACACGGGGACCCATTGGGGGGCGCCGGTGCACTTTCACGCGAACGAAGCCGCGGCCGACGAATTGGATCCGGAGGATCTCTTCCTCCCCGCGATCAAATTGGATTTTCGCGCACAATCCGCAGCCCATGCCGATGCAGCGGTGACCGTCGCGGATCTGGACGCGTGGGTCGCGCGCCACGGTCCGATGCCGCAGGAGGCCGCGGTCATTCTCTGGACCGGTTGGGAATCGCGATGGGGCAGCCCCGGCTTCGCCCATGCGGATGCCGAGGGGGGGATGCACCACCCGGGTTTCAGCGTGGCCGCCGTGGAAGCGTTGCTCGCGAGGGGTGTGCTCGGGCGCCGCGGTGCGTTGGGCACGGACACCTTCAGTCCGGACGTGGGGACCGATGCCACGTATTCCGTCTCGAAGTTGCTCTATCGCGAGCACAGAATCAGCCTCGAGGTTCTGGCCAACTTGGAAAACCTGCCTGCGCAGGGCGCCTACGTTCTCGCCGGTGGGCCCATCCATCGCCGGGGCTCGGGGTCGACGGCCACCGTCTTCGCGTTCGTGCCCAAAGCCAATCGCTGACGATGGCGCATATAGGACGGTTTTGACGTCAATGGCCTATTGCCATCGTGACGGCCCATCGTGATACGACGCTATTCATGATGAAATGGCAGCTCCCTGTTTGCATATTGCTTTCCGCAATTTCGTGCGCGGCATTGCCGGCATGTCGCCACGATGACGATGGGGCAGGGGGCGCCGGGGTCACGTGGACGCCCTGTCCGCTCGTCCCCGGCGGTACGACGAACGATGCCGAGTGCACCACCCTCCCGCTGCCTTTGGCTTGGGATCACCCCGGCGGGTCGACCATTCCCATCTTCGTGAAGCACGTACCCGCCGCGCAGCCTTCGGGGCGCCAGGTTTGGTTGCTCGCGGGCGGGCCGGGCGGCTCCGGTGACGATATGGTCGCTTCCGCGCAGACGGTCCAGGCGCAGGATCCGACCCTGGACATCTACCTTCCCGACCATCGGGGCACCGGGCAATCGAAGGTGCTGTTCTGCCCCGAGCACCAGGCGCCCGGCAGCGACGTACCCGGAGCCATCGAGATCTGGTCGCGGTGCCTCACCGCGCTGAAGGCCGAGTGGGGCGACGGATTGCGCGAGCTGACCATCACCAATGCGGCCCGCGATCTCGGCGCGCTGATTTGGCGCATGCGGCATTCCGGCGACGAAGTGCACGTGATGGGGGTCTCCTACGGCACGTTCTGGGCGCAGCGCTATTTGCAGCTCTTTCCCAGGCAGCCCACCTCCGTGACCCTCGACAGTGTGGGCAGCACGGAGGAGACGAGCATTTTCGGCTCCGATGCGCTGTTCGACGACATCGTTCGCAAGCTCATGGCCGCGTGCGGCCAGGATCCATTCTGCAGCGGAAAGCTGGGGCCGGATCCCATGGCGCGCACGAAAGAGTTGTTCGACGCCCTCGACACCAAGACGGTCTGTGCACCGTTGGTGGAGATGGGACTCGACCGCAGGAGGATGCGGCGGATGCTCGCGCTCTTCGCGAGCGTGCGCTTGCGTGTCGGCCTTCCCGCGATGGTGTACCGCGCCCAACGCTGCGCGCCGGGGGACGTGGTGGCCTTCCAAGGGATGCTCTCGCGGTTCGAGTGGCACCCGGACGATCCCCCCTCCTCGGAGTTCGGCTTCAGCGACGCGCTGTATCCGCACATCATTCTCAGCGAGGATCCGTACGGCCCGAGGCCGCCGAGTCTGGATTCGCTTCTGGAGGCGCAACGCAATGCCTACGCCTCCATCGACGAATCGACGCTTCTGCGCCGCCTCTGGGACATCTGGCCGCGCTACCCGCGCGAGGCGCTCTCGGACCAATATCCGAACACGCACGTACCGGTGTTCCTAATCAATGGAGACTTGGATCCTCAGACGCGCATCGAGGGCGCGCGGCGCATCGCCGAGCATTACACGCGGCCGTACCAGACATTCGTCGAAGTGCCCAATGCGGGGCACATCGCACTGTCCACCAGCCAAGTGGACAATTCGACGGTGACGTGCGGCAATCAGATGTGGATCGCCTTCATGCACGACCCCGAGGCTCCCATCGATACATCGTGCCTCGCGCACCTGCGAAACCTGCCCTTCGAAGGGGATGCACGCACCGCGCGGGTGCTCTTCCGGACCACGGACCTCTGGGAGAATCCTTAGCGGTACTCAGGCGGTTCGCGAAGCTCGGTACAATGCCAGGGTACCGAACACGGTCATCTGGTGGTGCACCTCGGCGACGGAGGTGAATCCCGCTTCCGCGATGAAGTCGGGCAGGCGACCGCGGACATTGTCCGTGGTCGTCTCGAAGCCGTCGAAAAGCTGCACCGCCAAAAAGGCGCCGCGCATCAGGCGATTCTGCGCGCGGCCCCAATCCACGATATGGAGTTCGCCCCCGGGCTTCAGCAGCGCATGCGCCGCGCGCAGTGCGCGGAGCTTGTTTTCCCGCGTCAGGTGGTGAAACACGAGGCTCGACACCACGCGATCGAACGTGCTCGGCTCGAACGGCGGTGCGACGGCACTCCCGCGGCGAAACTCGATGTCGAGATTCGACGCCATCGCCTTCTTCTCGGCGATGGCCAAAATGGCCGGATCGACATCGAGGCCCACGATCTCCGCCCCGGGCTGCGCCTTCTTGAGCATGATGGTCAGCGTGCCTGTGCCACTTCCGAGGTCCAACACGCGGTGCCCCGGTGCGAGGCGTGCCTCGCGGATCAATCGACTCTTGAAGCCCTCCTCGTCGAGCGCCATGCGGGACAGCCGATCGTAGAAGGGGGTGAGGGCCGAGAAGCCCATCGCGGGGATGAATTTGGTTTCGGATTGGCTCATGGTTGGCTATCCGTCATTATGTGAGCCATTGCTCATGTTAACCACTCGCATTGACGAGGGCAGGCGATGGCCAAGAAGCTCAGCGTGACCCCGAGAAAACAAGCCCTGCAGGCGCGCTCACGCGAAACGGTGGACGTGATACTCGAAGCGACCGCTCGCATTCTCGTGAAGGAAGGGTACGACCGGACGAGCACCAACAAGATCGCTCGGGCGGCGGGGGTGAGCATCGGTTCGCTGTACCAGTACTTCCCGGGCAAGGAGGCGCTCGTCGCGGCGGTCATCACCAAGCACACGGACGAGCTGCTGGAGCTGATTGCCGGGACCGCGCTTCGTGTCGCGCAGCTGCCCCTGGCCGTGGCCACGCGTGAGCTGGTCCGCGTGATGATCGAGGCGCATGCCATTGCACCGAAGCTTCATCGCGTCCTCACCGAGCAGACCCCGCGTGTTGGCCGATTGGCCTACATGGAGAAGATCGACGACGAGGCCATTCGCCTGGTCCGTGCTTATTTGGAAATGCATCGCGACGAGCTCTGCGTGGAAGATCTCGATCTCGCCTCGTTCATGGCGGTAACCACCGTCGAAGCATTGACCCATGCCGCGGTTCTCCGTCAGCCCGAGCTTCTCGCGCAGCCGCACTTCGTTGACGAAGTGACGACAATGGTCTTGCGCTATTTATCATTGCCGGACGGCAAACCGCGAAAGCGTGCACGATTGTCAGCTTGAGCACGCTGCGGCTGCGCACGAGGCTGGCAACGATGGGCACTGGTCGAATCGCACGAAGAACCTAGTCTTCTTAACGTGGTGTTAGCTGCTTGGCTGGCGGCGCGAGCTACAGTGCGAAGTCGACGGCCGACCCTATATGGGTTTTACACCGCCGGAGGACTTCATGATCGATCGCATTAGCCTGGCCTCGAGCCACCCATTTCGATTCGCCGTCATGGCGACGACGATTGCTGTTTGCCAATTGGGGTGCAGCACGGCACCTCCGCCGGATGCGACGACGGCCAAAGCAAACCCGACGTGGGTTCCCATCGACGAAGCCGTGCATCGACTCGCCGCCGAGCGATGCAATCGAGAGTCGAGCTGCACGGGGGCGGGTGGGGACCACAAATACGCGAACGGCGATGCGTGCATCCACGAGATTTATCAAAGTACGAAGGCCGAATACGCGTCCACTCCGTGTTCTTTGGCCATCGAGAATCGGAGGCTCGAGGATTGCATCGATGCGGTGCACGACAAGGGATGCTCGAATACCCTCGAGAAGGTCACCCGCATTCCCGCCTGCCGCGCGGAGAGCCTCTGCGTGCAACTCTCGCGTGGATCGATGGGGGGCTAGGTCGTAGTCTGGGGGGATGAGCGACGATCCCCAAGATGCTTGGAAGCACGATGGCGTGCGCGTCATCCCTGGCAACCAGCTCGACCCCAACACTGCGCAAACCCCTGGCATGGACCGAAGGGCGGCGATCAACTTCGCCCGTGTGGGCGCACAGAAGCTGTGGGCGGGCACGGTGACCATTCACCCCAACGCCAAGACGGGCGCGCACCACCACGGGCACCTGGAAAGCGTGATTTACATCGTGAAGGGCCGGGCGCGGATGCGTTGGGGCGAGCGCTTGGAGTTCACGGCCGAGGCGGGGCCGGGCGATTTCATCTACGTCCCGCCTTACGTGCCGCATCAGGAGATCAACGCGAGCCCCACCGAGGCGCTCGAGTGTGTGCTTTGCCGCAGCGACGGAGAGGCCGTCGCCGTCAACTTGGACATAGAGCCGGCCGAAGCACCCGAGCAGGTATTATGGGTGGATCCCACACACCCAGAAGGCGCCGTGTGACGGCGCGCCGCGTCGTGGTTTTTGTGCCCTTGCATTCGTTAGGAAAGTTTCCTAATTAAATCTCCCTCGCGCTGCTCCTGAACCCGAGAGGAGGATCGACATGAATCTTCGAGCCCGAAGGCCTCGCCGAAACCGATGGTTTTTGATCGGAATGCTACCGGTTACCTATATCACGATGTGGTTGTCGCCTCAAGCCCGCGCCCAATCCGCCGACGATGTGGGGACGGACGCAACGTTCGTCCTCGCCGCGGCGGGCGACATCGCGGAGCAGTGCACCGCCAGCGACTCGAACTGCGTGCACCCCAAGACGGCCGCCTTGGTCCAGCAGATGAACCCCTCCCTCGTGATCACCATGGGGGACAATCAGTACGACGATGCGCGTTACAACGATTTCAAGAATTATTTCGATAAATCGTGGGGGCGTTTCAAGAGTATCTTGCGGCCGGTCCCCGGCAACCACGAGACGTACGACGAGCCGCCGCTGGCCGGCTACAAGAGGTATTTCGGAACCACCGCGATGCCCAAGGGCAAGACGTATTACAGCTGGGACAAGGGCAATTGGCACTTCATCGCCCTCGATTCGAACGAATTTTCCGGCGAATACAATTTTGCCGAGGATGCCGAAACGGCGGATGGCGAGTTGGCCGCGGATCCCCCGCAGCTGAAGTGGCTCAAGAGCGATCTTGCGAATACCTCCAAGGGGTGTGTCGCCGTCTACTATCACCACCCGCGATTTAGCTCGGGTCCGCACGGTGACAACAAGGCTGTTGCGGCGGTGTGGTCGACGCTGGTCACCAACAAGGTCGATCTCGTGCTCAATGGGCACGATCACCTCTACGAACGTTTTGCGCCGCAAGATGCCAATGGAAAGCGTAGCTCGAAAGGGCCGGTGCAAATCACCGTTGGGAGTGCGGGCAGGAGGCTCAGTAACCCCAAGGCCGAGCACGAGACGACGGAGGCGCTGCTCAAGAAGTACGGTGTGCTCAAGTTGACGATGACCGACAGCACCTTCTCTTCCACGCTCATCGGGCTCGATGGCGAGGAGCTCGATCGCAGCCCCACCTACAAGTGCCACTAGCACCATGTACCTCGCCAGCCGGAGCGGCTCGGGTGTGGCCGCGGTTTCGAAATCGGTCGGCGCGCTTCGCGCGACGACGAGCAATGTCGTGGCGTTGGGCCTGGTCAGCCTGGTCACTGACATCTCTTCGGAAATGGTCACGGCCGTGTGGCCGCTCTATCTGGTGATGGGACTCGGTTTGAGTCCGTTGCAGTTCGGCGCGCTCGAAGGCGTCTCCGGCGCGACGACCGCATTGGTGCGATTGCTCGGTGGGCACTTCGCCGATCGGTGGCGACAGCTCAAAACGACGGCGATCGTGGGCTATGCGCTTTCGGCGGCGAGCAAGCTCGCGTGCCTCTGCGCCGGCTCGTCGACGGCGGCGCTGGGCGCGGCGCTGGCGGTCGATCGTGCGGGCAAAGGGATCCGTACGGCACCGCGCGATGCGCTGATCTCGTTGAGCAGCACGCCGGATGCGCTGGGGCGCGCGTTCGGTGTGCATCGTGCGATGGATACCGTCGGTGCCTTTCTGGGGCCGCTCGTGGCCATGGGGATTTTGTGGGCGAGCCTCAATAGCTTCGAGGCCGTGTTCGTCGCGAGTTTCTGCATTGCGGTGGTGGGCGTGCTGCTGATGATGTCGCAGGTCCGCGATCGGAAGGCGCCACCGGCCAAGGCGCAATCGCTGGGGGCCATGTTGGCGCTCTTGCGATTGAAGCCCTTTCGCCGGGTCGTAGGATGGGCCAGCCTGCTCGGGCTGGTCACCATGAGTGACGCTTTCGTGTACTTGATTCTTCAGCGGCGCTGGAGCGTGGACGCCGTTTGGTTTCCATTGATGCCGCTCGGGAGCGCGGCCGCGTACCTGCTGCTGGCCATTCCACTAGGATATCTCGCGGATCGGATCGGGCGGTGGGCGGTGTTCCTCGGTGGGCATTGCGCTTTGCTCGGGGCGTTGCTGGTGCTGCTCGGACCCGCGCATCGCCTGGCCTTCGCCGCGGTTGCGCTCGTTCTGCATGGTGTCTTTTACGCGGCCACCGATGGTGTTCTGATGGCGGCGGCCGGCGCGCTGCTTCCGGAGCACGCTCAGGCCCGTGGTATGAGCTTGATTCAAACTGGCCAAGCGACCGCGCGCACGTTGTCGTCCGTGGCGTTCGGCTGGCTCTGGACGTGTTGGGATTCGCGTGCCGCCGTGATGGTGATGGCGTCCGCGTTGGCCGTGGTGGTGCTGGCGGCCGCGATCGCGCGGCCGCTGCATACGGAGGATGCGCAATGAGCGGGCGATGGCTTGCTGTTTTCGTGGGGATGATGGTGGTGATCGGCGCCGGCTACACGTGGCATGCCCGCCAACGCCACGCGCGTGCTGCGGTGCCGGTTGCTCCAGGGCCGGCGATTTCCTTGCGCACGCCGGGGCAGTTGTTCTTTCGCAACACGGAACCCGGGCCCCATTTTGGACGCGTGGCGGCGGTGCCGATCGAGCAGCTCGGTCAGGTGACGCCCCCGCGGCGCGTATTCGATGCCGAGTGCGACCGATTCGCGGTCGCTGCGGGCGTGGGCCTGTGCGTGGCGCAGCAACCCGGGGTGCTGCCACCAATGAGCGATGTGCGGATCCTCGACCAGGATTTGCACGTCGTTCGGCAGCGCGCGCTGCCCGGAACGGTGAGCCGGGCCAAGCTGTCGTCCGATGGGAAGCTCGCGGTCTGGACCTTGTTCGTGATGGGCGATGACTATTCGGAGGACCGGTTTTCCACGCGCGCGGGGATCTGGGATCTCACGACGGACGAGTTTACCAAGACGCTCGAGGACATGCCCGTCAGCGTCGGCGGCAAACGGTATTTCTCGTCCGACGTGAATTTCTGGGGTATCACGTTCGCCGGGGACGATACGCGCTTCTACGCGACCATGGCCAGCAAAGGGCGGACGCACCTGGTGCAAGGCGACTACCGTCTCTTCCGAGCACGCGCCCTGGAGGAGAATGTGGAGTGCCCTTCGCTGTCGCCGGACGGCAAACGCATTGCCTTCAAACGACGTGAGTCGCCCAATGCGACCACCTGGCGGTTGTCCGTGATGGACTTGGCCACGCGCGCGATTACGGCGCTCGCGGAAACGCACAGCGTGGACGATCAGGCCGCGTGGCTCGACGAGCGGACGGTGATGTATGGCCTATCGCGCGAGCGCCGCGAATCGGATGTATGGGCCGTCCCGGCCGATGGATCGGGGGCGCCGCGACTTTTGGTGGCAGGGGCGGCGTCCCCGGCCCTGGTGTATCCGTGAGCTATTGCCCTTTGGGATAGAGCAGTTTGAGGTCCACCGCGTTGGCCATGGCCTGCATGCCAATGCGGTTCGGATGGAGATGATCGCCGCAATCGTACTTTGGATGCATGGCCGCCGGATTGGACGGATCGCGCGTGGCGGCGTCGAAGTCGACCACGCCGTCGAACGCACCGCTGGTGCGAATCCATTGGTTTCCGGCTTGGCGAATGGCTTCGCGGGCGTCGTTGTAATAGCCGGCGCCCTTGAACGGCAGCATGGTGCCGCCGAGGATGCGCACCCCGGCACGGTGGGCCTGGTCGATCAACGCCTTGTAGCCGTTGATGAGGTCCTGCGCGGTCAGCGGCCCGCCGTTCGGGCCTGCGTCGTTGCCGATGTCGTTGATGCCCTCCATGAGAATGACGGTGCGAACACCGGGCTGCTCGAGGGCGTCGTGTGCGAAGCGCTTCAGCGCGGCGATGCCTAGATTGTTCGGCGCGTCGGTGAGCACTTTGTTGCCCCCGATGCCGGCGTCGACGACGCCCATGGGGTGGCGGTCTTCGGCAAGGCGCCGCGCCAACGCATCGGGCCAGCGTTGGTAGGCGCTGGTGGGCGTGCTGTAGCCGTCCGTGATGGAGTCGCCGAAGGCCACGACGGTGCCCCGAGCCTCGGAGGGGACGACGTCCACCCCGGCGAGGTAGTACCAGGATGTCGTCGATTGGGCGTAGTTGCCATTGCCGACGTCGCCCGTATGGTCCCCGGTCGTGGACAGCCAGGTTCGGTCGAAAGCGTCCGAATGCCAACAGGGGGAGCGGCTGCCCTGCGGCAGGTACACGCTCACGAGCACATTTTGCTCGGCCGCGACGGACATGGGAATGGGATCGCTCACCACGTCGGCGCCGGCGGGAATCGAAAGGGTTTTGGCCTGCGAGAAGGTGACCGTGCGCAAGGTACCCGGCACGGGGGTCGCGCCATCGGATTGTGCGGCAATGCTGACGGCGCCCACCGCGAGGGGCGTGGTGCCGCGCAAATTGGACAATCGAATGCGCAGCTGCGACCCCGCCGCATTGGCGTGGGCCACCATGCGAATCGTTTGCTGGCCGAGTGTCGGGCCGCCGCCCATGCTCAAACTGGTCCCCCAAACGGTCACCCGGTTTCCCGAGGGTGCGCCCGATGCGGCGGATGCGCCTGATGCCGAGGTGACACCGGTATCCAGTCCGATTGCAACAATCAACAAAGACAGCCCAATGGCTTTTCTCGTGATCACGGTTTCGTTCGTAGCACGAATGTTCGAATCGCCGTTATGATCCTTTTCGAACCATTCGTGCATTCGCACATTCGGGATAGGCCGCCGTGGAGATCGGCATGACGCGGGAATACGCGAACGATTGGTCGAAGAAAAAACGTTGTCTGCGCACAATCGAATCGTGACAGTCTTCCCGCTCGCGTTCAGGGAGCGATCGCCAATGAGAGATACGCGGAGAGGTCTAACCTTGCTGTCGTTCGGTTTGCTCGCCGCCTGCGCGGCGCAGGCGCCAACCGATGAGTCGCGGCAGGATTCGAATGCAGTGTCCATTTCGAGTGGGGTGAGCGCGACGTCGGGCACGGGGCCTGTCATGGGCTGGAGCACCGCGGGCTTTCTCGGGCGCAATCCGAGCGAGGCCGGGATCAAGGCCCAGGCGCGCGTCCTGGCGAATCGATTGAAGTCGCACGGCTACGACACCGTTCTCTTGGACGACTTTTGGTACGAGAATCCGTCCACGACGGTGGACGCCTTCGGGCGTTGGACCGCCGACCCATCGCGCTTCCCCAATGGGCTGGCGGCGCTGGCCGATCATCTCCATGGCCTGGGGCTGAAGGTGGGCTTCTACGTGACGCCGGGCATCCCCGTCGCCGCCGTCGAACAGAATACGCCGATCGAAGGGACGTCGCTCCACGCGAAGGACATCGCCGATCCGGGACGGTACGAGACGAATTACAACTTCGGCACCCGTGTGATGCACGGCATCGACTACGGCAAGCCGGGTGCGCAGGAATACGTGCAATCGCGGGCCAACCAATTGGCTGCTTGGGGGGCCGACTTCGTCAAGTTGGATGGGGTGGGCAATGGCAATGTCGCGGATGTGCAAGCGTGGTCGCAGGCACTCCGGCAGAGCGGGCGCGCCATTCATTTCAATGTGGCCAACTCGCTCGATGCCAACAATGGCAATACCTGGAAGCAATATGCGAATTCATGGCGCATCGATGCCGATGTCGCGTGTTACTGCGCGACGCAGGTCACGTGGAACACGGTCGTCAGCCGCTTTGCCGATGTGCCCAAGTGGGTACCCTTTGCCGGGGCCAATGGCTGGAACGATCTGGACGCGTTGAACGTGGCCAATGGCACGCTCGATGGCCTGACCAACGACGAGCGACGAACGGCCATGACCTTGTGGGCCGTTTCGGCTGCGCCGCTCTACGCGGGGGATGACTTGACCCGCATCGATGGCTACGGCCTGTCGCTGCTTACCAACGACGAGGTCATCGCCATCGACCAAGCGGGCCACCCGGCACATCCCGTTTCGCAGGCGACGAACCAGCAAGTGTGGGTCGCGAACAACGGCGACGGTACGTACACCGTGGCCCTGTTCAATCTCGCGAGCGCCGCGGTGAACGTCACCGCGAATTGGAACGATCTGGGCTTCAGCGGCTCGGCGTCGGTGCGCGACGTGTGGGACCATCGCGAACTCGGCTCCTTCGCGGGGAGCTACGGGGCGACGCTCGACGGGCACGCGTCGCGGCTGCTCAAGGTGACGCCGGGGACCGGAGCGACGCCGGGTCGCCGCTACGAGGCAGAGTCCTCCGCGAATACGCTCGGTGGAAGCGCCGTGCTGTCGGGCTGCGTCGGATGCTCGGGAGGCCAGAAGATCGGCTACCTCGGCTACGGCGGTACCTTGCAGTTCAATGGCGTCGAGGCTCCGGCCGCGGGCACCTACGTGCTCGGCGTGGACTATACGGTGGGCGACAGCGGACGCTCGATTCAGGTGAGCGTCAACGGCGGCGCGCCGTTGGAGCTGCCGTTCACGGGCACCGACGATGGGGCTTGGGGCAATGTTCAGAGCTTCGACGTGCCTGTGGCCTTGCAGGCGGGAAGCAACGCGGTCACCTTCGCGAATCCGTCGGGATGGGCACCGGACATCGATCGCATCACGGTGGCCGGCACGGGTTCCGTGGCGGTGGTCAACCGCAGCAGCGGCAAGTACCTCGACGTCAGCGGGGCCTCCACCGCCGATCGCGCCACCCTCGAACAGAGCGCAGGTCGCGGCCGTGCGAGCCAGCAATGGACCTTGGCGGATGCGGGGGAAGGCCATTTCAAAGTGGCCAACCGCAACAGCGGCAAATGGGTGGCCATTCCAGGGCCGACCACGACCCAAGGGACGCAGCTGATTCAATCGGGCGACGATGGCGGCGAGAACGCGCAATGGGCGCTCGCACCCGCTCGCGGTGGCTATTACCGGGTGGTGAGCCGCTACGACGGTCAAAATGTGGATATACGGCAAGGCTCCTCCGCCGTGGTTCAGTGGGCGGACCACGGAGGGAGCTCCCAGCAGTGGAGTTTCGTGGCATTCTGACCGGCCGGAGGCCCTGATGCTGCGAAACGCCTTGTCGCTGTTCACGATCGCCACGGCGGCTGCCCTCGTCTCGACGGCGCCGCCGGCGTCGGCCAGCCCGCCGGGGACGCGGGACGTGGGCGTGCACCTTTTCGAGTGGACGTGGGCCGCCGTGGGGCGGGAATGCCGCGATGTGCTCGGCCCGAAGGGCTACGGATCGGTGCAGATTTCGCCTCCGCAGGAGCACGTGGTGCTTCCGGGCCAGGGCTATCCCTGGTGGCAGGATTATCAACCGGTGAGTTACCGCCTGGACAACACGCGCCGGGGCGATCGGGCGGCATTCGCGAACATGGTCTCGATGTGCCATGCCGCGGGGGTGAAGGTCTACGCGGACGCCGTGATCAACCATATGACCTTGAGCGCCAGCTCGGGGCCGGGCAGTGCGGGGTCGTCGTATTCGCACTACAATTATCCCGGGATTTACCAGGTACAGGATTTTCACCACTGCGGGCGCAACGGCAACGACGATATCGTCAACTACGGCGACCGCTACGAGGTGCAAAACTGCGAGCTGAACGACCTCGCCGATCTGGCGACCGAAACGGACTATGTCCGCGGCCGCATTGCCGGGTATTTGAACGACCTCATTTCGCTCGGCGTCGACGGCTTCCGCCTCGACGCGAGCAAGCATATGCCGGCCGCCGACATCGCGGCGATCAAGGCGAGGTTGAACGCCCCGGTGTACCTCTATCAGGAGGTCATTTACGGTGGCGGTGAGCCCATCACGCCGGAGGAGTATACGGGCAACGGTGACGTGCTCGAGTTTCGGTATGGCAGTGATCTGGCCAAGATCTTCAACCACGAGAAGCTTGCGTACCTGCGCACGTTCGCCTCGCCGCTGGCCTCCGACAAGGCCGTCGTCTTCACG
Source organism: Sorangiineae bacterium MSr11367 (assembly GCA_037157805.1). Lineage (NCBI taxonomy): Bacteria > Pseudomonadati > Myxococcota > Myxococcia > Myxococcales > Pendulisporaceae > Pendulispora > Pendulispora rubella. The sequence continues at coordinate 7,147,407 of CP089983.1, read as the reverse complement.
GACAACCACGATACGCAACGCGGCAGCGGCGTGCTCACGTTCCGGGACAATGGCCGATACGCTTTGGCCAATGCCTTCATGCTGGCATGGACGTACGGCGCGCCCATGCTCATGTCGAGCTACGAGTTCAATTCCACCGATCAAGGGCCGCCCTCCGGTGCCAATGGCCGCACCGCCGATGCCACCTGTTTCAGCAATGGCTGGCGCTGCGAGCACCGGTGGCGGGTGATCGCGAACATGGTCGGCTTTCACAACGCCGTGCGCGGGACCGCCGTGGTCAATTGGTGGGACAATGGCAACGATGCGATTGCCTTCGGTCGCGGCAACAAAGGATATCTCGTCATCAACGACGAGGGCTTTGCGGTGACGGGGCGTTCGTTTCAAACCGCGTTGCCCGCCGGCGTCTATTGCGATGTCGTCCACGGTGATTTCGCCAATGGCGCCTGCACCGGCCCGACGTATGCGGTGGATTCCAACGGCTGGTTCCGCGCCGATGTCGCGGCCCAGGATGGCGTCGCACTTCACGCGGGTGCGAAGCTCTAAACGCGTCGTTGTGCGATGAACCTCACCGCCGCCGAAACGATATTTTGATATCCATAGTTGCCTATAGGCAACGCCGTCTCGCGCGCTTTCATCCATCGAAGAGAGGGCGCGATGAAACGATGGACGAAAGCCGTGTTTGCTACATCGCTGGGTTTTCTGGCCACGGCGCCGGCGTGCACGTCGCGCGCGCGCGTGGACTTGTCCATCGATGCAGCGTCGCCGTTTCTCGCGCCCGGCGAAACCGGTGCGATGACCTTGCGGGTGGGCAATCGAGGCCGCGACCCGGCGCACGGAGCCGAGGTGACGGTGGTGACACCGTTCTTCGTCAACTTTGCACGCCCGGTGCCGCCGGATTGCCAACTGCGCTATGAGAATCCCGATCCGTTCCTTCCGGAGGTGCTGATCTGCCAGTTGAATGGGACGATCGCTCCGGGTGAGGAGCAAAGCCTCGCGGTGCCGGTGACGTTGGCTCCCGGCGGTCCGCCCGGCCGAAACAGCGGCACGGTACTGGTGCTGCCTGCGGCGGGATCACGGGATACGGAAACCGCGCTTTCGGACAACCAGACCCAGGCATCCGTCCTTCGGTTGCGCCAGGCGGGTGAGGCGCCGCCGGTGGGCAACCCCGTGGGAATCTATTTGGCGGGCGACGAGTTGCCCATCAGCGTGGGAAGTCATTCGGTGACCACGTTGACCGTCGGCAATGCGGGACCAAATGCCACGAGCGTGCCCGTCCGTGTGATTTACCGGACTCCATTCTTCACGAACATCGATGCCGATACGCCCTTGCCGGCGGGTTGCAAAATGCAATTGACGGATACGGCGCCCAACGTTCCCGAAATCGTGGAATGCGCCGTTCCGGCCGACCTGAAGGCCGGCGAGGAGCAACGGATTCGGATCCCGCTGGCGCTGGTCGCCGACGGCCCGACGGGGCGACAGCTCGGGTGGGGCCTCGCGGCCTCCAGTGCTCCTGCCGACGCCGATCCGTTCGCTGGAGACAACGTGCACTCGATCGGGGTGCTCATGCTGACGGGGCCCTCGGCAAGCTCACTCGGTCCCGACACGAAGGGGGCCTCGTTGGCGGGACCGCCGGTGCGATGGACGGCGGAGGCGCCTCCGGTGCCTTCGAATGGGGTCGACTTGGCCGTGAGCTCCGACAATGTGACGGTGACCCCGGGCAGCACGGCGAGCGCCTCCTTTCGCGTGATCAACCGCGGCAACGTGGCCACGCGGGCCCCGGCGCGTTTGGCGGTGGTGACGCCGTTCTATGCGAACGCGGAGCGCGAAGGACTTCCCCCGGACTGCAAGGTGGTGGTGAGCAATCCCCAGCCGAACATTCCCGAGGTCGTGGAGTGCAGCATCCCGGCCGGCGTCGCGCCGGGCCAAACGGTGAGCCTCGATTTGCCGCTGGAGGTGCTGCCCGGCGGTCCCGTCGGGCTTGGCGCCGGGGCGATGTTCGTCGCGGCGGGGCAGGGGGACGTCGAGCTTTCCATGCTCGACAACGCGTCACGATTCAGTGTCCAGCGCTCGGCGTCCCCGATCGAGCCGCTGAAGGATGGCGTGGACCTTTGGGTGAGCAACGATCAGCCGGTCATCGGGCTGAACCAGCCGCGGAGCGTGACCCTGCGGTATGGCAACATCGGCCGGCTGCCCACACATGCTTCGAGCGAATTGGTGTACGTGACTCCATTTTACGTGAACGTCGATCGCTCGGCTCCTTTGCCTGGAGGCTGCCGGGTGCAGGCGGAGCATCGCGATCCTCTGATTCCTGAAACGGTGGTCTGCGCGATTCCGGCCGGTCTCATACCGGGCGAGGAGCGTCAGCTGACGCTCCCCCTCTCGCAGGTGCCGGGTGGGCCGGCGGGCTCGCTCGCTGGGAAGGTGAGCTTCGTGCCTGGTGCCGGCGATACCGAAGTTTATGGGCACGACAACATGCATGACGTCAACGTCATTGTCGTTGGGAACTGAGGGCGTGCAAGGGAGGAAGGCGCCTTTCCGGAGGAGGAAGGAATGGTTCCTCGTCGTGCACGCAGGAGCGCACTCTTACCGCGACACTGTTGGTGAGACGCCGTGAAGGCATGGCGCGCGGGTTGCTGTACGCGGCAGCATGAAGACCAAAGCGCTCTTGGGCCTCGCCGTGCTCGCGTTCGTCGCTCCCGCTTGCAGCAGTTCGAGCGAGGATTCGCCTGCGTCTACGGGCGGCGATGCTCTGGTGGTGGAGGCTTCGATCGCGACGCGTTCCGCGATTGGCGTCGCGACGTGGGGGATCCAGACGGGCAAAGGGACGACGACGGTGGTGCGCGGATACGATGCGGCGCATGCGCCCATCGTCGAATTCGAGCAGAATGTGGCCCAGGGGGTCGTGCGGAGGTTCCAGGCGAGCTTGCGGGCGAATGGCCATCTCGCGACGATGAAGCTCGAGCTGGCGTCTAGGGCGTTGAAGGCGATCGAGAATACGTTCACCAACGATGCCGCGGCGCACGCGGTGCTGGCCCGCATCGTGGATGATTTGAAGTCGCAGCCGGTGCGCGAGCAGGTTCAGACTGCGAAGGGGGAGCTTCACACGGCGGGGCTCGTCGAGAATCCCAGTACGACGTTGCTTTCCAAGTGCTCGTCGGCGCTGCTGGGGTCGGCCTCGAACGGGGCCAACACCGCCGACGCGTGCAGCTCGGGCGAGGGCTCCAGCGATTGTGTGACCAGCGCCGGTAAGATGCCGCAAACGCAGGGGCAGGTCGATCAAGGTTGCTCGTGTGATGGGGCTTCGCAGGATACTTCGCAATTGCCCAGCTGCGATCCGGGGCGTGCCAAGTGCGCGGTGCCGCCGATGCACCGTGCATTGCTCGATACGATTGCCTTCACGGAGGGGACCGCCGGTTCATGCGGCACGGATGGCTACAGTACGGGCTTCGGGTACAATTGCTTCGATGGTTGCGCGCAGCACCCGCACACGCAATGGGGACAGTCGACCGCGGCGGGGCGATACCAGTTTCTCGATTTTACGTGGGACGAACTTGGCAAGAGTGACTTTGGGCCTGCGAATCAGGATATTGCCGCCATCGAGAAGATTCGTCAGCGGGGGGTGGATCTTCCGACGGACCGACCTTTGACGGATGCCGAATTCGAGTCTGCGATGCACAAGCTGTCGCTCGAATGGGCGTCGTTGCCTTATTCGCCTTATGGGCAGCCGACCAAGACGCTGGAGGAGACGCGGGCTCGCTATTGCGACGCGGCCGGCGGCTGCTGATTGCGCGTGGCGCCGATCGCTGCATCGCGAAGCGGCCTTGCCCCCCCCCACCCATTCCGCTGCCACCCGAATTTCTCTCCTGGGTTGCGGAGAAAGGCGCAAAATTTAGAGAATTTTGTGTGGTGTGCAAATTGCTTCTGTGTAGGGCGGTCGAGCGGGCTTTTGTATTGGAACCACGTCGTGGCCCGGCCGGCACACCCGGATTTTACGTATCGTCCGAACTGCCAATGGCGAACGACATTCACTGGCCCGCCGCTGACGTCGCACACAACTTCGACATGGTGAGAAGTCCATTGGGCCGTCGAAGACACAATCTCATGACATTCGGCATCTTCAATGGATTTCGCGGCCGTGGCTCGATTGCGCCAAGACCCGTCCAATGACGACGCTGTACGAGAATTCCGTGTGACCCATTGTCGGCCCACATCTCCGCGAGGCTCGTCTTTTGGGCTCGCTGGTCGAAATCGGTAGGTCATTTGCACATCTTATTCGAATCACCATTTCACCGACGACACGACGGGCACGGCGCTCTTAGGATTGTGCTGCCATGCCCCGTCCTTTTGCATTTTTATCCATCTTGCTCGCGGCGCTTGCCGCGGGTTGCAGTGCACCGGAGTCGCGTGAGGTGGATGCTCAATCGAGCACCGAATCCGCACTCGACACGCTCACGCCCGCACAGCGTGCGGGCCAGCGCATTATCTATTCGTACCCAGGTCTAACGCCACCGGCGGCGCTGTTCGATCGTATTCGCGCCGGCGAAGCGGCCGGTGTGCACTTCTGGAGCGACAATGTTTCGAATCCGTCCCAGATTCGTGACGTGATTGCTCGGCTCGTGCGCGCACAAGAAGAAAGTCCCATACATGCGCCCCTCCTCTTCATTACCGATCAGGAAGGCGGAACCGTTCGCGGCTTGCCCGGCGAACCCGTGATCTCGGCAAAACAAATTGGTCAATCACCCGACGCCGTCGCCCTCGCGTGGCAGGCTGGCAGCGACGCAGGGCGGAACCTGCACGACGTGGGGATGAACGTAAACCTCGCACCGGTGCTCGACGTGTTTCGCGAGCCCGGCAATTTCATCGACGGCGCGGAGCGTTCGTATAGCCAGGACCCCCACGTCGTCGGACGCCTCGGCGCATCGTTCATCGGTGCGGAGCAGCGGTTCGGTGTCGCCGCCGGAGTAAAGCACTTTCCGGGGCTCGGGTCGGCCACGGCGAGCCAGAATACCGACTTGGCACCGGTGACACTGGACGTGCCGCGCGCCGACCTGCGCCGCGTCGACGAGGGGCCCTATACGGCCGCCATCGCGGCGGGTGCGAAACTGGTCATGCTCTCGTGGGCCACATATCCAAGTTTGGATGCGCAGCGCCCGGCGGGGCTCTCGTCCGTTGTCGTGCAACAGGAATTGCGTAAGCGACTTGGCTTCAAAGGGGTGACCATTAGCGAGACGCTCATTGCGGGGGCCCTGCAGCCATTCGGCTCCGTCGGCCAGCGCAGTGTTCTGGCGGCCGATGCTGGTCTCGACCTCATCCTGTGCTCCTTCGGCGACGTCTCCCAGGGTGACGAAGCAAAGAGTGCCTTGGCGGGAGCGCTTCAAAGCGGTCAGCTCGACAAGGCCGCGTTCAATGCTTCCGTCCGTCGCATTGTGGCCCTGCGCAACGGCTTGAAATAGCGCACGAGGGAGAGGGCCCTCGACCGCGGCACACCTCGCGCGCTCCGAAGGGGAGGGGGGGTGGTGCCGCGGTATGACTTTGGTGCCGAGGCGCTTCATGCATCAATGATGAATGGGGTTCGCATCGACGCGCCGCTCCGTAGTCAGCAGGGGCGTCCGCACGAGATTGTCGGTCACACCGATATGGATCGAGCAATCCCACGACTTCGTGGGCGCGAGTGCCTCACGGAATCAAATCGCGCTCGCTCAGTGCGCACTCTGCAATCGCGCAGGCTATTTCGTATTCACGGGCGGTTGCTCAGCAACTATCGAGCCGATCGAAGGTGCCCGGCCATGCCCAGTTGACGACCTTCGTCTGGTTGGGATCGATGGAAAAGCAGTCGGAATCGGGGCCCGTGCGGATGATGACCTTGACCCTCTGCCGATTCCCGCAGTTGTTGTGAACATACAGACTACGCTGGGCCAACATGGTCCTTTCGACGCAGGCCGGCGCGCCCGCCAGTGGGGCGGCCTCGGCGGTGTCTTCGGACGGATTGGCGCTGTGTTCGCTGCCGGTGGTCCCCTGTTCGGCTACCGCGATGCCTTGCTCGGCGACGGCTTCGTTGGTCGTCTCGCCTTGTTCGGCGGTGCATCCCGCAATGATCGAGGCCCATGCCCCGATAGCGATACCGAGAATTCTACGATTCGTGGTCATTCTTCCTCCTGTCGGTGCCCGCGCGAGGGCCCTTTGCTCGCTACTCTACGTGCCCGATCTGCGGCTCATTTGGTGGAGGCTGCATTTCCGTGCGCGATGACACTGGGCGCGCGGAGAAGCGAATTACGCCGATCCGTTCCTCGTCACGCGCCAAGTGCGTCGGAGACCTTCTTTCGCGGTGCTCTCCCCGATTCGACGGTGCCGAACACCCATGACGTCCAGCTCGTGGTTCAGATCCGTGAAGAGGTCAATGAAACTGCGAATTGCTGATTCAAATTGAATCCAGGCATTCAGCGTAGAGGCCTCGTGGCCCATTGCGGGCGAAACGGTTCGCGTGGGCCGAATCCAGAGTGGTTCGTAGCTATCGAGGCATCGAGTGTGGATCGGCATTCGGCGCGCGTGCGGGCGGATAGGGCAGGTCCATCACGTTTGCCTGTCGCGCGCGCTATCGCCATCGCGGAGGCATCTCGCGGTGCTGCCATGGCGCATGCCGGCATGTGGCGGCGAGGAGCGCGGGGCGCAACCCAGGTACGCTGCGTACTTGGGACGCACCCGATCGCGTCACGGGCATCAACCCAGGAGAGGACGGCGTGGTAGATCCTTCGCGCATGCCGGTCGTGACGATGCGGGATGGTCGTGGGCTCCATGTGCGGGTCGTCGGGAAGGGAATGCCCGTGCTGCTATTGCCGGGGTTGGGCATGAGCAGCATGCTCTGGCTACCGTTCGTGTGGCCGTTCGCTCACCGGTACCGGTTCATTCTCCCCGACTTCCGTGGCTTCGGCCGCTCGTCGCACTTGGCCATCGAGCGGGACGACGTGTTCGAGAGCCATGCCATGGACGTGCGCGACGTCATCGCGCACCTCGGCTTGCGCGATTTTTTGCTGGGGGGCATCTCGCTCGGCGGCACAACCGCCCTGCACATGAACCACCGTGCAGGGCTTGATGGCGTCCGCGCTTACCTCCATGTGGAGCAATCGCCGTGCGTCGGAAATCGCCTGGGTTGGCGATATGGCCTCTTCGGCGAGCGCCAAGACACGTGTTTCGACGAATTTCGAGTCTTTGCGGGCCTCCTCGGGCAGTACCCGGAGGCGCGCGAGCTCACCGACCTGCCGCCCTCCGAGCGCGCCCGCGCCGCGGAGTCCTTGGCCCGGATCGCAGCATGGACATTCGGGACGCCCCGCCTCGAGGCGCCCCTCCGACGATTCTTCTTGCTCCCTACCTTTCTCGCCGGCCGGTTTCCTCTTTCACTGCGCGATGCGCGCACGTACATCGCAGCGTATCTCGCCGGTGGCCACGACTACCGGTCCTCGTTGAGGAACCTCGCCATGCCCGTCACGCTCATGATTGGCATGAAATCGACTCCGTACCCATATCCGGGGCAAATGGCCATTGCCGAGAGTGCGCCAAATGTTCGGGTCGTGCGCTTCGAGCGGTCCGGGCACCTCCCGCTTTTCGAAGAACCGGCCAAGTTCGTGCGGGAGCTCGGTCGATTTCTGGAGCACGGCTCACGCGCATCGTCGCGAACTACGAATGGGCTACCTTGACCGAGTACGCGCCCGTACCACCGACTTCGTTGAAGTGACGAACCTGAACGAAGTATCGGCCTCGCGCCAGGGTCGTGATGATCCGGGCGTTGAAACCGACGCCGCTATCATCGTCTTCGGTGATGAGGGCCGTTTGGCTATCGGGGCCGAAGAGCTTCATCACCAAATCGGTCGGGCCTGCCGTCTCGATGATGTAACGCCCCTTCTTCTTAGCGGTGAATTGATAGAGGTCCTCCTCGCCCGGCGCACCGATGGAGGCCGATTTGGCGGGGCCGTTGACCTGGAGTTCCGTGGGTTGTGTCGAGGTGGTCGGGTATGCCGCTGCACTTGCGATGAACGACTTGTCCAAAGCGGATAGTGTCTCGTTGGCTTTGGTGCCCACGCCATTCTTGGTCCAGCTGGCGGGGAAGAAATAGAGCATGATGGAGTCGGGATCGAAATGGGTCCCCCGGATTTGGTCGGTGGCATACTTTTGGAGTACGTTGAAGTGCACCTGTTCCGGGGTCCAGTTGTTCGGCGGGCCGCCGAGTTCGCGGATGACTACGTCTTCGTTCCACTCGATTCCGCCGGCCGGGTTCTGATGCTCGTGGCCCAGACCGATGGCGTGCCCAAATTCATGAGCTGCGGTGCCCCCATCGAGAAACCCGAGGTTCATCGTCGCTTCGTTCTGCGGGATTTTCTTGCAGTCCGTACCAACCCAGGACCACGCGCCGTCGCTCGGATCGAAGGAAATGCGAATTTCGGCATCTGGAGCGTTGCCGAAGACGAACTTGAGATTCGCGTGGCGGGTCCACCATTGCGCTTGCTCACGGGCAATCGCCCGCTGGCTTTCCGTTCCGTCCAGGAAACGCACCCGGAGAGTCGACCCGTTGACCCACAGCTTGCGAAATTCCAGGACGGCCCTCAGCGAGCCGCTGCGGACAGCCAGCGTGCGCTGAGGCCTCGCGAGCTCCTGCGGCAGTACCCTGTCGTGACATATCTTCGACGTCGTGTTGCCCATGGTCGACCTACCTTCTTCGTCATAGGAAGAACAAGTTGCATACCGCCCCGCGCAATGCGGAAATGCCGCGCAGGCGATAGGCTCGCTGTTGCAACCATGCAACGGGCGACGTTGCATGTCGCAACCCGGGAGGTGCGCGCACTCCTCGTACATCGAATCTCGTCACGCGGGACGGGGTTGCAATCCCCCGAATGGATTACACGCCGTTGAGCTGGACGCAGCGTTCTACCTCCATGGGAACGGCGACTGCCGCGTCGGAAGGCGTACTTCCGTGAGACCTCTCCTGGGTTGCTGTTCGAGATCGAGGAATTTCGCTGGAGTCTCGGCATTGGTGCCGACGGGCCGAAGCCTGTCGGGGGGGGCGGCATGGGCCGTGCGTTCAGCACGCTCATGTCTCGACGACGGGCGTTTCTTCTCAGCGTAGGTTTCCTGAGTTGCCTATCGATTGCCCATACGGCGTGGGCCGCACGAAAGGCGCTGGCGAGCCAGGGGTTGTCACAGGCGACCATTCAGCAGACGGTGCGTGCAAAATTTCCGGAGTTGCGACAGTGCTATGAGGATATGGACGACCAGCCGCCCATGCGTGTCGAAATGCACTTCACCATCGGTCCGGATGGTAAGGTCACGACTGGCCACGTCGAATCCGACGTGCGTCCAGTGATCGTCCCATGCATAACGCGCACGATGTTCTCGTTGGTCTTCCCCCGGCCCGTGGGTGGCGACATCAGCGTAGTGTATTCGGTCAACTTCGCTCCGTAGCGCGACAGGCCGTTCAAGCCGCACCGGGGTTGATACGCCCGGCGCGAGTGTGCAGCTGTTCCGGAGTTGATATCGCCGTACCGGTGGGCATGGGCGAGAAGCCGGCGACCGCGCCTTGAAGAAAGGTGGGTGGCCGGGTCACCTAGCCGACTGTCCGGGACAGGTGGCGTGGCGAAGAAATGCCGGTAAATGACGCGATCGCTGACTGGTATCGAACATGCTCCAGCAAGCGTTCGTGACACTTGCGCGACAAGTAATAGCTGGGCGGACCTTTTTGCTCACTCGCCGCTGTACGCAGCGGCAGTATTTGCTGCGTCCCGATCGGACCGTCGAGGAGGTGTACGAGTACTGTCTGGGCGAAGCGGCCGAACGCTTTGGCATCACCGTTCATGGCTGGACGGCGATGAGCAACCACCAACATTTGATTGCAACCGACAATCGAGCGAATCTGCCGGAGTTCCTTGCCCACTTTCACAAAATGACTGCCAAAGTGATGAACACTCACCGCGGTCGATGGGAAAACCTTTGGGCGACCGAGCAGCCCAACGTCGTTCACTTGCTTACTCCTGAGGATGCTTTCGAGAAGCTCGTCTATGTGCTTGCAAATCCAGTGTTGGACGATTTGGTGGATCGCGTCGCCGACTGGCCAGGCGCGTCGTCGCATCGTCTCCACCTTGGGAGCCGAACGAAGACTGTGAAACGGCCGCGTATCTTCTTTCGCGCGGACGGGACGATGCCCGAGCAGGTCACACTCAGACCCGCAAGATTGCCGGGCTACGAAGGCCTAAGTGAAGATGTATGGCGAGACAAGATCGCCAAAGCGGTGCGGGCAGAGGAGGAACGAGCAAGAAGAAGGCGGTCGATGCGTGGTTCTGGTGTGCTGGGGCGTAAAAACGTCTTGAAGATGTCTCCGACGGACTCTCCGACCACGGTCGAGCCCCGCCGCAATCTAAGACCCTCTGTCGCGTGCCGCGATCGCGAGCGCCGCATGCGTGAACTCATGGCATTGCGATCATTTCGGATAGCGTACCGTGACGCGCGATTGCACTTCCAACGTGGCGAGCGTGGGGTTGAATTTCCGATAGGTACCTATTGGATGCTACGGTTTCGTTCGCACTTCGTAATGGAATCGGCGCCCGAGATGGCCCTAGTCAATAGTGTAGGGGGCCACTGAGTCTGCACATTGAGATGCCGCCAACCACCGGGAGGAGTAGCCTCCGCATATCGCTATCAAGCGGGAGCCGAGTGGGGCGAGCAATGTGCATCGACCCACGCCGTGAGCTTTTCAAGATTGCATGCCTCGATGTCCGGAACGGGGGCGCCGTGGGGCAGCGAGAGGCCGACCCGATTGTGCCAAAATGTTGGGAGGCCCACAGCCGCCGTCCCGAATAGGTCGTAGCCGGAACCTGCGACGAAGAGCGCACTCGTCGGATGTGCACCGAGCTTTTCCAGAGCGAGCTTGTACGGTCGAGGGTGCGGTTTGTAGTACCCCGCTTCCTCGGCTGTCATGATGACGTGCCAGTTCACTGGAATGCGTTGTGCGGCGACTCGTCCCAGTCGCGCCGAGCAATTTGTGACAATGCCAACGCGATGCCTTGCCGCGATTGCTCGAACGGCATCCGCCGCCCCGCTCCACGGTTGGAGTGCCGACCAGCCCAATTCGAGCCGATCGGCGGCTCCTGGGTTGAGGCCAACGTCAACCGCCGCCTGCCGGACCAGATCCTCATAGGGGCGGTAGGGGCCGCAGCCGTAGGTAAGTTCGAGGTAACGCGAGCGCCATTGGCGGCCTGCGGTTTCGCCGTGGGCGGCGTGACACCACGCGGTCCACGAGTCGAGTAGCGCCGTGAGCAGATCGAACAGCACGACCTGGGTTGCGTGCCGAGTCACTTTGCGTCCCCATAAACCGTAGCGCGGGATACGCCCATGTGCGTGGCGGCGATGTTGGCGCCGCGCCGAATCTCCAGGAGGCCTTCCTTCTTCAGCTCTTGGACCAATTGCTTTCGGTCCGCTGCGTTCAGCGAGCGAGCGGTGGTGGCTCTCGACGCCGCAAATTCGTCGATTCGCGCGTGGATGCGCTCTGCCGGCGTTCGCTCCAGGTCTTCATGCACACGGCCGTCTTCGATTCGTGTGAACTGCGAGATGGCTCCCTGGAAGCTTTGAAAGAGCGTCAAATCGACATTGAGGCAGAGGGCGGCGACGTACTCTCCGTTCTCGTCCTTGATTCCGATCGATGTGCTTTTTACCTTTCGACCATCGGGGAACGTGTTCGCGTAGTTCGAAAGGCGTGGTGGAAACTCCGGATCTCGAATGCGCGCCAAACCTAGCTCCGTGGCTGGGTCTCCGATGTGGCGCCCGCTCAGATTGTTGTAGATGCCATGAATGGCATTTTTCGGATTTCGCAAATCGTGAACCACGACCTCGCAGAAGGGCGAAAGCGTCTCGCCCAGCCCCTCGGCGATGTTCTGCAGCATGTCCAACAGCGGCTTGTTCCCCTTTTTTTTCATGTGCTCACCAGCCGTGCAGGCGACTCCACCGCGTGAGTCCGCGCTCGTCCAACGCATGGTACTCAGGGAATTGCGCGCCCGTTGCACAGGCGTGATTCGGCAGAATGCGAAGGCGGGAGCCCAGTGGAAACCGCGCAGCAATATCCGAGTCACGCTCCCCTTCGCGCCACACGATCCCATGCTCCTGATTCGCGCCGCGCACGGCATACCCCTCTTGCACCGTTCCGTCCAAGCTGCAGACTTGCCCGTATCCGAAGTCGCGCCTTTGCTTCTCGGTACCTCGGTCGCGGCTCATGGCCATCCAGCCTGCATCGACGATGGCCCATCCCTTGTCGATCTGGTGCCCAATTACCGTGGTCAGCACACTCATCGCAATATCGTTCATCGTGCAGACACCGACGTTGTGCATCACCAAATCGAAGAAAACGTAGACGCCGGCGCGCACCTCCGTCACTCGGTCGAGGCCCACGGCCGACAGTGCCGTTGGGGTCGAACCGACGCTCACGACCGGACACGGAAGCCCGTTCGCGCGCAGGCGCTCGGCTGCCAGTACGCACCCGGCGCGTTCCTGTTCGGCCATGGCAGCAAGCTCCTCGGGCGTGTCGAGATCGTAACTCGATCCCGCGTGCGCCATCACCCCACCCAGCCGCGTGCTGTTGCCATGCAGGGTGCGTGCGACCTCGAGTAGAGCAGCTCCGTCTGGCTCGACGCCCGAGCGATGTCCGTCGGTATCGACCTCGATCCACACCTCGAACACTTCGCGCTGGGCCCGTCCAAATTCGGCAATCGCCGATGCCGAAGCGACGCTATCGGCAATGATCTTCAAATCGCACCCGCGCCGGCGCAACGCCAGGACCTGCGGCAGCTTGCTGGGAACGATGCCGACGGCATACAGAATGTCCCCGATGCCATCCGCGTGAAACTGCGTGGCCTCTTTGAGCGTGGATACGGTGATGCCGCGCCCCCCCGCAGCAAGTTGCGCGCGTACGATGGGGGTGCACTTGGTTGTCTTGACATGCGGTCGGAAGCGAACGCCGAAACCATCCGTGCAACGCTGCATCCGTTCGATGTTCCGTTGCATGCGTTGGACATCGACGATGGCCGCGGGCGTATCGAGCTCGGTGAGATGCGCATCGAATTTCGTCATGGGTATGTCCAATTCACCAGGGCCACGCGATGACGGTGCCCGTGTTCGTTGCCGTGGCGTGCTCGTACACGGCGCGCGCCACGGTGAGATCCTGCAAGGCGAGCCCCGTCATGTCGAACAACGTGATGTCCTCGGGCTTGCGGCGAAACGCGTCCTTTCTGGTGAGCAGATCGCCGAATTCCATGCACGGAGTGCTGCTCGCCCACTGCGTCTCACCGATCTGCTGCGCCTGCACACGATCGTCCACGGATAGACGAACGCGCTGCAGGGTGCCCTCGGGGAGCTCGCGCTTGCCCTTCGTGTCGGCTCCGACGCAGTTGAAATGCGTGCCCGGGCGTATGGCCGCGGTCTCGAACAGGGGGCCTCGTCCCGGAGTTGCGGTGATCACAATGTCGCTATCTGCAACGGCCGCACTACCGTCGCCAGCCATCGCGATGTCGCAGCGCCCCGAAAAATGCGTCTCGAAGGCTCCGTCGCGCTCCGCGTCCGCGCGCACGTACCGAATGCGCTGCAGCGAAGGGCACGAGCGCAGGGCGAAATCCACTTGAATGCGCGCCTGCGTTCCCGTGCCGAAGACGCAGAGCCGCGTACTTTCACGTGGCGCGAGTTCCTGAAGGGCGAGGGCTCCGGCCGCTCCCGTGCGCATCGTGGTGATGGCGTTGCCGTCGATGATGCAGAGAGGCCGGCCGGTAGCCGGATCGATCAGCACGATGGTGGCCTGGTGCGGTTCTCCTTCGCGTGCGCGATTGCTCGGCCAAAAGCCAGCGGCCTTGAATCCGAGCAGTCCCTGCGCGGGGACGTCTCCTGACTTGATTCCGAAGACCCCGCCCGTGGCGAGCGCCTCGCGTACCACCGGAAAAACGCGCCCCTCTTTGCGACCGTGCAGGACGAAGGCCTCGCGCACCGCCTGCAGTGCGTCCTCGTGTGAAAGCAACGCTCGGACTTGCTCTGCGTCGAGCATTCGTAGGGAGCGGTGCTTTGGCGGCGCGCTGGACTGCATTTGTTCATATTGTATAATATTGTATAAAATGTCAAATGGGGCGCCGTCTGCTCCTGGGTTGACGGTCTGGAGGTCGCGTGTCAGATTCAGCCGCGGTTCGTCGATCGGAAAACGACAAGCCGGTAACGGTGAGGCCGGCTAGCCCGCGGTGGGCTTCGGTATCCTCGGTTTTCTCGAGGAACCCGCGATTGGATTGTCCGCAAGGCATGCGTGCGCGCTGCGCGGACTCCGGAGGTCGCGATGCGCGGGAGTTTCACCGTATTTTACGAAGCGCCGTTCTGGGTTGGCGTTGCCGAGAGCGAGGATGACGGAGGGCTGGCCGTGGCTCGCGTGGTCTTCGGCGCCGAGCCGACGGGTGCCGAACTGCGCGAATGGGCGCTTTATGGCTACCGGCGGATGCAGTTTGGACACGGTGCCGGCCCGTCCGAGGTGGCCAACAAGCAACCCAGGAATCCGAAGAGAGCCCAGCGTGAGGCTGCCCGCGCCAGCGCCGAGCGCGGGATCTCGACGCGCGCCCAGGACGCGTTGAAGGCCGCCTTCGAGGCGAATGCGGTCGAGCGCGAAGTGCTCTCGCGCGAAGCGCGCCTCCGGGAGGCCGAGCGCCGCTGGGAACTCCGCGTCGCTCGGCGCAAAGAGAAGCATCGCGGGCATTGAGCTTGCTGTCCGAAGACGTGCGGGCTCGAGCCCCCGTTTCACCAAGTCGCCGTCCAAACCACGGATGGAAACATCAACCCAGGTAAGTCAGCCACGCCGCGTCGCGCGCGGCCAGTGCGGCGCCACGCCCCGCGGATGCGCGCCATCCCGTTGGCGAGCCAAATTTCGTCCTGCCTTGGTCGAAAGGGCGCAACCACTCGGCCAGGTTGCCGACGTCCCTCTCACGGTGCTCGCTCTCCTGCACATCGAGGTAGCGCGCTGTACACCCCAACGGCACAACCCCTTCGCGGTCCCCCGCCACTCTCCCAAGTCCCGCACCGACGAGGAACGCGGAGGTGGCGGCTCGAGGCAAGCCATCGGCCGCTTCGATCGATTCGCAGAATGGAAACGTGGCCCTTCGTCGTCGCGCGCAAGATGTTACTTGCATGATGATAGTCTAAATGATACTCAACCGCATATGCAGCGGATGTCCTTTGCGGAGATGGAATGCCCAATCGCTCGGGCCGTCGATGAGATCGGTGAAGGGTGGTGCCTGCTCGTTTTGCGTGAGGCCTTCAAAGGAGCGCGTTGCTTTGCCGAGTTCGAGGAACGACTCGGAATCCCACCGAGCACGCTGACGCGGCGTCTCGGGGGCCTTTGCGATCGCGGGATCTTGCAACGGCGAAGCTATCAAAGCCGGCCTCCGCGCGACGAATACGAACTTACCGAGAAAGGGGCGGAGCTTTTGCCCGTGCTTCTCTTGCTCGGCGAATGGGGCAATCGTTGGCTCGCGCCGGACGGTGCACTCATCGTGCCGGTCGAGCCGAGAACCGGAGCCCGTCTCGAGCCCGTGCTGGTCGATCGGGCGACATCGAAGCCCATTCGTGCCGGAACCGTGGGCCTTCGCGCAGGGCCGGGCGCGAGCAAGCAACTCCGGACGTCCCTCCGCGCGCCACTTCGGCTGGCCCATGCGCCGGGGGCGACTTCAGCGCCCGCCTCGGACCTGGAGCCATAGGAAACCATCATGGGAAATTCTTCACGCGAGCGTGTCGTCGTGACGGGGATGGGGGCTGTCACGCCACTCGGACACGACGTGGCGTCGACGTGGTCGTCCCTCGTTGCCGGGTGCAGTGGCGCGGCGCCCATCGCGCTTTTCGACGCATCGTCCTTCGGGATTCGCTTCGCGTGCGAGGTGAAGGCCTGGGATCCGACGCCGTTCATCGCGCGAAAGAAGCTCAAAGAACTGGACCGCTTTACCGAGTTTGCCCTGGCCGCTGCGGCGATGGCCATCGAGGACGCATCCCTGTCGCTCGCCGCCCACGAAGAAGAGCGCGCTGGCTGCTTCATCGGAGTCGGCCTGGGCGGGCTCGCCTCGCTCGAAACCGCTGCGAAGACCCTCTTCGAGAAAGGGCCGTCGAAGCTTAGTCCGTATACGATACCGCGCATCATTGCCAATCTCGCCGCCGGACAAGTTTCCATTGCACATGGCTTGCGCGGGCCAAGCTTTGCCACCACGAGCGCCTGCGCAACCGGGGCGCACGCCATCGGAGAGGCCGCCGAATGGATCCGCCGCGGATCCGCCGACGTGATGGTTGCCGGCGGGGCGGAATCCACCATTACGCCCATCGGCATTGGTGGTTTTCAAGCCATGCACGCGCTCTCACGGCGCAACGACGCACCCGAGCGCGCGAGCCGCCCGTTCGATTGCGCACGCGATGGGTTCGTCTGCGGTGAAGGCGGCGGTGTCGTGGTGCTCGAATCGCTCACGCGTGCACGTCGGCGCGGCGCCCGCATTTACGCCGAGCTCTCCGGGTATGGGGCGTCCAGCGACGCGTTTCACATCACTGGCCCTGCCCCGGAAGGCGAGGGCTGCCAGCGCGCCATGCGTATGGCCCTCGACGACGCCGGCCTCTCACCGGATGCGATCGATCATCTCAATGCGCACGCTACCTCCACCTCTGTGGGCGACAAGGCCGAGAGCGACGGCATTCTTCACGTGTTCGGCGCGCATGCCCGCGATGGAAAGCTTGCCGTCAGTGCCACGAAGAGCATGACGGGGCATCTCTTGGGCGCCGCGGGCGCCGTCGAAGCGATCTTCACGGTGCTTGCGATCCGCGAAGGCGTGATGCCGCCGACCATCAATGTCGAAGAGCAGGATCCCGAATGCCCCCTCGACATCGTGCCCAACGTTGCCCGCGCAGGCGTCGTACGGCATGCCATGTCGAACGGTTTCGGCTTCGGCGGGACGAACGCGACGTTGGTATTTTCGCGCCTTTGAAAGGGAGCTCCCGTGTCCCCGTGTGGGTGACACGATTCGCGCAGGACGTTCCAGTTGACGCGCTGAAGCGCGCTTTGGCTCGCCTATGCGCGTGCTGCATGCTAATGATAGGACCGCGGCCGTCAGCGGCTGCCGACATGGCCCACTCCTCCTGATTCCACACCCCGTGTTTGCGCCCCTGCGAGGCCTTTCGTGGCCTGCATGCGGCGCCGGTTTTTCCCCGCCCGCGTGAGTGTGGCGGGGCCGGATCAGGAGGATCTCATGGCTCGCGAGCAAATTTCTCTCGCGGTGGCGCACGCGTCGTTCGCGTTTGCGACACCTATTTTGACCGATGTGACGCTAACGCTCGGCCCAGCGTGGCATGGGCTGGTCGGTGCGAACGGTGCCGGGAAGACGACGTTTCTCAGGCTGATTCTCGGTGAGCTCGAGCCGGAGGGAGGCTCGTTGCGATGGGCGCCGGAGCGCGCGCGTATCGTGCTCTGTCCGCAGCGGGTCGATGTGGCCGGCGACGATGTGCTCCACTTCGCCGGCGACGATGGTGCCCATGCACGGCGCCTGCGCGCTCGCCTTGCGCTCGACGGGGCAGGGCTCGCGCGTTGGGCCATGCTGTCGCCGGGCGAGCGGAAGCGCTGGCAAATTGGGGCGGCTCTTCGCGAGGACCCCGACGTGCTGCTCCTCGATGAGCCAACGAATCATATCGATGCATCGGCGCGCACGCTGCTCGTGGAGGCGCTGCGCGCCTTTCGCGGGCTCGGGGTGGTGGTGTCGCACGATCGCGCGCTGCTCGAGACGCTCACGTCGGTGACGTTGCGTCTGGATCGGCGGACGCTGCGCGCGTATCCCGGGAATTTCACGGCCGCCAAAGCACAATGGGAGCTCGAGGAGCGCCGTGCGATGGGCGAGCATGATGAGGCTCGCGAGCTGGCGCGTGCCGCCAAGAGGCATCTGGTCGACGTGCGTCGCGAGCACGAGGCGGCGGACCGAAGCCGCTCGATGCGTGCGAAGAGCCGTGACAAGAATGACCACGACGCGCGGAGTTTCGGGCGCAAGATCCGGATCGGCTGGGCGGAGGATCGGCTCGGGCGGAGGGGGGAGGTCGCGCGGCGGGCCGCGGAGAAGGCTGCCGACGCGGTGCCGGAGGTCGAGCGCATGAAGTCCATGGGGCGGTCGATCTTCATGGGGTATGAGCGTGCGCACTCTCCGCAGCTTGCCGCGATCACGGGCGGCGTGACGTTGCATGCGGGGGTGCGGGAGCTCCTGCGCGACGTTTCGGTGGTGGTCCGCCGCGAGGATCGCATTGCGATTCGCGGCGACAACGGGGCGGGCAAGAGCACGCTGTTGCGTGCGTTGCTGGCGTCGAGCACCGTGCCGCGCGAGCGGCTTTTCTATCTGCCGCAGGATCTCGACGAGGGGCAGGGGAGTGCGCTTCTCGCGGAGACGATGCGGCTCGAGCCGGCTGAACGCGGGCGGGTCCTTTCGTTGGTGGCGGCGCTTGGCGTGGATCCCGAGCGGCTTCTCGCGTCGCGTGCGCCGTCTCCGGGCGAAGCGCGCAAGGTTGCCATCGCATGGGGGCTCGGTCGCCATGCATGGGGCGCTCTGCTCGACGAGCCGACGAACCACCTCGATCTGCCGTCCATCGAGCGACTCGAGAAAGCGCTGGCCGCCTACCCAGGCACGCTGGTGCTCGTGACCCACGACCAGGACCTGGCCCGCGCCTGCACCCACACCACCTGGCACATCGAGAATCGGCACATATCGACCCACTGAGCCGCGAGCCGTCCCCCTCCCAAATGCCGAATCCGTTCCTGGGTTGCTTGCCTCAGAGCCAATTTAGAGCGCTACGGCGGCGGGGAGCTCTGCAATGAGGAAATCGGCGAACGCACGGACGAAGGCGAGATCGCTGCGGCGGGGTGGCATGAGTAGGGTCAATGTGGCAGTGCCCGCGGTCCACTCGGGGAGGACTCGGAGCAAGGTTCGGCGCGCCAGCTCAGCCCGACAAAAGTAACCCGGGAGAGCAACGACGCCCATTCCCGCTTCAGCTGACCGCTTCAACGTGGCCACGCTGTCCGAGTGCAAGCGCGGCAGAAAGACCTGGCGCGCTTCGCCCAACGACGGATGCTCCAGCGTCCAAACCACCTCGCGATCGGGCGCGACGCGTCCGTGCGCAAGCCGCGCATGACCCCGTAGCTCGTCGGGGTTCGTCGGTGTACCTGCCCGCTCCAAATACGCCGGACTCGCGAACAGTGCCCAATGCACCGTTGCCAATGGCCGCTGCACCAGGCTCGAGTCCGGCAATGGATCGATATGCGCGCGCACCGCCACATCGAATCGCCCCTGCACCAGGTCCACCCGCCGATCCGACGCATGCACCACCATATCGATCCGCGGAAACGCCGCCATGAACCGCGGCAACCGCTCCGCCATCACGAACTCGGCGAGTGCCGTCGCGCACGAAAACCGAATCGTCCCCGCCGGCTCGGAAATCCGCTGCTTGGCAATGAGCTCGGCCGCCTCTACCTCCGCCAGCATCGACTGGGCACGCAGGTAAATCTCCCGCCCCACATCGGTCACCTCGAAACTCCGCGAAGTCCGCTGGATCAGCCGCACCCCCAACGCCGCCTCGAGTTCGCCGATGGCCCGACTCAGGCTCGACTTCGGCACCCCCAGCGCCCGTGCCGTCGCCGAATACCCCTTTCGATCCACCACCTGCACGAAATAGTAAAACGCATTCAGCTCGATCATCGTCGTTCGGGCCACCGCC
This sequence comes from Sorangiineae bacterium MSr11367, assembly GCA_037157805.1. Lineage (NCBI taxonomy): Bacteria > Pseudomonadati > Myxococcota > Myxococcia > Myxococcales > Pendulisporaceae > Pendulispora > Pendulispora rubella. The sequence goes on along the minus strand of CP089983.1, from coordinate 7,127,634 downwards.
CTCGGCCCATCGTTTCACAGGTCGCGCGGCGCGTTCAAAGCGAGAATCTCTCCCGCGGCCGTTTCCCCCACATGAGCCCTCAGCCCCGTCTGCCCCCGGGCTACATGGGCTGCGAGCCCATGCCCGTCGGGATAGTCCCCGCCGTTCTGCCGCCGGAAGGGAATGGGCGCGTCCGCGAACAGCCCCTCGAGACGAGCTTGCCAACCCGCCTTCGCCTCCTCCACACCCGCCGCCGTCATCCGCGCGCTCCCGTAAACGGCATGCGTCGGCAGCACCTCCATCCCGGGAAAGAACAGCGTCCCGTGCGTGATGGGAAACAGCAGCTCCTCGAGCGGCCCATTGATACCGCGCGGCGCATAGTCCTTTTCGGGTCCCCCGACCATGACCGACAACAGAGCCCTCTTGCCCTTCAAGCCACCGTCGCCATACCGATACCGATTGCCTTCGCCTTTGTAGCCATAGGCCAACCCATACGCGAACACCCGGTCCACCCAGCCCTTGAGGATGGCGGGCATACCGAACCACCAAAGCGGAAACTGCAAGATCAACGCATCCGCCGCGAGCAGCTTCTCCTGCTCGGATGCCACATCCGCCGTCTGCTGCCCGGTGGAATAGGCATGCCCCGACTCCTCGATGAACGATAGCCGCCCCGGATCCACGCGCGCCGGAAAGTCGCGTTCATCGAATACCGCCTTCCAGTGCATGCCATACAAATCCGACGACATGACCCCGTGCCCTTGCGCCTCCAGCGTCTGCTTCGTCGTTTCGACGAGCTGGCGGGTCAACGAGGTGGGTTCGGGGTGCGCATGAACGATCAGCACATTCTTTTTCACGGTCTTGTCCATCCTCCAAGAGAACATCGCCCTGTCTGACTCGAGGAAAGTCTGGGGCCGCGCCAGCTATATGTGAAACAGAAGAACTTCTTGGCTACTATCCACCCGGTGGATACCAAGCAACTCGATCTGAACCTGCTCGTCACCCTCGAGGCGTTGCTCGTGGAGCAAAATGTGACGAAGGCGGCCGCCCGCCTCCATCTCAGTCAACCCGCGGTCAGTGCTCAATTGAGTCGCCTGAGGGACGTTTTCGACGACCCGTTGCTCCTTCCCGCCCATCGCGGAATGACCCCTACCGCCAAAGGGCTCGAACTGCTGGCCCCCCTGCGCCATGCGCTCGATCAGGTGCGCGGCGTCGTCGCCACGGAACGGACCTTCCACCCGGCCAAGGCCAAGTTGACGGTCACCATTGCGTGCACGGACTACCTGCAGGCCGCCGTGGTGATGCCCCTGGTCATCGACCTTCGACGAAAGGCTCCGGGGGTGCGTGTGGCCGTGCGCCACTTGGACTTGGGCCAGCTGGAAGCGCAAATGGCACGGGGGGACGTCGATCTGGCGCTCATGACGCCCCAAGTCGCCCCGCCCAACCTTCGCACCCGCCACCTGTTCGACGAGCGGTACGTCCTCATCGGCCGCCGGAATCATCCTCGGCTGCGCCAGGCCATCACGCTCGACGAATTCGTCCAGTTGGAGCACGTGATCGTGTCCGTCCGCGGCGGCGATTTCGTCACGCCCGTCGACGACATGTTGACGTCCTTGGGGCGGCGCCGCCACGTGGTCCTCTCCGCCGCATCCTTCCTCGTCGTTCCAGAGCTCATCTCCCAATCGGACTTCGTGGCCCTGGTGCCGGAGCGGCTCGTACGCGATCGCACGGACAAGCTAAAGCTCGTCGAGTTTCCTCCGGCCGAAGGGTTCGCCGTGGGCCTAGTGTGGCACGAGCGCAATCATGGACACACCGGCCAACGTTGGATCCGCGACGCCGTCGTCGCCGCGGTCGATGCCCCGACCCAAACCCGCCGCCCCCGCACCCGAGCGCGCTAAACATGGCCTTCACGCCCCTCAATGCCCTGAACTCCTTTCTCGCCGTGGCGCGCAGGCGCAGCTTTGCCGCGGCCGCCCGAGAGCTCGGCGTGTCGACGTCCGCCCTCAGCCAATCCGTCCGGCAACTCGAGGTCCGCGTCGGAGTCGCCCTCCTCACTCGGACCTCGCGAAACGTCGCGCTCACCGACGCGGGGCAGCGTTTGCTGGAGAACGCAGGTCCGGCGGTGGAGCAGGCGCTGGACTCGCTCAAGACGGTATCCTCGCGCCCCGGTGAGGTCACGGGTCGGGTCCGCCTCTCGGTGCCGACGTCCGCGGTGACGCTCGTTCTCGCGCGCCTGCTTCCGCGTTTCGTGGAGCGGCACCCGAAGGTCGAGGTCGACGTGTGCGTCGACGATCGCCTCGTCAACATCGTTGCGGATGGCTTCGATGCCGGCATCCGCCTCGTGGAGTCCATCGACCGTGATATGATCCACGTGCGGCTCTCGGGTCCGTGCCGCATCGTCGTTGCGGCCGCCCCGTCGTACATCAAGCGGCGCGGCATTCCGCAGAAGCCGAAGGACCTGTTGCAACACGAGTGCATCTGCATGCGGTGGAGAAGAACGGGGGAGCCATGGGCGTGGGAACTCGAGCGCGGAAAGAAGACTTGGCGCCTGCCCGTCCGCGGGCCCGTCACGACGAACAACCAAGTGCTCGTGCGTTCCCTTGCCGTCAGCGGGGTGGGCTTGCTCTACACGCTCGAACCCCACATCACCGAGGAGCTGGCCCACGGACGCCTGCGCATCGTCCTCGAACCGTATGCCCCGAAGGTGCCCGGGTTGTTCCTCTACTACCCGAGCCGAGCGCAAATTTCCCCATCGTTGCGCGCCTTCGTCGACGTCGCCCGCGAAGCGGCATCGTGAAGTTTTTCTAAACGCCCCTTGCAGTTCATGCACCTTCTGCAAGGCGTGCGGGAGCCTATCTTCTTGCTCACTGCACTCAGGGAGAACGATATGCAAAAGCGAACACTGGGAAATAACGGCCTCGAGGTTTCCGCCATCGGGCTCGGTTGCATGGGAATGAGCTTTGGCTTGGGCCCGCCGGCCGACAAACAAGAAATGATCTCCCTCCTTCGCGCGGCCGTGGAGCGCGGGGTGACGTTCTTCGACACGGCCGAAGTCTACGGCCCGTTCACCAACGAAGAGCTCGTGGGCGAAGCGCTCGCGCCGTTCCGAGGCCGGGTGACCGTTGCCACCAAGTTCGGATTCGCACCCGCACCCGACGGGGGGGCTCGCTGGACGGGCCTGGACAGCCGTCCCGAGCACATTCGAGAGGTCGCCGAGGCCTCGCTCCGCAGGCTCAAGGTGGACGCCATCGACCTCTTCTACCAACACCGGGTCGATCCGCAGGTGCCCATCGAGGATGTTGCCGGCGCCGTGAAGGACCTGATTCGGCAAGGCAAGGTAAAACACTTCGGCCTTTCGGAGGCCGGCGCGCAGACGATCCGCCGCGCACACGCGGTCCAGCCCGTGGCCGCCCTTCAGAGCGAATACTCGCTATGGACCCGGGAGCCGGAATCGGAGGTGCTTCCCACGCTCGAAGAACTGGGGATCGGCTTCGTTCCTTTTTCACCGCTCGGCCGAGGCTTCCTCACCGGCGCGCTGAACCAAACGGCGACGTTCGACAGCAACGACATTCGCAACGGGCTTCCGCGCTTTACGCCCGAAGCGCTTCGGGCGAACCAGGCCCTGGTCGATCGACTGGGCCAGATCGCCCAGCGGATGAACGCCACGGCGGCGCAAATCGCATTGGCGTGGCTCCTTGCGCAGAAGCCCTGGATCGTGCCGATTCCGGGCACCACCAAATTGTCGCGCCTGACCGAAAACCTCGGAGCCGCCGCCGTCGAGCTCACGCCGAGCGATCTGCGCGACATCCACACCGCACTCGACGACATCGCGGTGCAAGGCGCGCGCTACCCCGAGCACCTTCAACGGCTCGTCGGTCGCTGAGCCATCTCCCGGTGCGCGCACCAGTCGCGCCAGTCGCCCGACGCGATGAGCGGAAATCCCGCGGCCACGTCGGGCGCAAGGAGGTACGTCTCGGCGCACAGCCCATCGTCGAGCACGATGCGTTCGCGATGGTACTCGTCGCCCTCGAAGGCATCGAGCACGGCCAAGGTGCGCGCACCCACCTCGTACACCTCGCCGATCACCGCCGTGCTGCCGCCTGCCACGAGCCCCGGGTACGCTCCCAGATCATGCAGCCGAAAGCCCGGCTCCGTACGCGCCTGCCCGATGAAGCGCGCGCCGCGAAGCCAGCGGGCATTCGGCTGCCCCGAGAGCAACGTTCCGTAGACCAGTAGCCTGTTCATCGCGTGTTCGCTCGTCTTCCTTGAATCGGAACGCGATGGAAGTCCAGGTATGGCACATGGTGGCGCAGCCACGCCTGGTCAAAACAGCGAAAACGAGGGAAATGAACCGAATATCGCCCTGGAACGATCCATGCTCCCTCGCCCGCCATGCCCGTCCTCACCCGGTTGCTCCCCGTGGTTGCCAGCGTCCTTCTCGCCGCGTGCTCAGGTTCGTCCGATGTCGACATCGACAACGGGGCGCCTTCTCCCGCGCCGAAGGAAGGGACGTCGACGAACGTCGCGGTGGACGATGCCGTGACCCGCGTGGGCTTGGAGCGCGCGTGGCTGGGAGCCGTCGGCTTCGATGTGAAGTGCAACAGCGCCCATGCGAAGATGACGTACGATCGCACCACGCATGAGGCCACGTGGCACGTATGCCAGCAGGACGCGTACGTCGACCGCGCACGGACGCTCACCAGCGATGAAGTGGCCCGGTTGGAGTCGATGCTGGCGGCCATCACCTATCAGCCGAATCCGCCCTGCGACGGGTACGATGGCTTGTTCATCACCATGACGGCATCCCGGGCCGACGCCACGTCCCGGACGTACGCGAAGGAAAACCTCAATTGCTACGGGTATCCCAAGGCCCCGGGGATCGGCGCGCCCTTCGATTACCTGCTTGGCAAGTTGTAATTCCGTTCAGAATTCCGCGCATCATGCCCTGCGGCTCGGATCGGTGGCCGGTAGTTCGAGCAAGAAATGATCGATGCACGTCCGGACTGCCGCGGTCATCGCGCGATGGGCGCGATAAAGTAGATACACGCCGCCCGTCTCCCCCTCGTACCCGGGAAGGACGCGAACGAGTCGCTTGGCGCGGACGTCTTCGACACAAAGTACCTCGGGAACCATCGCAATGCCGACCCCGGCCAGTGCCGCGCGGTGGGCGGCGGAGAACTCGCTGACGTACAAGCGCGGTGCGAAGGTGATCCTTCGTTTGTGGCGCCCTCGGCCGAGCGTCCACGTGGAGAAGCCATCGCGCGCGCGGGTTGCGATGCAATCGTGCCGCCCGAGGTCTTTCGTGCGTCGCGGTTTGCCGTGCACCTCCAGGTAACGCGGGCTCGCGTAAAGGAGTTTGCGCGTCGAGCGCCATAGCTCGCGCGCGACGAAGTCGGTGCTGTCGACCTTTCCGGTGACCATCGCAATGTCGAACCCCTCGGCGAGCAGGTCGACCCGCCGATCGTCGAGCTCGAGGTCGAGCGAGACGCCGGGATACTTTGCAAGGTACATGTAAATGACCTTCGAAACCGCCGCGCCGAGGATGAGGGGCGCGAGGATCCGGACGCGACCCCGCGGCTCCTTGCGCAGCTCCCGGACGAAATCGGTTCCTTGCCAAACGTCGTCGACGGCCCGTTCGGCATGGGCGAAGTAGGCACGCCCTGCATCGGTGAGGTGAAGGCTGCGCGTCGTGCGCTCGAGAAGCCGAATCCCCAGCACCGACTCAAGTCGCGCGATGCGCCGGCTCACCGTCGAGCCGGGGACCCCGCGTTCGCGCGCGGCGGCGGCGAAGCTGCGCATTTGAACGACGCGCACGAACAACGCCACGTCGTTGAGGTCCAAATTGATTCGTGCATCCATGCTATGAATCGCTTTCCAAATAGCGTACTAGTGCACCCTGCTGAGCGGCGCTACCCATCGGTGCATGCAAAACATCGTCGTCACGGGTGCTACGGGAAACATTGGCAGCCGCATCGTGCTCGAGCTCGTCGCGCGGAAGCGCGCAGACGTGATCGCATTCGTGCGTGACCCACTCAAGGCCTCATCGCTGGCCGCCGCCGGAGCGGTTCTTCGGCGCGGCACGCTGGAGGATAGCGCGTCCCTGCGGGCTGGTTTTGCCGGTGCGGACACGGTGGTCCTCATCACCGCCGGCGGCACGTTGGCCGAGCAAGCGAAAGCAGCCATCGAGGCGGCGCGCGCCGCCGGGGTCCGCAAGATCGTTCGCGTATCGTCGTTGAAGGCGAGCCTCGACGGTCCGACGGACTCCTGCCGTCAGGACGCTCGCGCCGAAGCCCACCTCCGCGCGAGCGGCCTCACCCACGTCATCCTTCGTGGACACTGCTTCATGCAGAACACCCTCAAGGGGATTCGAAGCATCCGCGAAGAGGGCAACGTCTACTTCGGCAGCGGCTCCGGAAAGATCGGCATGATCGACGCGCGCGACATCGCCGACGCCGCGGTCGCCGCCGTGGAACGCGATGCGTGGGATGGCCAAATTCTGGAGCTCACCGGGCCCGTCGCCATCGACTTCGCCACCGTCGCCGCGGCCTTCACGGCGGAACTCGGTCTCAACATTGCCTACGTCCCCATCGCCCCCGAAGCCGCCGGCGAAGCGGCCCGCAAGTTCGGCGCCGACCCATGGACCGCCACGGTCCTCACCGAGTACTGCACGGCCTACGCCAAAGGCTGGGGCGACTTCACGACCCAGCACGTCGCCGAGCTCACGGGCCACGCGCCGCGTTCGATCGCCGACTTCGCCCGCGAGGTGCTCGCCCCGGCCTTCTCGTTGCGACCTTGATGGATCTCGACGTCGCGAAATGGCGCCCTATTCCACCGAGGCTGCAGAGGCGGGCGCCGAGACGGCGACGGTGCGGACGACGGGGGCGACCTCGACGACGAGCGGGGCGCCGAAGCGGATGATCAAGGTGGGAACGAGTCCCAATTCGACGCTCATGCCACGCGGGGCCATTCCCGCAAATTGAATATTGTTTTGCAGACGCTGCGCCCGTGAAAGGCATTTGACCAGAACGACGGCCAATTTGTTCTCGGCATTCGCCGCAAGGAGCTCTTGAGTGGCCTCCTCGCTCATCGGATGCGCAGCGTCGAAGTCGGCATGGACCTGCGGTGGCAGACCCAAGGTGACCGACACACCCTCGAGCGTGTAACCTGCTTTGCGAACGATGGGCAGCGCGGCATTGAAATCGCGCAGCGTATCTTTCACCTTGGTCATGGCGCCTTCCAGAAGCTCCATGCCCTTTTGGGTCGCCGAATCCTTCAACGCCGTCGCCTTGGCCGACGCGTGCTCTTTGAGCTCACCGGCCTTCGCGGCCACGTCGTTCTTTACCTCGGCGGCTTTCATGCTGGCCGAACTCGTGGCTTCCTTCGCCTTGTCGAAGATTCCCATGACGTGCCTCCCCCTGCATCGCTCCCGATGTGCAGCTCTCGATGCTTCGCCAGCGTACACCTCGGCAACGTCGTGCACGAGGTTGCGTTCGCCTGAGCCGCCCCTATCGCTTCAACATGGCAAAGGAGAGTTGCGCGGTACCGAGGTGGCGCGTGCGCGCTCGAGAAGCGAGGGATCGTGCGCGCTGACGAGCATCACCTCGGGATCGCTTCGATGCAATTCCGCGAGGCGCTCGTGGTTTCGCCGGACGCGTGCCCAGTCGTGGGCGACGAACCACTCTTGCACCGTTAAAATGAGGGGTTCGCGCCCGATGCCCGTGACGATGCTTTGGTCGTAGAAGGCGTCGCCGGCGTGGAAGATCCAACGGTGGCCCGCGTCGATGGCCACGGCGGCGTGGCCCCGCGTGTGCCCGGGCAGCGGAATGAGGACGACCCCGTCGTCGATCTCCGTGAGGCACGTGGCCGAGGGGAAACCGCGCCAGGTATCTCCGCCGGCGCCGTGCGGCACGAGCTTCGGACCATGCGTCCATTGTGCAGGACGGTAGCGCGCGCGTTCCAACTGCGACCCTCGCTGGGAGGCGGCGGTCCACTCGTCGGCCGTGGTGTGGACGCGGGCCCATGGGAAGTCCGAGAGACCACCGACGTGGTCGGCATCGAAGTGCGTCAGCACGATGTCGCGCACATCGGCGGGATCGAAGCCGCGCCCTCGCACCTGCGCGATGGCCGTCTCCTCGGGATCGAGCCGCGGGCGCGTCACATGGCGATAGGAGCCGATGCGCCCTCCAGGATCGGCAATGTCCGCCGAACCGAACCCCGTGTCGACGAGCGCAAGGCCGTGGTGCGTCTCCAGAAGCAGCACATGGCACACGAGCGGCGCACCGGGCATTCGCATCGAGCCGCAATTGAGGTGATGAACGCGCATGCTTCTACAGCAGCCTCGGATCGGGTTCTCGGGTCATGGCGGCCAGCCCGCGCAGTGTCCGTACGAGCTTGGGCCAGTTGCGCGGATCCTTGAGGCTCGAGCCGCGGAGCAGTTGCTTCAGCATCGTCAAGCTGTCGAAGTAGACGCGCTCGCAGACCAGCGTTTCGTTCGCATCGAAGAGGAAGAACGCCGTCATCCTCACGCGGAAGCGTTGCCCCGTCGGCGGAATGCCCCCGAGCGGCCCCTGGTGGGTTCCCATCAGCCAGAACTCCACGATGACCGCGTCGGCACTGTGGCGCAACGCGATGATCTCGTGGTGCTGATCGGGGAAGGCGGTGCGCGTATCTCGATAATAGCGGCGCACATCGTCGTCGCCGTCGTGCACGGTCAACGTGGCGATGAGTTCGTAGTGCGGGTGAGGGAAGGTGGAGAGAACCTCGTCCCACCGCTGTGCAACCTCGCCGTGGAAATGATCGAGGACGAGCTTTTCGCGGGCGCGGAGCACCTCGACGCTGGGGATGTCGAACGGTTCTTTCATCAATTAATCCACACCGTGGGTTTTTCCAAATTTACCCACAGTGTGGATTTTTGCAAGCGCCAATGCATCATGCGCCCATGACCAAGCCGCCCCGCCGAGGCCGACCGCCGAAAGGTGCCGAACCGCTTTCCCGCGAAGCGATCTTGAAGGCCGCCTTGACGGTGATCGACGCCGAAGGCATCGAGGCGGTGAGCATGCGAAGCGTGGCGCGGGAAATGGGGGTCGACCCGAAGAGCCTCTACCACCACGTCGACGGCAAGGATGGACTGCTCGATGCGGTCGCGGAGCACGTTCTGGCGGGCATTCGCATCCCCAAGCCCACCGGCTCGGTGGCCGACGATCTGCGGGCGATCGCGCGCGCGTTCCGGCGTGCGACGCTGGCCCATCGGCAGGCGGCGCCGTTGGTGCTCACGCGCCAGCTCGCGTCGTTGGAGGCGCTTCGGCCGGTGGAGGCGGTCATGTCCGTGCTGCTCCGCGCGGGGCATTCGCCCGAAGCGTCCGTGCATCTCCTGCGGGCGCTGCTGGCGACCGTGATTGGCACCCTGTTGCGCGAGGTCCATGCGGGGCCCACGTTTGGCGTGAGCGATCTCGAGGGCATCGCGCGCCGTCGCACGATGCTGGAGAACGCGGGCCTACCCGCGCTCGCCGAGAGCGCACCGTTTCTCGCTCGGTGCGATCACGATGCGGAGTTCGACTTCGCCGTCGACCTGATGATCCAGGCCGTCACCACCAGGTGATGTGGTAGATGCAGCGATCGTCTCCTCCGTGCCCAGACAAGAAGATGCTGCGTGGAGCGCACCTACGTCAAGCCACGTGGCACACGCCCGGCGGGGTCAACCACGAATCAATCCATGCTGGACAAAATGGCATATATCGTTTATGGAATAAGACTCGACAGTGCGCGATTCGCGACGGCGCGAAAATAGGGAATAGTTGCCGCCGTGCCCGATTTCCTGTGAGCTGGCAGCGGCATGAACGTCCTGCTCTCCAGCATCGGCACCCGTGGCGAAGTACAACCCGTTCTCGCGTTGGCGCTCGAACTCCGTGCGCTGGGGCATCACGCGAGTTTGTGCGTGCCTCCGAATGACGAACATTGGGTGGAGTCCTTCGGACTGCGGTGCTTTCCGATAGGTCCCGATCTCGAGAAAGGCTTGCGGGGGGCGGGCGGCGATCCTGCGAAGCCGTTCAAGCCCACGCCGGAACAGAGACGGCAGCTTGGCGTGGCCACGGTTCGTCACCAGTTCCAGGTGTTGGGCGAGGCCGCCCGTGGGTGCGATCTCGTCGTCGGTGCGGGGGCGCTGCAGATTGCGGCGCGCTCGGTGGCCGAGGCGCTCGGGATACCGTATGTCTTCGCGGCCTACTGTCCGGTGACCTTTCCCTCACCGGAATATCCGCCGCTGAAGATGGGGATCCCCCATCCGCAATGGTTGCCGGCGATCGGTCGAGTTCGACGAAGCCCCTCGCGAGAGCGGCGGCGTTTTCGCCTTCTGTGGAAGGATGAAGCGCGAAGTTTCAACGAAGCGTTCCTCGTTACATTGAACGAGGAGCGCGCCAAACTGGGCCTTACCGCCGTCGACAGCGTCAAGCCGCATATCTTCACCGAGCGTCCGTGGTTATGTGCCGATCCCGTACTGGCCCCCGACGCGTCCGGCGCCGGTGTCCAGATCGTGCAGGCCGGTGCCTGGTTTCTGCCCGATCCGAGCGCACTCCCGGACGACCTCGAGCGCTTTCTCGCGAACGGTGAGCCGCCCGTCTATTTCGGTTTTGGCAGCATGCGGGGCTCGCAACGAACCGGGCGCGTGCTGCTCGAGGCTGCGCGAGCCGTAGGCTTGCGCGCGATCTTCTCGCGCGGATGGGGAAACCTCGAGGCGGCCGACGCTGGCAGCGATTGCATCTCCATTGGCGACGTCAATCACGAGCGATTGTTCGTGCGTGTCGCGGGCGTGGTGCACCATGGCGGCGCGGGAACCACGACCGCCGCCGCGAGGGCCGGCCAGCCGCAGATCATCGCGCCGCACATGTATGACCAATTCTACTTCGCACGCCGCGTGCAAACGTTGGGGGTGGGCGTCTACGCTCCCCGCCGTGAGCACCTGACCGTGAACACGATGATCTCGGCCTTGCGCAAATGTTCGAGCGCCGACATGAAAGCGCGCGCCCGCGCATTGGCGAACCGAATCATCCCGAATGGAGCAACAATCGCCGCGGAACGATTGGCCAGGGAATTTGGCGGACGCTCATGAGCCCTCCGGTGGCAGAAGAAGGCGGAACGTCATCCGTCGTCAGTGTTCAATCTGCTCGATGGACTCCTGCTCGGGGATCATCCAGTGCACCCACATCGCCACGCGTTCGCCTGATGGCGTGCGCACCGTCGGTCGCCCGTTCGGCATGCCGTGAACGAACCGATGCAGTGTCGCTCCCGCCTCGCCGGTAGCCGTGTAATGGCGCGGCCTTCCAAGAGATCGCTCGTCCGGCACGAGGTTCGGTGGCGGAGGGACGTCGGTGGGCCATGCCTCGTCGGGGCCGGAGCCGCTCATCTCCGCGTCCCAAAACTCAACGCGGAATTCGGTTGGAACGTACGGGTGCACATCCCGCAACGGGAGATGATGCAGCGCTTGATGGATCTCTAGAAAATGCGGTGGCGGCTCGCCCCCCTTCGCCTGGATGTGGCCATCCGGATGCACTCCTAGGACTCGAACGGAGCGCCACTGCTCTCCGGTGCGGCAACTCAGCGTTACGGTCGGCTGGTCCGTGCTCCCCGCGACGTTCGTGTACAGTGGGTAGTTCGCAAATCCGCGTTCCTCGACCCAGCGAACCCACTCGAGCGGATGTTCGACCTGGCCAACCATGGCGTCGACGTCGCCGCGATCGCCGACAAACTCGGCCGTGATGGCCAATCCGTCTTCATAAACCGTGAGCGACGGAAGCCCTTCGGGCGAGTCGGTCCACGCGTCGCTGTCGCGTAAAACCAGCAGGGGGCGGTGGGGTGTTTGCTGCAGCAGCAACGCCGTAGAAATGGCCTCCGCCGCAATTCGCTTCTCCGGAGTGGGGCGGCACGACGCGCGACCGCACGCCATCGAACACAAAGCCAGAAGCCAGGCAGCCGATCGCCATTTCATCCGACGGAGCCATTGTGATGGAGAACCATTGCCCATTCGTCGATTGGACCCGCGCCATTCTGAAGCCTTGGGGGCGTCGTGCCCTCTCGAGCATGAATGGCTCAACGAGCGACATTCCGCACTTCGTTCCGCCCAAAACGTGAAGCTACCGTCGGAAACGAAAGTGCAGTTATCATGGCTATTTCCATGCCGGACGCCAACGCCACCCCCGATCGCGAAGCACCCCCCGAGGCACCTCCTGTCAAAGGGCGCGTGCTCCGGCTCGACCTAATGGCCGCACTGCGTTCGAGGACTGAGCGCGTTACGTGGTGGCGACCAACAGCTCTTCGGAGCTCGCAGGCCGCAGGCCGTCGGCTCTGTCCGCGAAATAGCGCTGAATGTGATGGGCCGCCGACACGTGGTGGGCGTCTCGAAAACCGCATTCGCGGGCGAGGGCGACGATTTCCTCCGGCGCGAAAAAGCTGATGAACGGTGTACCGTTGGCGCGAGCGCCGTTCTCCGAGATGAGGCGCGCGGGCCGCTCTTCGGGGTCAACCAGGTCGACAGGCAGGATGTACGTCATGGCCAAGGTGGAACCCGGTGCCAGCGCGGCAACTTGGCGCAACGTCGTGGTGATGGCGTCCTTGGTGAGGTACATGCTGACGCCCGTGGAGGCCACCACCGCCGGCTGCCGTGCATCGAAGCCGGCCTGCGCGAGCGCATTCCACCAGGAGCCGCCCGCCTCGAAGTCGACGGACACGAGCCGCAACCACTCCGGAATACCGAAACCGAGTTCGGTGAGGCGTTGGCGCTTCCAGGCCTGGGTCTCGGGCTGATCGACCTCGAAGACGCGAAGGCGTGAGGCGATATCCGGCCTGCGTTGCGCGAAGGAGTCGAGACCGGCACCGAGGAGGACGTACTGCGTGACGCCGAGCCCCGCTCGTTCCTCCACCAGGTCTTCGATGAAGCGCGCGCGCGCCACGATGGAGGCGCGAAAGACGCGCGTGAAGTTCGCATCCATGTCCGGGCGCTGACGCCAATCTTCGGCCGGTGCCGCCAACCGCAGGCCCACCTCGTCTTCGAGAACGTGCGGCGCCGCATCGACCTGAACGTGCAACGCCCGCCAAAGAGCCACCCGCACCGCGGTGTGATCGGGAACTTTAGCAACCACGGAGCTTCTCCTCCGTCGGGGGCAGCGGGGCGTGCACGCTGATGTGCCGGCCGTCGGGGTCGGCGACCACCATTTCAAGCACCGGCCAATGCTGCCGCTCGAAGGGACTCACCACGACCCCGGCGCTCGGCGGGGAGAACTTTGCCGCATCGCGCACGCCAATCGCCATTTGTACTTGCAGCACATGGCCCTGCGGACGCTCGGCGACGAAGATGTATGGCCCGCCCCGCGGATGGCGAAGCTGCCCCGAATGATGATCCGTCTCGAACTCGAGCTCGTAGCCGAGCGCCTTCCAAAAGGCGACCGTCTTGCCCCAGTTGTGCGTCTCGATGAGCAAACCTTCGATGCCCTCAGTCTCCATGTTTCCTCCGTTTGCGACGCGGCTCGTCCAAGTAGGCACGCAGCGCGGCCGCGACGATGGCCGACAGGGATTGCTCCGTTTCAACGGCATGGTGCTTGACCTCCCGAATGAGTTCGGTCGGCAGGTACACGTTGAATTGCTTCACGTCGTCGGCCATCTGCAAGGAATCTAGGATGCTAGCATTCTAGCGTCAAGGGACGCCCAGGCGGGCACGGCGGCGGCGTTTACGGGAGGCGGGGGCCGCCGACCGCGATGGCGTAGAGGTACCAGGTGGAGTGCGGCAGCCATTGTTCCAGCCAGCGCCAATCCGTATTCGGCCCCGTGCTGGCCTGTCCTGGGTCCCAATGGAGTCCGCGCCCGTCGTCGCTTTTGCCGGTCACGCCGTTGACGATGCCGCCCGCCGAGCGCAGCCAGCGCCACGAGCCCGCCGCGTCCGCGTATTCCAAATAGAGCGCCGCGGCCCGGCCGGGGCCTTCCATCATGCAGGTATTGAATGGATTGCGTCCGAGGATCCAATCGATCTGGTTTTGCGCATAGTCGCCGAGTCGGAGCGCGAACGCCGCATCCGTGTCCACCGTGCCGTCGGAAAACACGCGTGCGGCGTGCCGGGCCGCGGCCGCGAGGGATGCGATGCGCGCATTCTCGCCCTGCCACCAATTGAAGTCTCCTGGGCGCGAGACATCGTGCGGCATGAAGAATCCGCTGTATCGGTTGCCGGCGCGTCCTTGAATGAGCTGCCGCGCATAGCCGAACGGGTTTGGCACCTCGCGGGTGATGGCGAGCTCGAATTCGAGCGAACGTCGCACCACCGCCGCAATACTTCCCCGCATCTCCGCCGGCGCAATATCGAAGTATGCGAGCAGACTCACCACGGGCAATCCAGCGTCCGACGGATGAAAGAAGGGCCGATCCGCGGAATCGGCGCGCCAATAGTCGCGGTAATTTCTCCACGACGCGAGCCGGTCCAGCAAACTGGCCGCCCGGGCATCCGCCGCGCGCAGGTATTGCGTGTCACCGGTCGCTTTTGCCAATTCGGTCGCCGCCAAAAGGGCATTGTAGTCGTCTTGGATATTCTCTTTGCCGTCGTTGGTGAGCGCCACGTTGTTGGCTTGCAAGAAGGCAAAGGCATCGACGGCCGCCGCGAGGTACTCCGCGGGTTGGTATTCGCCCGAGATTCCGTAGGTGCTTGCCCTGGCCAGCGCCGCAATGGCCACTCCGCCGCCCTCGCGGAAATTCATCTGCTCCGCATCCATGGTGCGCTTCGTGGGATCGATGCTCAGATCGTCGGCCTCCGGCTGATGGATCGAGCCGTAGAAGGACTTTCCGGATTCGTGCATGCGCGTGAGAAAGTCCGCGCCGTAGAAGCCTTCATCGAGCAACCACGACAGCGCGGAGGCGAAGTTCGCATCCTTGCGGCGCAGCAGGTTTTCGTGTGCAGCGAACAACACCCACGCGGTGAGTGGAATCGACAGCGTGTTGAAATAGGACAGCTTCGAGAGCTGCGTGAAGTGCTTACCCCAATCGGCTGCCGCGTCGTACCAGCCTCCATGTGCGTCCCAGAACCGCGACGTTCCGGGAATGGCGAGCCGCCGGTCGGCTTTGTCGTACTGTCCGTCCGAGCGGGAGTCGCGGAAATAGTGGATGACTTGTGAGAGCGTGTAACGCTCGAGCGCATTCTGCTCGATGCGAAATGGCCACGATGTGCCCTTGCACCCCGGTCCCGTCGCCTCGACCGTGTATTCCCCTGGAACGTTCACCGCCGTGAAGTCCGCAATCCAATGGTGATCGGGCCCGGCCGGAAACCGGTCGCGCTGCCAATCGTCGACCACGCCAGCCGGCGTCGTTCGACCGCGATGCACCGTGCGCCCTGCACGGTCGATGACCGCGAAAAACAGCGGCACCTTCCGCGGATCCCACGCAGCAATGATGGCCCGCTTCGGGCCCACCGCCTCGTACCCCACCTGATTGACGAGGACTTCGTACACATCGTGTGCGGCGTCTTCCTCCTGGGCCGAGGCCACCGCAGGCAACGCCACCGCGCCCGCGATACCCGCCGAGCCCACCAGGAAACTACGCCGCGCAACGCGTTCATCGGATTTCATGGTGTCATTGTTAGGAAAGAATCTTTACGAAATCAACGAAGCACGGTGGACGCCGCGCGCTTTCGCTCGCCCGTGCGCTCTGAAAGCACAACAGCTTCATGGCCGCAGTTCCGGCCGCGGCAACGGAGGTGGGCGGACGGCGGCGCGGCGCGGGTAGAAAACGGAATCCGAATTCCGGCATAACTCCTCGCGCTCGACACCACCCCTCCGGCGGGCAGGCCCCGCATTCGTGATTTCAGCTCACAACTACTGTTCCAATGCGCAACCTGGTCACCGGGCTGCGGGGCGAGCATGTAGAGGCTTGCTCTCGGCACTTCGTCGAGAGGGAGAACGCGTTCATGCCCCTGGCCCTCCATGCGCTTGCCGTCGGTGCCTTCGGAATCGGTGTGACCGAGTTCGTCATGACGGGGCTGCTCGTCCCCATTGGAGCTGACCTCGGTGTCTCGATTGCCGCGGCCGGCCTGCTCGTGTCGGGGTATGCGTTCGGCGCAGCGGCGGGGGCTCCCGTGCTCACGGTGCTCTGTCGCCGCGTTCCACGGAAGGTGGTTCTCGCGACGCTGATGCTGATCTTCACCGTCGGCAATGCGGCCTGCGCGCTCGCTCCGTCGTATGCGCTTCTCATGGCGGCTCGCGTCGTCACGTCGTTGGCCCATGGCACGTACCTCGGTGTCGGGTCGGTGGTGGCCACCCATGTGGTGCCACCGCACAAGAGCGCGTCCGCCGTGGCGGCCATGTTCGCGGGGCTCACATTGGCCAATGTTCTCGGCGTCCCCGGCGGGACATGGCTAGCCGCTGCCCTTGGCTGGCGCGCGACCTTTTGGGCCATCGCGGCGATCGGCGTGATCGCCATGTTGGTGATGGGCCTCGTCGTTCCGGCGACGGCGCAGGCACCGGAGCGCGGAACTGTGCGCGACGACCTTGCCATGCTCGGCCGCCGTCCGGTCCTTCTCGGGCTGCTCACCACCGTGCTCGGTTGGGCGGGGCTGTCCGTGATGCTCACCTACCTTGCGCCCCTGCTCACGCGAATGGCGGGATTTTCCGAAGCCACCGTATCCCCGATTCTCGTCGTGCTGGGCCTAGGAATGGTCTTCGGAAACATCGTAGGCGGGCGGATGGCCGACCGGCATGCGATGCCGGCGTTGTTCGGCACCCTCCTATCCTTGGCGGTGGTCCTCGCGGCCATGACATGGGCCGTGCATCGGCGAATGGCCATGATGCCCTTCGTGGCGTTGCTCGGCGCGGCGGGATTCGCCATCGCTCCCCCACTGCAAATGCAGGTACTCAAGGCCTCCGAAGGGCAGAGCCTCGCGTCGAGCTTCAACATCGCGGCGTTCAATCTGGGCAGGGCCATCGGAGCGTGGCTCGGCGCCATGGTGATCGAGCACGGGCCGGGCCTTTCGGCCATCCCGTGGATTGCCGCGCTGCTCCCCATGGCCGCGCTCGCGACCTCCTTCTCGAACGAATCTCTCGCATCCGAAAGGAACAGGAATATGACGACGGATCCCCATGCATCGATGACCATTCCCCCACGTTGGATCGAGGCGCTCGCGCGCGAATTTGCCGAGCGGCAGGGCGATGGACGCGTGGGGCAGGTCTTGCTCTCCGAGACGAAACGCGTGCGGGTATGGGCCATTCGTTTGAAACCCGGTGAGCGCATGCCGTTTCACCGCCACGTGCTCGACTATTTTTGGACGGCGGTCACCGCCGGAGAGGGCCTCGCGCGGTACCACGACGGCCGGGAGATGCGCGTGACCTACCGGGCAGGGGACACGAAGCACGTCTCGTTCGCCAAAGGCGAATTCATGGTCCACGACCTCGAGAACGTGGGCCAAACCGAATTGGTGTTCACCACCGTCGAGTTCCTCGATAGTGCGAATGCGCCGCTCGTCGTTTCGACATCTCCGGCAGAGTAGCTCGCCAACTCCGAGTTGCGCGATTGTCATCCGTTCGGGGGAATCGCGGAGGGAGTGCGCCGCTCTTAGGTAAGGGCGAGAGTAGGCTTTCCAGCGCTGCCCCTACGGCGGCGCAGCCCATGCTCGAAGGGAGATGAGCGCTATGGGTATACGTCATATCGTTGTGCATTTGGGGCTTGCGGTCACGATGGCCAGCGCCGTCGCGTGTGTTTCCGCCACCGATGCGGAAGATGTCGATTCCACCGAACAAGCCCTGGTGATGAGTCTCAATCCGAGTGCGGATACGTGGGTGCAAAGGACGTCCAGCGGTTTCGTCGATTACGGGAAGAGCTGCGAATTGCGGGTGAACGACATCCACACATCGTCCGTACCCGATCTCGTTCTATTGAAGTTTCCCGTGCCCCTTTCCACCGTTTGCTCGACGCTCTCGAGTGCCACCTTGAGGCTCTTGGCGGATCAAGCGTACGGCATGCCCGTCGCCACCCATTGGGTCTCGGGTCCGTGGGCACCCGGCGGCAGTGGTTACTATGGCAACGGATGCTCGACCTGCAACGTCGCATCGGCCAACCCCGCACCGTTTGCCATGCCCGGTTTCGGCCCCATCGTGACGACCACCGTGGTGGACCATGGGTGCGCTTGGTACAAATGGGATGTCACTGCCATCGCCAAACGTTGGTGCACCAGCGGCGCGAACAACGGTCTTTTGCTGACCGGCGAGCGCAACGCCGAAATCGCCTCGTTCCATTCGATGGAAGCGCCTGCGGGGACGCGTCCCGTGCTCGAAATCGCCTATTGACGCATTCTCACTCGCGGCGCCACTGGAGATGGCCTGGCGAACTCCCGTCGAACCGCGAGTGACATCGGTGGCGAAATACGGACGTCTCACGGTATTCATGAGCCGTGGATCCGACGCGTTTACGCTATTTCCAAGCCATTGCACGGCACGGCAACCTGACCGCCGCGGCGCGGGAACTTCGCGTGAGCCAACCAACCTTGACCGTGGCCGTGCGCAGCTTGGAGGAGCACCTCAAGACGACATTGCTCTTTCGCGATCGCGATGGCGTTCGGCTGACCACCACCGGCAAGGAGCTGCTCGATTACGCCGGAGAGATCCTCGCGCTCATCGAGCAGGCCGAACACCGAATTGGCCATGCCGAAACCGAGGAACGCGGGCACTACGTGATTGGCGCTTCCACCCTGGGGACGTATTTCCTGCCTCGATTCATGCGCGGATTCCTTCGGAAGGCGCCCGGCATCGAGCTGACCTTGTGGTACGGATCACCCGAGGAGATCGCACGCGCCGTGGTGGATCGTACGGTTCATTTCGGCCTCCTCGCGTTGCCGTTGAAGCATCCCGAGCTCGTGCTGGTCGAGCTCTTCGCCGACTCGACGGAGCTGTTCGTGGCGCCCAGGAAAGGCGCCAAACCGGTGACCGCGGCGGCGGCGCACGAACGGGTGAAACAGGGGCCGCTGATGTACCTCGCAGCGCTGCCCACGAGCACGGTGCTTCTTGCGCAGTTGCACGAGCGCAACCTCACGCCGGCGCGCCGTCTTCCGTGCGGGACGCTCCATCTGGTCAAGAGCCTGGCCCAGGAGGACGTGGGCGTCGCCATTCTCCCGCGACGCGTCGCCACGAAGGTCGGTGAGGATCCGTTGGTCGCGCTGCACGAGAGTTTGCCCTTCACACGCGATCGCATCCACCTGGCCTATCGCTCCGACCTGCACCGCACACGCGCCGCCCTTCTCATCAAGGACGAACTCATCGCGTACGGCAAACGACTGAAACCGCTCCCTCGCGATTAGAAACGCGGGTTCTTTCCGTCGAAGAGCATTTCCGTGCCCGCCAAGAGCTCGCGGTGTGGAATGGCATGGCGATCGAGCAAGGCGAAGAACGGTTTGGCATTCTCGTAGTGCATGGGGACGACGAGTCGGGACTTCGTCACCATGGCCGCGCGTGCCGCCATGTTGGGCTCCATGCCGTAGTGTCCGGCAATGTTGACCAAGGCAATGTCGGGCGGGAACTCTTCGCCGATGATGTCCATATCGCGATAAAAGGCCGTGTCGCCCGTGTGATAAATGGTCGGCCCATTTTTGATGCGAACGATGAACGTGAGCGGCGAGCCGCCGTACGCGTTTGGCTTGCTCGGATCTGCCTGTTGGAAAATGTGCGAGTGAAGGGCTGGCATGAAGTTGACGATGACCTCACCGTTCGCGAGGACCCGTTCACCGCCGACGTCCCCCACGGTTTCGTCCGTAGCCTGGGCAGCGGGAAATCCCATGAGGTTGATCATGTTCCTCGCCAAGTCGGCGTTGGCCACGAGTTTCGCGCCGGTGTTCTTGGCGATGGCCACGGCGTCCCCGATGTGATCGAGGTGACCGTGCGTGACCAAGATGTAGTCGGCGCGCTTGACCGCCGCCACGGGATCGGTGCCATTTCCCCGCGGGTTTGCCGGGTTGTTCAGCCACGGATCGAGGAACAATACCTTCCCCGTTGGCGTCGTGACCTCGAACGCGAAGCGACCGTGCGACTTTATCCGCGTGGTTGCCGCCTCCGCCGACCGAAAAGGGCACAACATGACCACAATCGTGATGGCGAGGACCGCCACCCATAGGTTCGTTCGCATACCCGATCGTCTAATGGCTCGGGCCGGCGCAGGGCACTAAATTGCGCGTATTCATGCCATAGGAATTGGCTATCGCTGGCCCGCGAACGACACTTCGATGAACATCGAAGCGTTTGCCACGCATCGACCCTAAGGTACGGTGCGTGAGGACGAATGCACGCGGTTTGCTCTGGACGGTCACGGCGACGAGTTTCAGCTTCGTGGTGGCGCAGCTCGATGTCACCATCGTCAATGTCGCGTTGCCGAGCATCGCTTCGGATCTCGGGGCAGGGGTATCGGCGTTGCAATGGGTGGTCGATGGCTACACGCTCGCCTTTGCCGTGCTCTTGCTTTCGGCCGGCGTGCTCGGGGATCGGTATGGCTCGAAGCGCGCGTACCAGTCGGGCTTTCTACTCTTTGGCGCGGCGTCCGCGGCCTGCGGCCTTGCGCCCGGGCCGGCATCGCTCGTCGTGGCGCGTGCCGTACAAGGGGCGGGCGCTGCGCTGCTCGTGCCCAACTCGCTCGCGCTGCTGAACCACGCCACGGGGCATGCGCCGGACGTGCGTGCGCGGGCCGTGGGGCAGTGGACGGCCGCGGGGGCCATCTCCATTGCGGCGGGGCCGGTGCTCGGCAGCTTGCTGCTCACGGCCTTCGGTTGGCGCAGCATCTTCCTCGTGAACCTGCCGCTCTGCGCCATCGGGATGTGGCTCGCGGCGGCGCACGTGCCGCCGGCACCCAAGAGCACCGGCGCGCGCGATCTCGATGTGGCCGGGCAGATCTTCGCGGTGCTCGCCCTCACCGGCATGACCGGCGCCGTCATCGAATGGCGTCCGCTGGGCGCGTCGCACCCCGTGGTGGCCGGTGGGTTGCTCCTCGCGATCGCCGCCGGCGCGGCCTTCGTGTGGACCGAGTCCCGGGCGCGCGCGCCCATGCTGCCGCTGCGCTTCTTTCGCAAGCCCAACTTTTCGCCCGCCGTCGCCTTCGGCGTGCTGGTGAACTTCACGTACTACGGCATGATCTTCGTGCTGAGCCTCTATTTGCAGCAGGCCCTCGGCTACAGCGCCTTTCGCGCGGGCCTCGCGTACCTGCCGCTCACGGGCAGCTTCTTCGTCTCGAACCTGCTCAGCGGGCGTGTGGCCGCCCGCGTGGGCTCGCGCTTGCCCATGACCATCGGCGCCTTCGTGGCCGCGTTGGGGTACGCGCTGCTGGTTCGCCTCGACGCTGCGAGCAGCTACGGGGCCATGCTCCCGGCGTTTCTCCTCATCCCCGCCGGCATGGGCTTCGCGGTTCCCGCGATGACCACCGCCACCCTGGCCAGCGTCGACCGCGAATGGTCCGGCACCGCGTCCGCCGTGTTGAACGCCGCGCGCCAAGCCGGCGCCGCCATCGGCGTGGCCCTCTTCGGCGCCCTGGCCACGGGTGGCCCCGAGCACATCGTCTCCGGCGTCGGACGCGCCGCACTCATCTCGACGGCGATGCTCCTGCTCGGAAGCGCACTCGCGTGGACCTCGATCCGCACTGCGCGGTGATCCAGCATGAAATAGTTGTAAATCGCTTCCGGAAAAGTTGTTTCTCGGTCGTGCGAGGGCACCTTACGCTCGAACGCGGTGAACCGATGAGCGAGCCGGAACGCAGCCTCGGGACGAGCCGCATCGTTTTTCTCGTGCTCGCGGCGGCGACGCCGCTCGGTGCGGTCGTCGGATCCATGGCGCTGGGCTTTGCGCTGGGCAGCGGTCCGGGCATGCCGGGCGCATACCTGATCAGTGGACTCGTGCTTCTCTGCTTCGCGGCGGGGTATGCCGCGATGAGTCAGCACGTGACCCGAGGCGGTGCGTTCTACGCGTACATCACGCGCGGTCTTGGTCGGCCCGCCGGACTCGCCGCCGCCTTCATCGCGCTGCTCGCGTACAACGCGATTTTCTGCTCCGTGCTGGGGGCGGCCTCGTTCTTCATCGGCAAAATCGTCGAGGAGACGGTGGGCTGGAGCGCACCCTGGCAAATGTGGGCGCTCGCACTTCTCGTGGCGGTGGGCGTGTTGGGGCGGCGCGAGGTGGACTTCAATGCGAAGATCCTGGGGACGCTCCTGGGCCTCGAGGTGGCCATCCTCGTCCTGATGGACATCGGCATCGTCGCACACCGCGGCTTCGCGGCCTTCTCGCTCCGTTGCTTCGAGCCGTCCACGTTGTTCTCGGGTGCGGCCGGTGCGGGGCTCGTGTTTGCGTTCAATTGCTACATCGGTTTCGAGGCGACGGCCATCTTCGGTGAAGAGGCGAAAGATCCCGCGCGTACCGTGCCGCGGGCCACGTACGTGTCGGTGTGCATCATCGGGATCTTCTATGCCCTCACCGCATGGTCGCTGGTGACGGCCTACGGCCTCGAGCATGTGCACGACGTGGCGGCCAAGGATCCGGGCATGTTCGTGCTGAACGCAGCGGGGACGTTCGTGGGAGCGCCCGCGACGATGGCCATGGGCCTCTTTTTGATCACCAGCCTTTTCGCGGCCCTTCTGGCCACGCATTCGGCTACCGCGCGTTACTTTTTCGTGCTCGGACGCGAGGGCCTCTTGCCGCGCGCCCTCGGGCGCACGCACCCGCGATGGGGGTCGCCGCACACGGCGAGCACCGTGCAAATCGCGCTGACCGCCATCGTCGTTCTGCCCTTTGCTCTCAGCGGAGCCGATCCGCTGCTGACGTTGAGCACGAGCACCGGCGGGCTTGGCACACTCGGCATCATTGCGCTGCAGGCGGCGGCCGCCTTCTCCGTGGTCGCCTTTTTCCGTCGGCGGCGCGACGTTCGCTGGTTCGTCACCATGGTGGCGCCCACGGTGGGCGGCGTGGGGCTCACCGCGGCGATGGTCCTCATCGTGAACAACTACAGCGTGCTCACGGGCTCGACGTCACGCATGGTCAATGACTTGCCGTGGCTTCTCGTGTTCGCAGGCCTGGCGGGTTTGGGCTACGCCGTGTGGCTTCGCCGCGCCCACCCCGAGGTGTACCTCGCCGCGACCGATGGTCCGTAGCCCGCCCACGCCACCGCCGCCAGGTAGAGAAGCTGCTCGAGCAACCGCGGGAGCAGGGGAGTGGCGGGGTCGTTCCCAAAGGTGACTTGGTGGGTCGCGGCGTAGACGTTGGCTGGAAGCACCGCGAGCAGTAGCAGCAAGAGACCTGCGGCGGCCGCGCGGCGTGTTGCGGGAAGGAGGATGCCGATGGCCCCCGCGAGTTCCGCGATGCCCGTGACGGTGACCCAGAAGCCGGGATCGCCGAAAACGGGGGGCACCATCTTCATGAGCTCCGCGCGCAGGCCGACGAAATGAACCGTGCCGGTGAGCACGAACAGGGCAGCCACGCCGGCACGAAGCGCGCCGGACAACGTGCTGAATCGCTCGCCGCCGAAGCGGCGCCATCCCGCGAGCCGGGCGAGCAATGTGACGAGGATGAGGGTGATGAGCGGCATGTTGACGCTGTCAACATAACTCCAATGTTGTCAGTGTCAACTCTGCCCCTCGAAAACGCGGATCGCAGGCCATGAACATTCGCAGCGCGGTCGGGCACCTTGGTGCATGCCCCTTCGTTCTCGACTGCCTTATCTCCTTTTGTCCTTCGCAGGCGTCACCGCCCTCGGGTGCTCGGACGACGCGCGCGAAGCCCCGGCACGTTTCGACGAGATGGCCCTTCGCACGGAGCTGGAAAGCGTTCGCCGGAGCGCGGACATCGTCGGCGTGCTCTCGGAGGTGGTCACCCCGGAAGGCGCCATCCGTGCGCGCGCCGGCGTGGCCACCCTTGGAAAAGAGGATCCCGTGCCATGGGACGCACAGTTTCGCGTAGCCAGCGTCACGAAGACCTTCGTGGCCACGGTCGTCTTGCAGCTCGTTGGCGAGGGCAAGCTCTCGCTCGAGGATACGGTCGAGAGGTGGCTACCCGGCGTGGTGGCGGGGCAGGCGTACGACGGCAACGCCATCACGGTGCGCCAATTGCTTCAACATACCAGTGGAATCTACGATTACGTTCGAGACGACGATCTACAGAAATACTTGGCCGAGGACTTCGCGCGGGCCCTATACGACCAGACATCGCCCGAAGCCCTCGTCGCCATCGCCATGAAGCATCCGCCGAATTTCGAGCCGGGCCAAGGCTGGGGATATTCGAATACTAACTATTTGCTCGCGGGCATGATCATCAAGGTCACCACCGGCCACGATTGGTCCAACGAGGTCCTGCAACGCATCGTGGAACCGCTCGAACTGAAACACACCTTCGTAACAAGCTCCGATCCCGCGCTCCCCATGCCCCACGCCCGCGTGTACATGCGTGTGAACGAGGGCGCGGCCCCCATCGATACGACCGAAAATACCCTCGAGCATACGGCCGATTCGGCCATCATCAGCACCACGACGGACCTGAATCGGTTTTACCGCGCGCTCGTGACGGGAAAGCTGCTTCGCGACCAAGAGCTCGCGCAAATGCAACGAACGGTTCCCATGCCAGAGAGCGAAGGCCCTGCCGGCACCCGCGCCGGCCTTGGCATCTTCTGGACTCCAACTGTGTGCGGCGGTTATTGGCACCATGCGGGCGACAGCCCCGTTGCGCCGCACACACGCACCGGTATCACAGCCAATGGCGCCCGCAGCATCGTGATTTCGATGAGCAGCACCATCGACGAGTCGGCGACCAACGCCGCCGCGTTTCAGTTGGCCGAGCGCGCGCTCTGCGATTTACCTCGGCGCTGAACGGCGGCGGAGCGTCAAGGAGTTACCTCTCGCTATCGAGCATCGCCATGTGGGACTCTGCATAGCGCGTTCCGGCGACGCGACCGGCGGGGACCGCGGCCTCGAGGGCGCCGACCTCCCATGGGTCGAGCCGAACCTCGAGGCTCGACAGCGCGTCCCGGATCTGGTTGCGCGTGCGAGCGCCCATGAGTGGGACGATGGTCACATTTTGAGCCGTGGCCTTGGCGCGGACCCACGCGATGGCGAGTTGCGCGGGGGACACGCCTTTTTCCGAGGCGACGCGAGCGAGTGCCTCGACGAGTGGTCCGTTGCGTTCGGAGTTGCCCGCCGCGAAGCGCGGCATGTTCGCGCGCACGTCGCCGGCGCCCGCGGGCTTCGCGCCGGTGAGCAGCCCGCGAGAGAGCACCCCGTACGCGGTCATCGCGATTCCCAGCTCGCGTAGGACCGGGATGATGCGAGCTTCCACACTGCGACTCAGCAGACCGTATTCGATTTGCAGATCACAGATCGGATGCACCTTGGCCGCGCGCCGAATCGTGTCCACGCCGACCTCGGACAGGCCAATGTGGCGAACGTAGCCCGCCTTCACCATGTCGGCGATGGCCCCCACGGTATCTTCGATGGGGACGGCGGGGTCGAGGCGCGCGGGCCTGTAGATGTCGATGCAGTCGACGCCAAGGCGAGACAGGCTATGCGCAATGGCATTCTTCGTCGCGGCCGGACGCGTGTCGTACCCGAGGAGGGTGCCGTCGGGTGCCCGGAGCGTTCCGAATTTCACGCTGAGGAGCACCTTGTCGCGCCGGCCTTGCAACGCCTTACCGACGAGGAGCTCGTTCTTTCCCATGCCGTAGAAATCGCCGGTGTCGATGACGTTCACGCCACGCTCGATGGCCTCGTGGATGGTCGCGATGCTTTCCGCCTCGTCGCTTGGCCCATACCAGCTTCCGCGGCCCATGCTCATGCACCCAAGGGCGATGGGAAACATCGAGGGGCGCGTCACGTCGCTCCTTCGAAATAGCGGCCGTGCTCGAGATCGGCCAGGAGCCCGGGGTGCTGGGGACTCCATCCCAGCTGCTCCCGCGTTTGCGCACTCGAGCTCGGGTTGTCGAGGCCGAAGAAGCGCGCGAGCCAGCCAAAGTGCGCGGCCGCGTCCTCGGGCGATTTCGAGATGACGGGCACGTTCAATCGCCGGCCGATGACCTCGGCGATCTCCCGCGTCGGTACGCCCTCGTCGGCGACGCCGTGAAAGGTCGATCCTGGCGCCCCCTTCTCCAGCGCCAGCCGGTAAAGACGGACGGCGTCGCGCCGGTGCACGGCCGGCCACCGGTTGCGTCCCTCGCCGATGTACGCCGAGACTCCCTTTTCGCGGGCGATGCGAATGAGCGCGGGAACGAAGCCGTAATCCCCGTCATCGTGGACCGATGGCGATAGGCGCACCAGCGACACCCGCACGTTGCGCGAAGCCAAGGCGAGCGTAGCCCGATCCGAGGCAAGGCGGTGCGCGCCCGCGGCGGGTTGGAGAAGCGGGGTGTCGCGTTCCGTTGCGACACGCCCCTGCGCGACGAGCGCCGTCGCGGAGGTGACGACGAATGGGCGCTCCGAGCCCGCCAATGTCGCACCCATGGCCTCGATCGCGAGCTTGTCCGTCACGCCGGCCGCCGCGATGTTGGAGAAGTCATGAATGAACGCCGTGTGGATGACGCCATCCGCCGCTGCGGCGCCCTGTTTTAGGCTCTCGAGGTCCTCGAGATCCCCCCGATGCACCTCGGCGCCGGCCGCCGCGAGCAAGCTGGCGCCTTTCTCCGAGCGGGCGAGGCCGAGCACGCGATGGCCCGCGCCGATGAGTTCTTGAACGAGCGCCGAGCCCACGAAGCCCGTCGCGCCGGTAACGAAAACACGCATGGTTCAATCCTCTTGTCGAAATGAGTCTGCCGCGTTGCGGCGGGCTGAGATGCGAGATGCGTAGATGAGAATGCGGTTTCCTCGAGCCTTCCGCACGTGCATATTGGGAAGGCTAAGCATGATTAAAAGTAGGTCTCGCGGATTCGACAGGCACGCGCTGGAGGGGCTCGGCATCCTCCGCGCGGTGGTGGAGGCCGGAAGCTTCGTTCGCGCAGGGGAGGCACTCGGCCTGACGCAATCCGCCGTGAGCCGTGCGGTGGCGCGCGTCGAGGAGCGTGTCGGCGTACGCATGTTCCGTCGCACGGCACGGTCCATTTCGCTCACCGACGAAGGTCTTCGCTTCTACGAATCGGTCGCGCCCCACTTGCTCGCCATCGAGGATGCGACGGTCGAGGCGGGGGATTCTTCGACCAACGTTCGCGGCCGCCTGCGTGTGAACATCGACGAAGGCATTGGCCAATACGTGCTGACGCCCCGCCTCGGGCCGTTCCTCGAGCAGCACCCGAACCTCTCCGTCGAGCTGGCCGTGCGCGATCGCATGGGCGATCTGGTTCGTGAAGGCTTCGACGTAGCCATCCGGTTTGGTCTCCCCGAGCCATCGGCATTGAAATCGCGTTTGCTCTTGCGCACGCGTGTGCTCACCTGCGCATCTCCGGCCTACATTGCGCGGTACGGAATGCCTCGGCGGCCCCGCGACATCGAGAAGCATCGGTGCGTGCAGATGCGAAATCCGTCCACCGGAAGCCCTTTCGAATGGGAGTTCGTGCGCGGGAAGAAGGTCATTCCCGTGAATGCCTCGGGACAGCTCATGGTGAACGGGAGCGGTCCGCTGGTGGCGGCGTGCCTCGCGGGGCAAGGGATCACGCAGCTCATCGAGCTCTACACGCGCCAATTCCTCGACGACGGACGCCTCGTGCAAGTGCTCCCG
This sequence comes from Sorangiineae bacterium MSr11367, assembly GCA_037157805.1. Classification (NCBI taxonomy): domain Bacteria; kingdom Pseudomonadati; phylum Myxococcota; class Myxococcia; order Myxococcales; family Pendulisporaceae; genus Pendulispora; species Pendulispora rubella. Next base: position 7,099,993 of record CP089983.1, on the reverse strand, counting down.
GATTGGGCCGAGGAAACGTATCCCCTTTACGCGTACCATCATTCTGCACAACTCATGTCGGCCAAGGTTCGCGCCTTCCTGGAATTCGTCGTGGCGCTGACACGCGAGTAGCCATTGACAGCTTGCGCGGCATCGCCCGCATCCGATGCCACTCTGGCACGATCCGGACGCTCCCATCGTTGGATCCTCGACATTGCTGCGCGGTACGAGCGTTGCAGTGCCCGCGACCTCATGGAAGGTCAATTGGAAGAGCAAGCGGAGACGAGCCCGATGGCGCGTCTCCTTCATCGATGGTTCGTCGAATACAATCCATTTTATCTGTGCAGCGCCACGCTCGTTCTCGTTGGAACGATGATCTGGTCGCGGGGGCTTGCGCAGGAGGGGAATCTCTACGGGTCGCTCGGCGTTGCCGCGGTGGCCGAGCTCTATGCCGTGGCGCTCCTCGGCGGTGCTGCGCTTTTGGTGCGCATTGGTCAGCGCCGGCCCGCCGTTCTCTTGGCGCTGCTCACGGTCGTCTATCAGGGAGATCTCACGCTCCACACCGAGACGTGCGCGTACCTCGGTACCGCCGGCGGCGTGGCATCCGCGATCTGGCTCGTCGTGTTCGTGGCCAAGCTGCGAGCCCTCGCGTGGGTCTTCCAGATACGCCCCTCGGCGCGCTCGATGGCCACGGCCATCGTGGGCGCGCTCGGATTGGCGCTCATTCCGCGGTTGCTCCACGTCCTCGAACCGAACCAGCTCGGCGCGTGCATCGGCATATGGCTCTTCGCGATGCTCACGCTCCACGAAGGCCAGGGCGCGGTGAGCCTCGTGCCGCTCGATGCCTGGGGCACCACCGTTCTGCGGCGTGTGCTCCGCGCCACCTGGCTCATTTGGCTGGGGCTCGCCGTGGGACACGTCACCATGTGGTCGACGGCGCAGACGCTGCACCTTGCACCGATGCTGCCGGCGGCGGCCCTGCTGGCCGTGCGCTGGATCCGGCGTGAGTCGCGCATCTGGCTCCTCGTCGGTGCGGTGCTCGTCTTGGCGGCGTGCTTCCTTCCTGACACGTTCGCCCTGCACGCGGTCGTTGCGGCGATGGCGCTCGGCGCGCGCGCTTGGCCCCGATTGGGGGCCGACGCGGCCGCGACGGCGTCACCGTCCCCGTACCGCACGGTGGAGGCATCGCCGCCCCGCGGGCCCGACGCCGCGGTGGTCGTGGCCCTCGGCGATGCCGCGCGCATGCGGCTCTTCGTTGCTGCGATCGCCGCGTCCTACCTTGCCGTTTGGACCCTTGGCTGGTCCGGCGGTCCATGGCCGGCGCACGCTTTCGCGCTCGATCTGGCCATGATCCTCGCCATGGTGCTCGTCGCATGGCGTGCGCGCACACGGATCCCTGCCGTGCCGCCCGTCATGTCCCTCGTGCATGGCGTCCTTGCGGCGGGGCTCGTTCCGATGCCGCACTCACTCGTGGCGTGGGGCTCGACGATCATCGCGATGGGCTTCGCGCTGCTCGTTGCGTCCCTCGCCACCAGCTACGGCTTGCGCAACGCCTCGATCACACGCCCGCCCACGGGTTGACGAAACCTCGCCGTGTCGCGCTTGGTGCCAGAATTGGCCAGCGCGACGGCGATGGCATCTTCGAGGCGCGACACGCCATTTTGCACGAAATGATTGAACAGAATGGAAAACACCAAGGGCTCGCCCGCCGCATTGGCGACGTAGCCCGACAGCGACGAGACGGCGTCCAGACTGCCGGTTTTGGCATGAACGTTCCCCGCGGCCGCGGTATTTTTCATGCGGGATCGCAGCGTACCCCCGACCAACCTTTGCGGAGCCCCGGCAATGGGCAATGCTTCGTAGAAATTCGAGAACCACGGCTTGCCGCGAACGGCCAGCAACAGCGCGGCGAGGTGTTCGGCGGAGATCAGATTGTGCCGCGAAAGACCGGAGCCATCGCTAATCTGGAGCGTATTCGCGTTCACCCCGTTCGCGGAAAGGAAGTCCGAGATAACCTGAATTCCGGCGTCCCAGCTCCCTTCGCCGTGGACGGCCTTCCCCATCGCCTTGGTCAAAATCTCCGCGTGCCCATTGTTGCTCAACTTGAGAAAGAGCGGGAGCAACTCCGAAAGGGGCGGGGAACTCCGCCCGGCCAGCCGCGTCGCCGACACGGGGGTCGCCCCGAAGCGCGTCGCAGACGCGAGCACGCGAATGCCATGCGTCTCCAGCGCCGCACGAAAAATGGCCGCGGCATAGCCCGTGGGCTCGGCCACGCTGTTGTAGCTGCGGTCCGTACCGGCATCCAGGGGCATCGTGCCCGTGACGAGAAACGTATTCGTCCCGTGCTGGCGCTCGACCGAGAGCGTGTTCGGCGAGCCGGCCTCCGTGGTGACCGCGCGATTGTCCACCTTGACGTAATCGGTATTCGGCAAAAATGCGATTCGCGGGGCCTGCCCCGCCGCGGTGCCGGGGGTCACGTCGGCGATGATGTTGCCCGCGTCGAAGTCGCCATCCGGCGAAACGGTGAGGGCCGACACCTGCGCGGCGTAGTAATAGGGCTCGTCCTCCCACTCCCATCCGCTGCCGAGCCGCACGCTGTCGAACCACGTATCGTCGGCCCAAAGCTCCCCTTGAACCAGGGTCAGCCCCGACTCGGCCAGCTTGGCCGCCAGCGCGTCGTAATCCTGCGCCAGCATGCTCGGATCGCCCGTGCCCTTCAAATAGAGATTGCCCTGAAGAACGGGGCCGAGCCGCTTCCCATCGCTCCACACACTGGTCTCGAAGCGGTGCTCCGTGCCCAGCACCTCGAGCGCGGCCGCCGCCGTAAGCAACTTGGCATTCGACGCCGGAGCGAGTCGCTCGTTGCCTCGATGCGAATAGAGCGTTTCCCCCGTCTCCGCATGGCGCACGACGACACTCGCCAATGCCCCCTCGAGCACGGGGCTCGCCAAAATGCCATCGAGCTCCTGGGCGAGCCCGGTGGGCGCCGGGGCCATGAGCCCTTCGTCGCGAAGCGGCCCGTCGCCGCTTTGATCCGTCGCACAGCCACCGGCCAACGGAAGCAAACCAAGGAGCAGACCCGCGCTCCACGTTGCGAGACGATGCCGTGCCAACGAAATAGCTCTCATGGGTGCCTCCTTGAAGAGGGGCCAAAGTACATAACTTTGCCGCTCGGCGGGGAGCCCTATTGGCCTTTGTCGCACACTGGTATCTTTTTGGCGCCGGGCGGGGGGACGTGCCCCTAACGGGGGGATTGGGCCGCGCGCCAGGCGCTCTCTCGGCCGCGACAAAACTCGACGAAACGATTCTCATTTCCAGCCGGAGATGATGTTCACCTGGTGACTGGAAGTGCGCGTGCCGGTTCAATGGGTCTTGCTCGCAATGATGATATTTATCATTATCGCCCCATGCGAACCTTCTTGGCGAAGTGGGAGACGCGCGGATGTCTCTCCTTGGCAGTGCTCATCGGTATTTGGGCGAGCGCGTGCAGCAGCTCCGGAAGTGGTGACGAAGGTGAGGGCAACGGCGAGAACGGAACGCCGAACCCGGAAGTGTCGGTCGCGCCGCCCGGTACGATGGTGCTCCCCATCGAGGTGCTGGGCACCGGTTCGCCGTCGGCGCCGGCCATCGCCGAGTCCAATTTGGGTATCGACGCGGCCAATGTGGCCAAGGCCGCCAAGGTCTACTTCGTATGCAGCCGGTGCGGCTTTTATGGCGCTCCGGAATTCGAGGCCACGACGGCCGCGCCCACCAAGGTCAAAGCGAGCTTTCGGCTGATCGGTGGTGGCGACGCCGCCCGCGATGCATCGGTTCCATGGGTCGATATCACCGACGCGAACGTCGAACTCGCCGATCCCGAGAGGGTCAGCGGCGGGGTGAACGGCGGCTTCTTCACCACGCGCATCACCGTGGAGCTGGACGCCGCCACCCGCGCGAGGTTGGTCGCACTTCCGTCGTACAATCGGATTCAATTCCGATTCAACGGAACCGACGGCGAGTCGAACGGCTTCCGCATCCTCGACGTGCGGGTGCAAGATGGTGCCGCGGCGGACATTGGCAAGACGACCATCCAGCGAACCGACCCAAAGGTGGAGAAAGAGGCAGGCAAGAATGCGTCCCCCGATGCCGAGGCGGGGAAGAAGCTGTGGTACGGCGCGGACGTTCTTTCGAAGTCGGCCATCGTGAATCGGAAGATCCACGCGAGTTGCTCGTCGTGCCATGCGGAGAACGCGCGCGATCTGCAGTATTTCAATTATTCGAACAACGCCATCGTGCAACGCAGCCGCTACCATGGGCTGACGGAGCAGCAGGGCAAACAAATCGCGGCCTTCGTTCGCTACGCGCAGCGCGATGTTCCGCACGTGCCGCAGGCGTCGCCGTGGGCCCCGCCATACCAGCCGGCGGCCGGCCTCGATGCCAAGCCCGTGGTCGAGTGGGCTGCGGGCGGCGGCCTCGATGCCGTGCTCTCCAGCGCATCGGCGACCGTGAATGCCATTTTTGGAAAGCCGCTGGACGGCTCGCCCGCCGCGATCACCCAGGCCGACGTCGACAGGGTGATGAACCCCGCCGCGACGATGAATGCGCGTGAGATGCCCGTGCCGTTGCAGTACCCGGACTGGAATGCCTGGCTCCCCACCACGCACCCGTCCGACGTGTGGCCGAACGAGAATCGCGCCGAGGGGTCGTTCGAGGCCGGTGGCCAGTTCGCCGATGGTGCGCGCCCGTCGCCGTTGGCGAGCTACCAGAAGCTCGATTCGTGGCTTGCTGCGCATGTGAATCCGAATGGCAAGTACGGCGACTGGAGCCACCTCACCCCCAACGATCGGGCCGCGCTCCAGGGCCTGTTGAAGAACTTCGGTTGGGACATGTACCGCTTCATGGGCGGCGGGCGCGGCAATCATATCTACGCGGGCTCGGGCCTCTATGGTTTGCAATACGGCGCCAGGAACCTGAAAGCGCACGCTTCGCCCGGCACCACCGCGGGCGCTCCGGCCGCGTTCACCGACGCGGCGTTCATCGAGCGCGCGATGTCGAGCGGGATGCACTGGGTGACCACGAAAATGTGGGAGCTCGAGCACAAATACGGTTTGGAAGGGAACCAGGCCTGGTTCATGGGCGAAAAAGACGCCTCTGGGGCGTGGAAAGGCCGCGGCGAGTCGCGCGGATCGCCCTTCAACACGGCGGGCGCGTTTTTTCTGGCACCGCACATGCTCTACCAGGAAGAGCAGACGGCCAGCGGCAAGCGCGAGTGGTATTTCGCCTGGGAGACCGATCGCAAAGTTGCATCGTACTACCGCACGAATCAATGGTACGCCATGCAGGTCAGCCTGAATCCCGGCGGGCAGGGAGATTGGGTGAACTTTCCCATCGACTGGCCGTACCTGACGCGGTTCGATCAGGTCTTGGCCGACGCCATCGGCACGTCGACCCCCGCCCACGCCGAAATGCGCAACGCGCAGTATTTCCGCCTCCTGCACGATCGCATCAAGTCCGCACAGTACGTGAACAACGCGATTCCGTTGAATCAACCCGATCCCAAAGAGCCGGAGAATTTGCTCAACAACCGGGGGCGCTACGGGCGCGGTCAGGTGCTCAAGCACCTGGTGCCGACCAACTTCCTCGATTGGGGGCCCAATACCAATCAGCGTCACCCGAACCGCGCACTGGACCAGTTGGCCCCCGGCTTGTTCCTCAAGGTGGTCAACGGCGCAATCTCGCAATACAACGCGCTCTTCGTGGGCACGAACCCGGCGGATTGGCGCCGTTGCGATCCGAACAACACCTCGCTCGGCGACAACGCGGGCGGTGAGCCGCTGGCAGGCTTCCGATTCTGCCTGGACCGAGCGCGCACCCCCGTCCTGAAGGACGACAAGGGGCGCTATTACATCAAAAACGACGTGACCCAGACCACGACGGACCAGACCAATCAATATGGCATCATCGCCGCGACCGATCTTGGCGCCGACCCCCAGAGGGTCAAAGCATGGTCCGATTGGATCGACCGGGCGTGGCCGAAATGACCCGACCGGACCATGCGTTGCCGTTGGCTACCAGCCGATGCCGATGGTCAATAGGCTCGGCGGGTTCGAGTTCGGTAGAATCTTCACCGTGCTCTGATCGTTGATGTCGTCGTACGCGAAGCCGTAGGCACGCTGGTCGATGCCTACGGCGTGGAAGAACTGGGCGTAGTCGTTCTTCGGATTGGCCGCGTAATAGGCGGAGCGGTTGTACCATTGGCTCGTGTTCAGCGCGACGCCGCGGTTGAAGGCCGCACAGAACTCCGCGCCCAGCTCCAGCTCCACGGTGCTCATCCCCGCCGATGCCAGTGCGCCGGAGCATTCGACGACGTCCTTCGTCGTCGGCTTGTTCAAAAAGAACGGCCCCACGCCGTCCTTGGTGAATTGCAGCCGGCCATTCACCACGCGCCCAGAGAAGGTCTGGTTCAACCGTGTCAGCTGGAAGGGATTGTTCGTATAGAACGTCCAGGCCTGGTCGATGATCGGCTGCAGGTAGTTCGCCTGGCTGCCGCCCGGCGCGAACGACGCCGACGAGCGCGGGGCGATGATTCGAAAATTGTTGGCGAGCGGCCGAAATGCCGGGCCCACGGTGGAGTTGTACTGCGCCAGCGTTTGATCGCGGGTCAGCGTGATGCCGACCGATTGATCGTAGCCAATCGCGGACTGCTGCAGCCGTGCCGTCATCGGAAAACCGAATATGTCCACCTGCGTGGTATTTCCACCGAATGGAATCGCACCGAATGCGTAGGTAAATTCGTACCAATCGAAGTACACGTCGGCATTGGGGTCGCCGGAATTGTGCAGATCGGGGCCGCCCCACCCGCGATCGTCGGGCGAAATTGGAATGAACATGGGTGAACCGAGCGAAATGTACATTCGTCCGCCCTCGACCCGGGTTGGGATGGTCACCGTGGACGCTTGAAGCAGTGAGAACGACATGTTCGCGTAGTTGCGGCCGTTCTTGGTCAAGTGGCCCGGGGCGCTTTCCTCGAGGTGATTGATGTGCGTGAGCGTGCCGTTCGGCTTCAGGTATGACCATTCGCCGGGGGTCGCCATGCCGAGGACCGTCACGAAGATTTGACCGTTGGTCCACCTTCCGCGGGTGTTGTTCTGGAATGCGACGGGAAAGGTGCCGTTTCCGCCGCCGCCACCACCACCACCCCCGCCATGGGTGTACGTGAAATGGGACGTATCGTAGAGCGGTCCGCCTTTTTCGTAGGTGAACCAATAGGTAATGACCGACCCGGCGGTAAGGGAGGCCACGGTTTGCTGCCACGTGCCCCCATTGTTGGCCATTCGGAAATTCTGCTGATTGGCCCCGTCCTTCAAATAGTGCACATCGACCAGCGCCGATGGCGTAGTGGGGCGGAACCCTATCCGCGCTTCGGTTGCGCCGAGTGGATCGACGCCTTGCGTGTAATCGGCAGATTGTGCGTGCGCCATGGGCCCAGCGACGGCAAAGATCGCAAAAGACCAGAAAAGCGCGAACGAACGAAGCCACGATGCTGCCTTCGAATGCATCTCGTGCACGACCGACATGGCCACATCCCCTTGCTCCCCTCGCCGGTGCCCGAGTGTGCGTCACCCACAGTGGCAACGGGCTCGTGCAGCCGATTCGCACGAGAGGCGCGCGGCAATACTCCGGCTCCTTCCTCACAAGTCAATGTCGAATGTCGCGCGCATTTGCCCGCGTTTCGATGATGACCATTCGCGTTTTCTCGGGTGCAGAACGACCGTGCGGTGGGGCTTTGGGGCCGCGCGTTCGTTTGTTTCCGCATCGTCACTGCGCGTAGTCTCCTTTGGTGACCGCCGTCATCCTCCTCGGTGCCGCGATGCTTGCGGCCCCGCTTTGCATTCCCGCGGAAGCCGTCGCCGCGCGAACGCTTGCGGGTTACTCCGTCGCCGCTTGCCTCCTTCGCGTCATCGACATTGCGCGTGCACCCGAGACCTTTGGTCCGGCGCAACGCATGGTCATCCTTCTATTCCCGCTGGTCGATCCGCGGCGCGTGAGCCGGATGCGCGAGCGTCGATTTCCGCGGAGCCTTGCGTTTGCGGGGATGCTCCTCGGCGCTGCGAGCATGGCGCTCTTCTTCATGGCCCATCGCTTTTTCGCAGCCGAGGTTCCATTCGGCTCCGCGCGTCAGCTCGCGCGCAGCATGACGGCGGCCCTGGCCGTGTTGGCCGCGGGTGAGAGCCTGGACCGGCTCGTTCGCACCGCCGGCGCCGCCGCGGGATTCGAGATCCCACCGCTCTATCGAGCTCCGGCTCTATCGCGCACACTCGTGGAATTCTGGGGCCAGCGATGGAACCTCCCGGTGAGCACCTGGCTGCGCGAGCACATTCACGCGCCCCTCGCGCGCGCGGGCTTTCGTCGTATGGGGACGCTCCTCGCATTCACCGTGAGCGGTCTCGTTCACGTCTACCCCACGTTCATCGGTGCAGGGCTCGGGCCCGCCGCGGCGATGGGCTCTTTCTTCCTCGTGCACGGCGCACTGGTTGCCGTCGAGTCACGTCTGCCGGTGCGGCGCTGGCCCCGCGCCCTTGGCATCGCCTACGTCGCCGCCATCTTTGCCCTGACCATGCCGCTCTTCAGCGAAGCGCTGCTTCGATCCATGGGACTCTGATGGCATGGAATGCCGCGAGGGCACCACGGACGCCATGCGTGGTACCCTCGCGGGGTTCAATCGAAACGATGAATCACTGACGGATCATCGGCAGTGTGCTCTTCAGTGCACCCTGGACGACGGTGATGAGATCCGTAATCACTTTGGCCTGATCCAAGCTGACCCCCAGAGCGGTAAGCTCCGGAATCTTCAGATCGAGCCCGCGTGCGAAGGACGTGAACGCGTCGATGACGCTTTGCAATGTTGCATCGAGGTTGCCGGACAACACGTCTTTCAGGTCGATCTTGGCCACCGCATTGAGGGCCGCCTTCAGCGTCGCATCGAGCCGCCCGTTCAAGATGCTCGACGTGTCGAGCAGCCCATCGAGCGTCGCTTGAACGTTACCGGTGAGGTTCGCCAGGAGCGAGCCCACACCACCGGAAAGGCTGCCGGTGATGGCGCTTGCGAAGTCGGTGCGAGCCTTCGCAATATCGCCCGCATTGGTCGCGGCCGAGATCGACGCCGTCAGCTTCGTGGTGGCCTCGATCGCCGCGTCCAGCGCGTTGCTACCCTTGAGAATGTCGGCGATGGCATTGGTGACTTGGGTCGCCTCCACCGATGCGGCCGACTTGAGCGCCGCGAAGGGGATGGCCTGGGTCAGCGGTATCCCGAGGAGCGACGCCTCGAGCGAGCTGTGGAACGTGAGGTTCGCCGCGGCATGGGCCAGCGCAGCCACCTCGGCGGAGAGAGAGCCCGTGGCCGCGGCTTTCAGGGCCGCGTCCAGATCGGCGGAGAACTGCGCCGCGGCATTGGCCGCCGCATTCGCCGAGACCTTCGCGTCGAGCACCCCATTGAGGGCCAGCGCGGCCTTCGCCTCGAGATCGGCGAACGCGTTCGCATCGAGCTTCGCGCCGCTGTTGGTGATGGCCAGGGCCTGCGTGTGCGCGGCGACGACGGTGGCCTTGGCCAGCGCGTGCACGATGGCCTGGGCGTCGGCACCGGCCGAGATGGCGGCCGTGATGGCACCCGTCAGATTGGCATCGACGAGTGAGCGAAGCGTGGCGGCAAGGCTGGCGTTGAGCGAGCCATTGGCAGAGATTGCACCGGTGACCGAGCCCGCAATGTCGAGGAGTGCCTGCGCTTCAATCGACGACTCGGTCGAAATTGGCGTGGCAAGCGTCACTTGACCTGCAACTTTACTGGCTGCTTCCAAAATCGAAGAGCCGACGATGTGACCGGAGGCGTCGAGCGCCTGCACGATGAGCAGCTTTGCATCGATGGGGATCTTCGCCGAGAAGAAGCCGGTCGCATCGAGCGTCGTTTCGACAATCGCGGTCAGTTGGCCGGTGGCCCCGAGCGCGGAGATGGTGACCGTCTTTGCGAGGTCGATCGCCGCCGATCCGGCGAACCCCAGCTCGGCCTTGCCCGAGCCTTGAGCCGTGACGTGTCCATTCACGGTCGAAAGCGCGGAGGAGCCGTCTTTCGATGTGTCGTTTCCGCTTGTTTTGCCGTCATCGGCTCCCGAGGCACAACCGGCGGCGACCGACAGCCCAAGGATGATTGCCAATATGCTCCGCGTCGGAGAAGTCTTCTTCATGAGTTTAACTCCCTTGATTGGGCGGCACATATCGTGGGCAAGCAGTCGAATACTGCTCTTGTAAATATCGGTTACCATTGCCGCATCGACCTCGATGTTGGCAGCACGCCGAACAACCAGGACCCGATGTGTGATGATTCCGCACGGCGTAGCATTGCGTCAGCCATACGACATTGAGGCCCGCTTGGCGCGTAATTTTACGGCGCGGCGTCGTGGGGGATATCGCTGCAGAAGCGCCGACGAACGAAGAGGTATCCATCCGGAAACATTACGCGGATGAATCACCTATCCATGAGGTGAGGCCGCGCAAACCCGCGATGTGGTAGCTCCAGAATGCCTCGACGGCGTCGCGCATGGCGACGGGATCCGCGTGCTGTTCGAGGATGGCGGCGAGGAGCCGGCGCGTGTTCTCGAAAATGCGCGACAGCACGAAGCGATCGCCCGGGCGGATCTTCACGCCGGGGTGGAGTCCGCGGATCTCCGTGAGGGTGTAGGTCGTCAGCTGCTCGACGAAACGCTCGCCGAATCCGGCGTAGGGTGTGCCGGCGGCGCGATCGAGCAGGATGACCACCGCCAGGCGGTTTTCCAGCCAAAATTTCAGCATGTCACCGCCCAAGTCGTCGGTGGGGATGCGCGTGCCGCGGGCCAGCGCGCGTACGCGCCGCTCCATGAGTTGCTCGAACCGCCGTGCCAGCTCGGGGGTGATCACCGCGTCGAAGAGTTCTTCCTTGGAGGCGTAATAGCGATAGAGGCTGGCCGTGCCCAGGCCTGCGCGTTCGGCGATGGCGCTCATGGTCGCCCGCTCGTAGCCATGGGCCGCCATGACCTCGCGTGCCGACTCGAGAATGCGCGCGCGGATCTCGTTTTTGAGGACTTGCGGCATCAGCTCGCGAGGAGTTTCGCACACGAGAAGGGCGCATGGCGAGCGGCCCACGGGCGTGCTTCCTCGAGCTCGTAGGCGAGTGCCATCAGCGTTGCATCTTCGCCCCGTGCGGCGGCGAAGTGTGCGCCGACCGGAATGTCGCCGTCGGTGAAATGCAGGGGCACCGACATCGCGGGGCATCCGACGACGTTGTGAATCGGCGTGTAGCCAATGGCCTCGCGCATGCGGCGCATGAGTTCCTCGCCGGGGACGAACGACGAGAAGTGTCCGAGGCGCCACGGGAGCACGGCCAAGGTGGGCGTGAGCACCACGTCGTAGCGCGCGGTGGCCTCGACGTAGGTGCGCTCCGCCGCCGCCACGGTCGCCCGAGCCTTCGCAAGTGCCTCGGGGCCGCCGCGAAGAGCGTTCTCCGCGACCCACCAGGCGAAGGGCTCCAGCTCGTCGCGTCGAACCGGCTGCCCGCGCAACCGTTCCACGGTCTGCACGACGTCCGCGATCATGGCGCCCCCGATCAGGAAAAAGGCGTCCCCGAGTGCGGCGCCATCGATAGCCGGCGGCGTGGCTTCCTCCACATGGTGTCCAAGCTCGTCCACGAGCGCCACTGCGCGATCGTGGGCGTGACGCACGTCCGGATCGGGCTCGCCGTGGCAGAGCGTGCGTGTCCACGCACCGATGCGAAGCCGCCGCCGTGAAGGCCCTCGCACGAAGCCCACTGCGCCGGCGTTCTCCTCGACGAGGGATAGGAAGAGCGCACTATCCCGCACCGAGCGGGTCACGCAATGGTTCAGAACGAAATCCGTGAAGTCCGACGACGCATACCCCGACGCGACTGGCCGACCGCGGCTCGGCATGAAGCCAAAGAGCCCGCACATGGAGGCGGGGCCGCGAATGGAACCGCCGCCATCGCTGGCGTGTGCAATCGGGACGAGGCCCGCTGCCACGGCTGCGACGGCGCCGCCCGACGATCCGCCGGCCGAACGCGCGAGATCCCACGGATTGTGGGTCACGCCTTCGAGCATGGTCTCGGTGCTGCCGAGGAGCCCGAACTCCGACGTGGCGCTCTTGCCAATGGTGACCAGCCCGGCGGCATCGAGACGCGCCGAAAACGGTGTGGAGAACGGCGCGGTGTTTTGCGCCATGAGCCGCGAACCCAGCGACCAGCGCAAACCAGGGTAGGGGATGACGTCTTTCACCAGGAAGGGCACGCCACGAAACGGTCCCGCCCCGGGCGATTGCGCGCGGGCGCGATCCTTATCGAGGATGGGGATCGCGTTCAGAAGCGGCTCGAGCGCGGAAATGCGCGCCTCGCACGCGTCGAGCAGTTCCACGGCGGTCAGCTCGTCGCGCGCCACCAGCTCCGCTTGGGCCGTGGCGTCGAGCTGCGCGAGAAATGCCAAATCCTGAACGGTGCTCATACGCGAATCATTTATTCGCGTTTCGAAAATCGTCAAGTGTTGCCGTTCGGATTTATCCTACCGACGGCGGGCGCTGCGACGGAGGGAGCGAACGATGGACATTCCGCTGATCGAACAAATCAAGATCCAAGCCCGGGTGTTGGTGCCCCTCGTCAAAGCGCTGCAAGCCGAGCTGGGGGAGGAGCGTGCGAATGCCCTCGTCCGCGGGGCGTTGGGCGCGCACTATCGCAAACTGGGTGAGCGATGGTGGCGCGCGCAGGCGGGCCATGACCTCGGCGAGAAAGTGGCGTCGTGCTTCGAGGCCTTCGCGGCCGGGGACGCCTTGGACTACGAGGTACTTCAGCAAAGTCCCGACGCCTTCGACGTGAATGTCACGAAATGCCGCTACGCCCGATTTTACGAAGAAATCGGCGTTCCGGAGCTGGGCTTCCTCCTGGTGTGCAGCGCCGACTTTCCCATGGCCGAAGGCTTCGGCGCCGACGTCCGATTGACGCGCACGCAGACCATCATGCAGGGGGCCAGCCACTGCGACTTTCGCTATTCGTCGAAGAAGACGTGATACGTTCAGTCGACCGCTACCCTAGCGCGCGTGCGAGGGTGATCACCGCGTTCTGGAGCTGGTGCTCGGTGAATGCGGCGAATCCCAGGACGAGGCCGCGCAGATCGCGGCGGCGAAGGGCGTAGCGATCGAGGGCCCACACGTCGAGCCCGTGCTCGAGGGCGAGCGCCTCGGCCTGTTGCGACGTTCGGCCGTCGAGCAGGTACGCGGGCGTGCTGAGTCCCGCGTGGATTTCCGGCACGCGCAGCAGTCCGTCGAGATGCCGGGCGATGGCGGCTTCGATCGCGCCGCGCCGCGCGGCGTAGAGCTCGCGCATCCGGCGCAGATGCCGCGCGAAGTGGCCCTCGTCGAGAAAGGCCCGGAGGGTCGCCTGCAACAACGACGGGGGGTACAAATCGGTTTGATAGCGCAGCGCGAGAATGCGATCGTGCCACCGATCGGGCACGACCATGTAGCCGCAACGCAGCGAGGGAAAGAGGACCTTGTTGAACGTGCCAATTAGAAAAACCGTGTCGGCCCCCGCAAGACCGGCGAGCGCCGGTAGCGGCCGGCCGCGGTAGCGAAACTCGCTGTCGTAGTCATCTTCGACGAGTGCGATATGGTGTTGCCGCGCCCACGCGATCAACTCGAGGCGTCGCTCCAGCGAGAGTGCGACGCCGAGGTAGAATTGGTGAGCGGGTGTGAGGTAGACGGCCCGCGGTTGCGGGCACCGCCGGCGTCCGTCGGCCGGATCGAGTCCGCGATCGTCGACGCGCACGGGGACGATGCGCGCGCCCGCATTGCGGAAAGCATCGACCCCCGCCCGATAGCCGGGGTCCTCCATCCAGACTCCATCGCCGGGGCGGATCACGGTGCGCGCTACGAGATCGAGCGCCTGCTGCGCGCCCGACACGATGACGATCTGCTCGGCGCGGCAGGTGACGCCGCGCGCCGTGCCGAGGTAGGCCGCGATGGACTCACGCAGTGCGCGCGAGCCCGCGGGATCCCCGCGCGACAGCTCTCGGGCCGGTAGATTGCGCGCGCTCCGGGCGCTGAGGCGCGCCCATACCGCCATGGGAAATTCCGACACCGCGGGTTCGATCGGGCAGAAGGGCCGCGCCCGCAAGCGTTTCGGCGGCGGCGGGCGCGCCGGCTCCTCGGCACCGTGCCGAGGCACGACTTGGTAGTCCTCGAAGACGCGCTCATTGACGACGGTGCCCGAGCCGCGGCGGCTGACCAGGTATCCCTCGTCGTGCAGTCGGTCGTACGCGGCGACGACGACACCGCGCGAGAGCTCGTAGCGCGCGGCGAGATCGCGCGTGGCGGGCACCCGGCCGCCCCGGCGCAATCGTCCGTCGAGGATCGCGTCACGGAGGCCGCCGTAGACCCATTCCGCGAGCGTCTCCGAGCGGGCGCGTGGCGGTAAGGCGAGCAAGATCTCCGGTGCGCGGCGCGGCATGTAAGTGGACCTGTCGATGTTGCCATAACTGGCGCTATTCACTGTACCGGAAAAAGAAGGACCATCCGGGCATGTGGGAACGACCGACGGATCGATGGCTTCGCGTGGCACCGCCACTCGCCGCGCTGGCATACCCCGCGCTGGTGTGGACCGGACCGGCGCTTTGGCCGCCGCTCCTTTTTCTGGCGTTGATCTCCCCGGCCATTGCGCTACGGAGCTCGATGCAGCTCGGGTCCCACGCGCCGAGCACCGCCCGCGCGATTGCGCTGTTCGCCGTCGCCGGGCCGGCGCTCTTCAGTTTTCTCGGCGGGCTGCTCGATTTTCAGCGTGCGCTCCCATTGTCGAGCGTCGGCGTCTGGATCCCGTTGTGGCTCGTCCTCGCCGCCCTCGCGTGGCGTGCGCCCCGGCCCACGGCCGAGCCCCCGTCATCGTGCCCGCCACCGGGCCGTCTGGCGAAGGCACATGGCGTCGTCGCACTGCCCATCGTCGCGTTTGCCCTCGCGCATCTCGTGAACCACGTGAGCGGCATCGCGGGCGGTGAGGTTCACCTCGCGCTCATGCACGCCCTACGCAGCGTCTACCGGCATCGCCTCCTCGAGCCCGTGCTCCTCGGCTGCGTACTCACGCAGTCGCTCACGGGCCTCGTGCTCGTGGCCCGTCGCCTGTCTCGGTGCGCCTCGCCGCTCGAGACGCTGCAGAGTGCCGCGGGCGTCTACCTGGCCATATTCTTCGCGTCGCACCTCCGCGCCGTGCTGCGCGCCCGCGGCCGTGGCGTCGACACCAATTGGCACTGGCTCATCGACAGCGAC
This sequence comes from Sorangiineae bacterium MSr11367, assembly GCA_037157805.1. Lineage (NCBI taxonomy): Bacteria > Pseudomonadati > Myxococcota > Myxococcia > Myxococcales > Pendulisporaceae > Pendulispora > Pendulispora rubella. The sequence goes on along the minus strand of CP089983.1, from coordinate 7,084,693 downwards.
GTATTCCACGACCCCTGGGGCGCGCGTTTGGCTCCCTATTATGTGCTCGCCATTCTTGCGCTGGCGGTCCATCTCGCGTGCGCCGTGCGGGTGGTCGCGATGGGCCACGGCGCCCGTCCGCGCAGCTGGACCTGGCTGATTGCTGCGTCCATCGGCCTCGCCGCGATGGCGGCGGCCCTCGTCATGATTGGGCTCGCCCGCGGAGGCTGATGGCCAACATGGCATACCAGCCGAGGACGGGGCCCGCTCCCGCGCCCATGATGGGGACCGGGAAATTCCCTGCGAAGGTCATCGCAATCTCACCGAACCCATAGATCCCGAAGGCCAAGCCGAGCCATCGATTTTCGGCATCGGCATGCCCCAGAGCGCGCACGATGGGCAGAAAGAGCAACCCAAGGGCAACGACCGCCGCGCCCGCGATCAGCGGCCCATCCGAGACGGCAAGCACGAGGATCCGCTCCACGTGATCGACCGGCAGCAGCGGATCGGCCCGCATCCAAGCGCCCCACACCAGGGCCGCTGCGGCGATCGCGGAAAGGGGAGATCGTCGAACCGTGAGCGCGACGATGGCCGCGCCCAATGCGGTTGCCTGCCCGGCATCGGGCTGCACGACATGCAGGCCCAAAAATGCCAATAGCATGCCCGAGCCCCATGCCGGCGACCGGTCACGTGCCGCTCCGAGAACCCATGGCGACAAGGCCATGGACGCGTTGAGCCATAGGGGGCCCACTCGGATCCACCGATGCACGCCCTCGAGCCCGCTCGAGACGAGCGTCGACCCTACGAGCAAGCATGCGGCGATGGAGGCCCATACGAGGATTCGTCGCTGACGCCGTGCCGTCTGCCCGGCGAAGGCGACGCTCGCGATCGCGCCGAGAACCATCGCGAAAACATTCGGCACGAAGGCCGTCAGCGACGCTCCGTGGTGCACGGCTACCGCAGCACCAAGCGCCACCGCGGGAGCCGGCACCCATAGATATGCATATCGAAGTGCGTGTGTGGCTGTCTTGTCTGCCGCGCCTCGAAGGTTTACCGATTCATGCAAGGGGAGCTCCTCTCATTGCAAGTATCGGCCGGCGTTGATGGCCATTGCGCGAAAAAGTGCCGGGCAGGTTCACCCGCCGGGCCGTCACATCGGCGGGGGTTTGCTCCCGCGCCAGCCCGGTTGTTCGTCGAGGGAGGCCATCCATCGGCGAACGTTGGTGAACTCCCCGATGGGGAACCGCGCGTGTTCGGCGAAGGTGAGGGTCGAGCCGAGGCAGAAGTCGGCGAGGGTCAGCTGGTCGCCGCAGACGAAGCGCTTGCCTTTGAGCGCGTTGTCCAGCACCGCGGCGTGGCGTTTCAGGTTGGCCTCCTCTTCGGCGCAGCGAACCTCGTCCGAGGCGCCGATGTTGAGGAGCTGTTTGACGATGCGCTGAAAGATGAGCACCCGCCCGGCCGCGCCGAAGTGCGCAAGCTCCCAGGCCTGCCACTTCATGATCTCGTAGCGCAGATTCGACTTGGGCCAGAGATCGTTGTCCTTCTTGCTGGCGAGGTAGCACTGGATGGCATTGCTCTCCCAGAGCGTTAGATCTCCGTCGACGAGCGCAGGAATTTTCCCGTTCGGGTTGATCGCCAGAAAGCCAGGCTCGCGGTTTTCACCCTTGCGGATGTCGACCAGTTTCACATTGAGGTCGATCCCGAGCTGTTTGGCCACGGCGTCGACCTTGCGACAGTTTGGAGACAGGGGGTTCGTGTAGAAGTCCATGCTTCGAAGCTAAGGTTCGGCCCTTCATTCATCAAACGGATTTGTCTTATAATCATTATTCAGATGGCCAATGTCAGCCTCGCCGGCGTGGACCTGAACCTGCTCGTGGCCCTGGACGCGCTTCTGTCCGAGCGAAGCGTGACGCGTGCCGCACAGCGGATGGGCCTCAGCCAACCCGCGATGAGCAACGCGCTCGCGCGCCTTCGCGATCTCCTCGAGGATCCCGTGCTTGTCCGGACCGGCCACGGAATGGAGCCCACCGCACGCGCCCTGGACCTGGCCGCGCCCGTGCATCGTCTCCTGATGGACGCGCGCCAAGTGCTCGCGCAGACGCAGGCGTTCGACCCGGCGACCACCCGCCACCGATTTCGCATCGAGAGCACCGCCGATTTCGAGCTCTCGCTCCTGCCCGACCTCGCGCCCCGCGTGGCGACGATCGCGCCAAACGTCGAGCTGCTGGTCACGCGTGCGAGCCGTGACACGGAAGAGGAGCTTCGCACCGGTCGCATTGACCTGTTCGTCGGTCTCTGGTCGAAGATTCCGTCCCACCTCCACTCGTATCTCCTGCGGCACGACGGCTTTGCCTGCATTGCGCGTCGCGGTCATCCAAGAACGCGGCGCCGACTGACCTTGCGCGCATTCGGCGAGCTGGCTCACGTGGTGGTCACGCCGGACGCGTGGCCGGGCGGCATCGCGGATACGGTGCACGCCGACCGCGGCCTCGGGCAGCACGTGCTAGTTCGAACACCGGATTACCTCGTTGCGGCGAAGATCGTGGCCCGCTCGAACGCCATCGCGACCCTTCCGCGCGGCATCGCCCACGCGCTCGCCGAGCTCTTGCCGCTCGACGTCTTCCGCGCGCCGCTCGACGTTGCCGACGTGTCCATCTCGATGGTCTGGCACCCGCGCACGCACCAGCAAGACGGACACCGATGGTTGCGCAGCCTCATCATGGATGCATGCGCCGCCAGCGAATGGTGATCCCTCAGGTCTCCTTCTTCTTCCTCGTGCGCTTCGCGATCCTGGCCGCGCGCTCGGCCTCGATGCGGTCGTAGAAGGAACGCTGCTCGAGCGCGTCCGCCGCTCCTTCCAGGGCGCGAAACAACGAACCATCGAGCTCCGCATCCAGCGCATCGGCCGCGGCCGCGATGGCCTCCCAATAAGGCTGGAGCTCGGCCATCACCAGTTTTCCCTTCGGGCTCAATTCGACATTTCGCTCCCGCGCATCTTCTCCCGGCGTCACCGTCACCAGCCCCGCCTTGCGCATCTCGGTGATGGTCTGACTCAACGCCGAATGCGTCAGCCCCGATTGCAGCGCGATCGCGCGAATCGTGCACGCCTCCTCGCGCGAGAGCGCCTGAAACACGGGATAGTAACGGGCTCGGAAATCGAGCCCCGCATTCCCATAAACGCGCTCCACGTCTCCATCGAGTAGCGCCACGAGCCGTCGCAGCATCGTTCCGAGTCCAGATCGCATGTCGGATGTATTCCGACAGATGTATTAGCCCTGTTGTATTGCGTCAAGGCCGCGATTTTTGAAAATGCGCAACCTGCACGGGGATCGGGCCGATGGAAAGCGAGCACTCGAATCTAGCCATGCGTTTCCAGGAGAATCCTTCATGAAGAAAATGAGCATCGTCGTTCTCGCGGCCGCGATCAGCACCATCGCCTTTGGCATGCAGACGGTCGCCCGAGCAGGCGCCAAGGCGACGGATGGGAACGTGACCATCGTCGCGGTCGAAGGGGGGCATCACGAGGCGAGCGGTGTATTCAGCCGCACCCGCAGTTCGGCGGACACGCGCAGCCGCATGATTCTCACCGTCCGCGACTACGTCGGGGAAGGCGCGAGCATGCAGTTCGATGCCTACGATGCGAATGGCAACCATGCCTTCTGCACCGCAACCGATGCGCGATTCGTCGAGATGGCGAAGACGATCCATACGGACGACTTCATTCGTGTGCGTTGGTTCGATAGCGGCAACGTCTGCGATGGAATCACGGTCACCTCCGACTCGGCGTATCCGTCCATGCAGCCATAGTCGAATCGGCGACCGCCGCTCGAAAGCCCGGCCGTGCGATGGCGTACGGCCGGGGATTGCTGCCGGTCGCGAGCGCCGCGTGCCGTTTTCTCCCAAGCTTTCGCGGTGGTGCTAGCGTGGGTGCATGCACGCGGATCCCGATGGCACGGCGGCCAATCTCGATGAGGCGGCTTCCATCTTTGCCGGGGTCCGGCGTCGGCTGTTCGGGCTCGCCTACCGCATGTTGGGCAGCAAGGCCGAAGCCGAAGATGTCGTGCAGGAGGTCTGGCTCCGATGGCAGACGTACGACGATCGCGGCTCCGTGCTCGATCCCGCGGCGTTTCTCGTGACCACGGCCGTGCGATTGGCCATCAACGCCGTGCAGTCGGCGCGCGCCCGGCGTGAAACGTATATTGGCCCATGGCTTCCCGAGCCCGTGGATACGCGTGCGGATCCCGAGCTGGGCGCGGTGCGCGGGGAAGCGTTGGAGCTTGCGGTGTTGTTTCTGCTGGAGAAGCTCTCGGCCACGGAACGTGCCGCGTACGTGCTGCGGGAAGCGTTCGACTACGCGTACGCACAGATTGCCGACATTCTCGAAATCAACGAAGCCAACGCGCGCCAACTCGTCACCCGTGCGCGAACCCATTTGGCCTCGGAGCGGCGCACGCCGGCGAGCCCGTCCGAGCAACGACGCTTCTTGGACGCGTTCATCCGGGCGGCCCAAGCCGGGGACCGCTCGGCCTTGGAAGCGCTCTTCGTGGCCGACGTCGCGAACTACTCCGACGGCGGAGGCGTGCTGGGGGTTGCCCGCGTTCCCGTGGTGGGCCGAGCACGTGTTGCGAAGTTCATCGCGTCCTTCGCGCACAAGTTCTGGATCGGCGTCTCGTTCACGTGGACCGAGGCGAACGGTAGGCCCTCGATTCTGCTCTCGCGCGACGGCCTTGTCTTCGGGCTCGTGACGGTCGAGGCCTCGGAGCAGGGAATCGAGCAGCTGATGTGGGTGATGAACCCGGTGAAGCTCGAGGATGTGGGATCGGCCTTGGTTTCTCCGAACGCTGACCCCGCCTGAGACTTTTTTTTCCAACGACCTGTCACGAAACGGTGGGCTGCCCGGTCCTCGTTGCAACACCGGGTGGCGGCGACGCCACGCGAACCACGGAAGGTCGTTCCCATGAAAATCGTAGTCATTGGCGGTACGGGGCTCATCGGCTCGAAGCTCGTACGTAACCTCACCGCGGCGGGGCACGAGGCGCTTGCCGCGTCGCCCAATACAGGGGTCAACACGGTCACCGGCGTGGGCGTGCGGGAGGCTCTTGCGGGCGCGTCGGTTCTCGTCGACGTTTCCAATTCGCCGTCCTTCGAGGACGCCGCGGTTCTGGACTTCTTCTCCAAGGCGACGCGAAACCTGGTCAGTGCAGCGGCGGCCACGGGCATCAAGCACTACGTGGCCTTGTCGGTGGTCGGCTCCGAACGCATGCCGGACAGCGGCTATCTCCGCGCGAAGGTCGCCCAGGAGCTGCTCATCAAAGCCAGCTCCATCCCGTACACGATCGTCCGGGCCACCCAATTCTTCGAATTCGTGAAGGCCATTGCGGACTCCGCAACGGTAGATGGCAAAGTTCGTTTGCCGAAGGCCCTCATTCAGCCCCTCTCGTCCGACAACGTCGCCTACGCGCTGACCGAAGCCACGCTCGATAAGCCCGCGAACGGCATCATCGAGATAGCCGGCCCCGAGACATTCCCCATGGTCGAACTCATTCGCCAAGGTTTGAGCGCGTCCAAGGATCCGCGCCCGGTGATTTCGGACGACGACGCGCGCTATTACGGCGCCCTTCTCAGCGAGCGCTCGCTCTTGCCCGGAGGCGCGGCGCACCTGGGGACCACCCGTTACGCAGACTGGCTTCGACAATCGACGCTTTAGTAAATCTGATGAGGAGATACGCCGTGATCAAAAGAGTTCTCTTCGCGATGGCCCTCGCCGTCGCGCTCATTCCCGATGCACCGGCCGGTGCCGCCGAAGGCAAAGACAAAGTAACCTTGGTCTTCGACCACGTGCTTCCCAACGTCCCTGGCAAAAGCATGAAGAGCTTTCTCGTCGAGTACCCGCCGGGCGGCTCTTCCCCCGGGCACTCGCACGCCAGCTCCGCGTTCATCTACGCAACGGTGTTGCAGGGCGCGATTCGAAGCCAGGTCAATAACGGTCCGGTGAAGACCTACCGTGCCGGCGAAAGCTTCGCGGAAATGCCGGGCGATCACCATGGCGTCAGCGAAAACGCGAGCGCGACCGAGCCCGCGCGCTTGCTGGCCGTGTTCGTCGTGGACACCGCCGAGAAGAATTTGACGACGAACGACAAGAAGTAGCGCTCGATACCATGCTGGGGTGCGCGGCGTGGTCGCGGTCGCATCCCAGCGAAGTTCGACCCACTACGAAATGGAAGGCATTGCCTCGCGGAGGCCCTATAACCGGGCGCAGGAGGCCTCCATGTCATCGAGTCGTGTGACCCGACGCCATTTCGTGCAGTTTGCATCCGGAATCGCGCTTTCCGGATGCGCAGGGCAGGGGAGCGATGCACGCGCCGCGGACCGAGCGCCCGGTTCGAAGGCGGGTGGCAGCTTGGACGACGGAATCATCTTCGATGGAAGTGGTGGCATCGGTCGATACGAATGGAACCCGCCGCTGACGGCCTCCGAGATTCAAGATGGACTGCGCTCGGGTCTGACGTGCGTGAGCATTACCGTCGACGATGTGACGAATAGCGAGCACGCCTTCGATCACACCATGGAAATGATCTCGGTGCGCCTTCGAGAGATTGCCGCCCATCCGGAGTCGCTCATGTTGGTGCGCAACGCGGCCGATTTGCGGGCGGCCAAGGCGACGAAGCGCGTCGGCTTCATTTTCGCATTCCAGGGCGCCACCGCGTTGGGGCCTGCGCTGGAGCACTTCGATACGATGCACGGCCTCGGCGTTCGCGTGATGCAGCTCACGTACAATACGCGCAATCTCCTCGGAGACGGCTGCCTCGAACCCGGCAATGCGGGGCTCAGCACGCTCGGGCGACGCGCCGTCGAGCGAATGAACGCGAGCCGAGTCCTCGTCGACGTGAGCCACTGCGGCCAGCGCACGACCGCCGAGGCCATCGAGCTCTCGAAGCAGCCGGTGGCCATCACCCATACGGGCTGCTCCGCCGTGGTCAATCATCCACGCAACAAGCGGGACGAAGAGCTCAAACGATGCGCCGACAAAGGCGGTGTCGCGGGAATCTATTTCATGCCGTTTCTGCGTGCGCAGGGACAACAAATGGCCGCCGACGTCATCGCGCACCTCGAGCACGCCATCAACGTATGCGGCGAAGAGCACGTCGGCATCGGCTCCGACGGCACGGTCTCCACGGTGGACATCAAAGATCCCGCCTACGTGGCGGAGTTTCGCAAAGAGGTCGAGGAGCGGCGAAAAAAGGGAATCTCGGCGCCCGGCGAAGCCCCCGACGTCTTTCCGCTGTGCCCTGATTTGAATACGCCGCAAAAGTTCCAAATCCTGCGCGACAAACTTCGCGCGCGCGGTCATAGCCAGGCGCGTCTGAACAAGATCATGGGCGGCAACTTCGCCCGCCTCTTTGCCGACGTGTGTGGGTAAAGCAACGACTCTCAATCCGCCCCATCGATGATCCTTTGGATCTGGGCTGCCACGCGGCCCTTGGTGCTCGCGTCCGAGCGTCCCGAAAGTGGTCGTAGCGGTAGCATGAACCGGTAGAACCACACCCCGGTGACCAGGGACAAAATCAATGCGGCGCGCTGTTCGGCGTTCTTTCCGCCGATCAACTTCATCATCGGGTGAAGCATGCGGGCGTGCGCGAGGCGACGGGCTACGGGATTGGCCGAAGGGTCCACCGACGCGAGCAGCATCATGGCCGTCAGGTCGACGACTTGCTGCTCCGAGAACAAGTGCGCGACGATCGCCTCGCCGAGCTCCCGTCGCTCCGTGCTCGCAAAGGCCTGCCCGAGGTCGAAGGCATCTGCAAGCGCCTCCTCGAACAACTTCTCCTTGGACCCGAAGTAGCGCACCACCAGCGCACCGGTGATACCCGCCTCCGCGGCGATGTCACGAATGTTGGCCCCGCCATATCCATATTTGGAGAACGCGACCTTTGCGGCCTCCATGATTTTCGCACGCGTACGCGCGCGATCGCGCGATCGCTCGTCCGTTGGTTTGAGGGATCGCGACGCCATGCAAGTAAACGCACGTTGACATCTGGTCCGCCGTGCGTCAAGTAAGCGTCTGTTTACTAACTGGAGCCACGCATGAAAATCTCTCGACCGATCGCTGGATGGGTGATCGCGGCCCTGGGGGCGTTTGCGCTCGTCATGGGCATCTATGGCCTCATCGACCAGGAAGGCCAAGCTCGCATGATGGGTTTCGCGCCGGTCGCGGCCCGCTTGCCCGGCGATTACACGGCGACGCTGCTCGCCATCACGTCTCTTGCAACCATCAATACGGCAGTACTCTACCTACTCGGCGCAGCCAGGAAATGGTCGGGGTTCTTCCATTGGACCGTCGGGGCTCGCTCGTTCATGGGGCTCGGTCTCCTCGCTCTCGCCTTGAGCGGCAAAGCCCCAAGCTCGTTCATCGGCGCTGCGTCTTGGGAATGGGCCGGCGCGGTGATCATCGGCGCGACCAGCTGGTGGGATCGCCGATCCCTCGCGCATGCCGCAGCGTAAGGCCGCCATCGTTCCGACGGCGGCCACCAGCCCGAGCATCACCGGCGCCATCTTCGAGCGTTGCGACATGCTCGACCCATAACGCTCGGCTCACGCGACTACTTCACCAGATTGCGGGGCCAGCCGGCGGGGACGCCCACCGCACCGCCGTCGACGAAGAGCTCCGTGCCTTGGACGAACGAGGAGTCCGAGGAGGCGAGAAAGAGCACGGCTTTTGCGAGTTCCTCCGCCTCTCCCATGCGCCCGAGGGGCACCATGCTCGCGAGGAACGGCTCGAGAGCGCGCGCTCCCTCTTCCCCGCGTCCCCGCGCCCAAATGGGTGTGCGGATCGGGCCCGGGACCACCACGTTCACGCGGATGTTGCGCGGGCTCAATTCGGCGGCCATGGATCGCGCCATCGAAACCACGGCTCCTTTGCTGGCGGCATAGGCTGCATACCCTGGGCTGCCCAGCGACGCGATGACCGAACCATTGAGGATGATGGACGCGCCGTCGCGCAAAAGCGGCAATGCCGATTGAACGGTGAAAAAGACCGCGGTCACGTTGATCGCGAGGACGGACTCGAACAGCTTCTGATCCGTCGAACCCACCGGGGTGTTGCCGCTGATGCCGGCGTTGGCGAAGACGATGTCGAGCTGTCCGAATCGATCGCGCAGGCTGGCCACCAGCTGCTCGCGGGCGGCCGGATCGGCGACGTCGGCCCTGAACGCGACCGCATTGGGCCCGAGTTCCTTGACGGCCGCGTCGAGCGATGCTTGGTCGCGCCCGGTGATGGCCACCTTGGCGCCCTCTTGAATGAACAGGCGTGCCGTGGCCAGCCCGATTCCGCTGTTTCCGCCCGTGATGAGCGCCGTCTTTCCTTCGAGCTTTCGCTGAGTCGACATGGTGTCTCTCCCTGCTGAACTGGTTTAATGTTGAAACCACGGTTACTATGGGGTCGAGGTTTCATGATGCAACCAGATTTCGTGCATGAGGTCGGCTTGCACGGTGCAAGTGGCTCTAAAGATCGAGCCATGGGAGCTGTACACCCGGAGCGAGGTCATGAAGCGCCGTAGCCTGCAGGACAACGACTGCCCCATCGCCCGATCGCTGGACACGATTGGCGACTGGTGGTCCCTGCTCATCGTGCGCGACGCGTTGATCGGCAAACGCCGCTTCAGTGATTTTCAAAAGAGCCTAGGCCTCGCGAAGAACATCCTCGCCGCGCGACTGCGCAAGCTCGTGGCCGACGGGGTCTTGGAGCTCGCGCCCGCGTCGGATGGAAGCGCCTACCAGGAATACGTGCTCACCGACAAAGGGCGCGATTTGATGATCGTCCTCGTGGCCTTGCGCCAGTGGGGCGAGCATCACCTGTTCCCCCCGGGCGAGTGCGACAACATCCTGGTCGACATCGACCGCGGCGAAAAGGTCGCGCCACTTCGCGTCCTCGCGAAAGACGGCCGTGCGCTCACCCCATCCGATGTCCGGGTCTCCACCCGCAGTGACGCATCCCGCGGCCGCCGCACCCGCTCCTGAACGCGTTTTCCTTGCCCGCCGCCTCCCTTGTGAATTCTTGGGCCGCGCGATAAGGGAACGCGCAGCATGTCCTCTGCCATTCGCCGCCCGCCTTTCATCATTTCGGCCGCCGACGTTCCCGAAGAGACCCATCGCTATCCCCGGAGCGACGAGCCCATGGCACCGTCGCGCGCCATGGGACGTGCGGCAGGGCTGCTCAAGATCGGGCTGCACCTTCAACGGGTTCCGCCGGGCTATCGCATCTCGTGGCCTCATGCGGAGTCGCAAGAAGAAGAATTCGTCTACGTGCTCCAGGGCGAGGTCGACGCCTGGATCGATGGCGATCTTCATCGCATGCGCGCAGGCGATCTCGCGGCCTTTCCGTCGGGGACGGGAATTTGCCACACGTTCCTCAACGACGGCCCCGCCGAAGCGACGCTCCTCGTCGGCGGCGAGGCGAGCAAATCCGACAATCGCATCCTCTATCCGCTGCATCCGCAGCGGAGGGACGACATGCCGTGGAGCCACTGGTGGGATGCTGCTCCGGCGCGAGCGCAGGGGCCCCACGATGGAAAGCCGAACGCGCTGCGTGCGAAGGAGAATTCGTCCGAATAGTGGCGAAAGAACGGTGGATGGCGCGCCCCGTCCGTTGGGCCACGCAACGGTGTTTTTCGCCGTCGACACCACGAGTCCGCGGCGCGGTAGCTGGACGCGCCGCCCGATGTCATTGCTCGAAGCAGTAAATGCGCACGTTGGTGCGATCGCAATATTGCGTATACCGGGAAGTCCAGTTTGCGAGCAGTGAGGTAAGCCCCACGGTTGCAGGGTCGCCCACCCTGCTCGCGGTGGTGAATCCACTGCAATGGTCGCCGGAGGCGGCGCCCGATACCGTCGTACCGGTCCATACTTCGGCCTCGTTCACGAAAATGCCTTTTTCGTCGCGATCGATTCCGTGGTCCAACGCGCCATCGGTGAGATCGTTCCAATTGTTCGCAATGAGCGTTCCGTCGAGTAGCCGATAGGGAACGGTTGCCCGTGTGAAACGAACGGCCGGTGAGTTGGCCTGGTCGGAGAGCCATGCCCGCCAGATACCGCCTAGTTTCATCGCGTCTGCAAGATTCTGGCACGTCGTGTCGGCGCCGTTCGGTCCTCCGAGGGCTGCATTCGACTGGGTGCTCGAGAGGAAAACGCGGCGTGTGGCATCGCACGCATTGGCCACGCATACCGTTTGCGGTGGGCAGGCGGCGCACGATCCTGCGTCACGGCTGCTCGATGCGTCTTCGCGCGCATCGCCGCCGCTGTCGGCGATGGGATTCGTCGTACCGGTGTCGGCGAGCGGCTCGGCGGTCGATCCATCCGGTGCCATGAAAAATCCGGCTTCGTCGAGCCCGCACCCTGCTGCAATGCAGCAGCCGGCGGCGAACGAAAGCGTGGCCATGACGATGCGTTTCCGCATTCCAATACCTTCGCACACTCCCAGGTAGTGTCCAGTCTGGTATTCGGAATACGAGCGCGCAATACTTTCCGAGGCGGGGGCAGGGCATCCGCCCACATGGCCCCAGGAGCGAAGGGGAACGGCCGCCTCGAACTCGAAACGGTTTGTACCAATCGGTAAAGTGTGTAACGATTGGTACATGTCCGTTCTTCGCCCGCCGGTTCCTCCGTTTTCCCTCGAGACCGCCGTCCAGAAAGTCCGCCTGGCCGAAGACGCGTGGAACTCGAGAGATCCCGAGCGTGTCGCGCTCGCGTACACCGAAGATAGCCGCTGGCGGAATCGGTCCGAGTTCTTCACCGGCCGCCGCGCGATCGTGGAGTTCCTCGGCCGCAAATGGGCCAAGGAGCAGGAGTATCGCCTGGTGAAAGAGCTCTGGGCCTTCCACGGCGACCGCATTTCCGTACGCTTTCAGTACGAGTGGCGAGACGATTCGGAAAACTGGTTTCGAGCCCACGGCAACGAACAATGGGAGTTCGACTCGAACGGTTTGATGCGCCGCCGCGAGGCGAGCATCAACGACGTTCCCCTTCGCGCGGCCGACCGCAAATTCACCTGGCCCCTCGGCCCGCGCCCGGTGGATTTTCCGGGCCTTACCGAACTAGGCCTCTGAGCATCGATCGGCCTGCGATATGCCGAGAATGGTCCGAGAGCGCCACGACGTCATTCCGGCATTGGCCGAGGTGTTTCGCGAGCACGGCTTCGAGGGCGCGAGCCTCTCGCTCATCAGCGAGCGGACGGGGCTCGGAAAAGGGAGCCTGTATCATTTCTTTCCGGGGGGAAAAGACGAGATGGCCGCCGCCGTTCTCGCCGACGTCGGCGCATGGTTCGAAAGCAACGTGTTCGAACCGTTGTGTCGCGAAGACGATCCGCGAAAGGGCATGGGGCACATGCTCACGGCCGTGGAAGCGTATTTCCAATCGGGAATGCGCATTTGCCTCGTCGGGGCGTTTGCTCTGGGCGATGCGCGGGATCGCTTCGTCGAGAGCATCCACGGTTACTTCGCCGCCTGGCGCGACGCGCTCGGGCAGGCCCTGGTCCGAGCGGGCCTCGAGCGAAAGGAGGCGAGGGAGCGCGCCGAGGAAATCGTCGGCGCCATTCAAGGGGCCATCGTCCTGGCCCGCGCGCTCGACGATCCGGCGTCGTTTCGCCGGACCCTGCGTCGAATCCGGGCGATGGTGATGCGTTAGGGTCTGGCGATTTCGCGCAACTTCACCGAATCGCTGTCGAAAAGGCCTGTTTGCGGGGCTCGCGGAACGGTAAAATTCGTACCGGGGTTGAAGATCTTTCCAAGGGGTTCGTCCGAAGAAAGAGGAGAGGCGGGAACACGACCCTCTCGGCTTTCAATCAACGCTTCAAATGCGACTGGACGACGAAACCATCATGTCTTGGAATGGATTCTCTCGGAAAAATAGCAAGCTGATCTGTGTGGCCACCCTGGTGGCCCTGGCGAACCTCACGGGGTGCAGCGACGATTCCAACCCCAGCGATGGCCATGCCGCGACGGATGCGGTCGCGACGCCAGAATTCGACGTGGCCGGCGGCACCTTCTCGTCGGCGCAGAAAGTGGCCATTCGAACCGCGACAGCGGGCGCGAGCATTCACTATACGCTGGACGGCAGCACACCGAATTCGACGTCTCCTGTTTACGATTCACCGATTGCCATTGCGAAGAGCACGACCCTCAAAGCGGTGGCTCGAAGGGTAGGCGCGGAGGATTCTCGAGTTCAATCGGCGACGTACGTCATCGAAGTACCCTCCGACACCGCGCTGCCGGTGCAGTTCGAGCCCAACGCGGGCCAGTACGCGAACGACGTTTCCGTTTCGCTGACCAGCGGCACCGCCGGGGCAGCGGTTTGCTACTCCCTCGATTCGTCTGGGCCTGCATGCGATGCATCGGCCCGATGCGCCGCCGGATCGCTGGAATATACGCCCGGAACGACCGTGCATGTCACGGAGACGGGCAAACGGATTCGCGCCGTCGCGTGCAAGGGCGGCCTGCTCCCGTCTTCGGAGACGTATGCGGATTACACCCTCCGGGCGGCCGTGCCCGAGTTCCACCCCCTTTCGGAAACGTATGACGCTTCCCGTCCCATCGAGGTGACGACCGCCACGGCGGGGGCGAGCATTCGCTACGCCGTCGATGGCGCCACCCCGAATTGCACCGATTCCACCGTGGTACCCGATTCGGGCTGGATCCACGCCCACGCGGCAACGCATACGATGAGCGCCATTGCGTGCAAAGACAAATATGCCGCCAGCGAGGTGGTGACCGTTCGTGACACCGCGGCGTGCAAAGGTAACTTCACCGCCTCCACCTCGTCTCAGCTCGACGCGCTGTCCGGCTGCCGCGAAATCACCGGCAACCTCACCATCGAAGGTCGCGGGATCTGGAACCTCGCGGCGCTCGGATCCCTCGAGCGTGTCGGCGGATCGCTGACGGTGAGCTACACCCGCGAACTGGAGTCACTCGCCGGTCTGCAAAAGCTGGCCTCCGTCGGCGGCGATTTGGCGATCCAAGGCAACTACCGTCTCGGCAGCGTTGCCGCGCTCGAGTCCTTGTACGCGGTGGGTGGCGCGTTGAGGGTCGAATACAATGCCGTCACCAACTTGGTGGGCCCGAACAAGCTGATGAGGGTCGGCGCCTTACTGATCGAGGAACCTTTTCTGACGAGCGTCACGGGGTTCTCGGCGCTGGAGGAGATCCAGGGGTACTTCGTCCTATCGCGAACCGCGTTGACGGCGTTCGATGGATTCCCCGCGCTGACCAGCATTCGCGGGAATGCCATCTTCCGTGGCAATCCCGTTCTGCAGAGTGTGACCGGCTTCGCCCATGTGCACGAGCTGTCCGGACTCGATATCGCCAATAGCCCATCGCTTTCGCGATTCGCGGCGTTCCCGAACGCCAAGGCCGTCCGCGGCGATGTGTACATCTCGGACAGCCCCAAACTCGCCCAGCTCGATCTCAAGGGGATCGAGGTCGTCGACGGTCGCGTCTCCATTGGCGCCGTCGATGGGGACGGTCTTCCCGCATTGGCCTCGCTCGACGGGTTCAGCGGGTTGACCGCGATTGGAAGACTGGACCTTCGCGGCAAGCTTGGATTCGCCGACTTGAAGGGCCTGGGCCGACTGACCCGGATCAACGGCGGTCTTTGGGTCGACCGCACCTCGGCGGAGTTCGTGAGCTTGGTGGGCCTCGACACGCTCAGCTCCGTGGGAGGCATCAGTCTCTACGGGAGCGAAGGTCTTCGAAATCTGCGCGGTCTCGAGAAGGTCGAAACGCTCAACGGCGGTTCCATCGACGTCTACAAATGCCATGCGATGACCGAGATTGGCGGTTTGAACGGAATTCGCGAGGTCGATTTCCTGCTCATCGCCCGCAATGAAAAGTTGACCCACCTGGATGGGTTCCATGGCCTGCAATCGGCGGACGACATTCGCTTCATCGAGAATGTCGCGATGACCAAGCTCGATGGGCTCGACGCGCTCGTGCACGCAGGGCAAGAGCTGCACTTCGAAGGCAATTCCCTCACGTCGCTCGCCGGGCTCGACGCGCTCACCACCATCGATGGTACGCTTCGATTCGATGGGGAACGCGCCCTCGAAGACATCGTAGGATTCGACGCGCTGAACAAACTCGGGAAGCTCGTCATCCGGAACAACCTTGCGCTTTCGCCGTGCCGTGCGGAACGGTTCGCCGCAAAATTGGCCGCCCAAGGCTACACCAATCTCCCCGTGGTCTACGAAAACCACGGCACGGGGACCTGCAACTAACGCCCCTCTCGGATCGCCGTCGAAACGGACGCCGTCGCCTGGTCGATGAGATCGGTGACGGCGTCTTCGTCGTCCATGGATATCGAGAGGTGCGGGGCCAAGGGGCCGTCGAGGAGGAGCATCGCTGCGCCGTGCACGACGGAGCAGGCCAGGAAGCACGCTTCGCGGACGCGCTGCGCCACGCGCGCGCGGGTCGGCGGCATCGTCGCCTGGACGGCTTGCTGCAAAATCGAGAATGCGCGCTCGCCGACGTCGGCGAGCCGCGTCCGCGACTCCTTCGAGAAGCCGCGGCCGAACATGACGCGGTAGTGCCCGGGCCGCCGCAGGGCGAAGCGCACGTACGCTCGACCGAGATCGCGAAGCCAAAGCTCGGCGGAGCGGACCTGAGCAACGCTGGCGAGATCGTGCGCGAGCTCCTCGAAGCCCTGCGCGGCGAGTCCTGCGAGCAGCGCATCCTTGTCGGGAAAGTGGTTCGTGGGCGCCGCATGCGAGACGCCGAGCCGCCGGGATAGCTCGCGCAACGTGAGGGCGGCGACGCCGTCCGTTTCGACGAGCTTGGCCGCTTCGGCCAGAAGCGCATTCCGGAGATCGCCATGATGGTACGGGCGTGCAACGCGAGCCACGGGCGCAAGCTATCGAGAGGTGTGTATGTAGTCAATGACAAGATTGTTGAAACGATTCGCGAAGAGCACAAGCATGTGACCACGACAACGTTTCCGAAGAGCCGCGTGCTCGGTCGACGTCGGCATTGGGGTCGTTCTATCGTGGATCGCCAAAAGGAGAATCGATCGCGATGGAGAACAAGAACCTATCGGGGCCGGAGGCGCTTTTTCAGATGCTTCAGGCGCATCACGTCACCGCCGTCCTCACGACGGCGATCGAGCTGGGCCTGTTCGCGGCCATTCACGAGGGCGCGCGCGATGCGGCCGCCATCGCCGCCAAGATCCGGTGTCCGGAAAGGACGACGCGGGTCGTTGCCGAGGCTCTCGCGGTGCTCGGCCTCCTGAGCAAGGAGGGGGGAACGTATTCCCTCGCGCCCGTCGCCGCCGAGCACCTCGTTCCCAGCAAGCCGCAATACCTCGGCGGCATCGCCAGCGTCATGGGCAGCGACCACCTATGGCGTGCCATGGCGCAGCTCAAAGACTCCGTGAAGGCGGGGGGCAGCGTTCTTTTGGAGCACGCGGAGACCCCGCAGCTTCCGTTCTGGGAGATCTTCGCCAAGAGCACCGTCGGCATGTCGGTTCCCGTCGCCATGGCAATTCAGGGGCTCATCGGCCCTTGGCTCGCATCTCGCTCCGCGCCGACGGCCCTCGATGTCGCCGCGGGCAGCGGCACCTACGCCTTTACCCTGGTGAAAGAGAATCCGACCCTGCGGGCGACGTTGCTCGATTGGCCCAATGTCTTGGTCGAGACGCGCCAGATGGCAGGCCGCCTCGGGGTCGACACGTCGCGCGTCCAGTACATCGAGGGGAACCTTTTCGAGGCTGCCTTCGGCGGACCGTACGACGTGATCGTCATGAGCCACATCTTCCATCACTTCGAACCTGTGGTCTGTCAGTCCTTGTTGAAGAAGGCTGCCGCGGCCCTCAAGCCCGATGGAAAAATCGTCATCAATGACTTCTTGATCGACGGCGACAACCCGGCTGCACGGATGTTCTCCATCACGATGCTGGGGACTACGAAAAAGGGCGAAGCATTTGCCAGCTCGGATTATGCGACATGGGCCAAAGGGGCAGGGCTCGGCGTGTTCAACGTGCACCCGGCGGGCGGCCTCCCGAGTTCCATCATGGTGCTCGCGCGAGGATGAACCGATGACTGTCGCCCGAGCACCGCTCGGGCGACAGCCGGCATGGGAACGGGTCAGCGGTCTTGGTGCAAACGCGACTCGACGAGTGGCTTCGCTCGAGCCTTTGGCGTGGTCACGAGATCCGATTCCGTGTAGTGCACGCGGTCGTAGCCGGCCGCCCAATAGTACCCATTGGCCGCGATCCGCTTCGGGCTGAAGCCGACGATGCCGCTCGGGAGGCCCAATTGCTCGGAGGTGCCCTGGGCCCACCCGTTTTCATCGGTGGGAATATCGAGGTACAAGCCGCCGCGTTTGGTGAAGTTGCCATGCACCTGGGCCACCGGCACCGGTGCACCGGTGGCCTTGTCGACCACCCGCACCCGCACCGCCGCGGTGCCGGGGGTCGAACCCGGGGTCAATTCGATCGCATCGACGATCATCGGACGGAGCTGCACCTCGGCCGCCGTCGTCTTGGCGGATACCGGCGGCGATGCGGGGCCTTCTTTGCCCGCGACGTCCACGGCCGACACTCGATAATAGTAACGGGTGGAGGGCAACAATCCGAAATCGGTCGCCCACGGATCCTTCGTCGCCCCGACGAGGTTGTCCTCGCACGGACGGAAGTTCGGGTCCTCGGAGCGATAGATGTTGTAAAAATTGACGTGGGTGTCGTCGTAGGCGCGACCCCAGGTCAAATCGACGGATTGGTAGTCGAACGGGCTAGCCTTTACGCGATCGCTCAAGGCCGACGGCGCCCGATAATCCTTCGGATACGGCGGGTAGCTGGGATCTTTGCTCCAATCCGAAGGCAGCTCGAGCAATGAGTCGAAATGGTGCATGACCACGCCCCCGAATCCGGGTTTGGGATTCGCGGTGGCATAAAGCTTCGTCAGCTCGCTTTCCATGTAGGCGCGGCCCATGTGGCTGTAGCTGATCCACCATGGGTCGGCGTCCGAGGATGAGATCGCGATCGTCTCGAGTGCGAGCGAGACCGATTTGGGTTTCCCGATCTTCTCGGCATATGCGATCTCTTCCTGACCGGTGATGTACATGCCCTCCGCCGAATCGCGGTACGCCATGACCGTCACGTAGTCGTTGAGGTCTTGCATATGCTGATCGAGCGTCTTCTCTTGCCCTTTCCAGGTCAGCGATGCACCGTCGAGCCAGAATGGAATGGCTGGCCCGAACGCATGCCCGGATCCCGCGGCGTCACGCCGCTGGATCAAGCGCGAGAGCACCGTGAGCCACTGCAATTGCGTGGGCGTGTCGTAGACGTTGCAGGTGTAGGGTTCGAGGTCGATGTTCAATCCGTCGAATCGCTCGCGTGGATTGGACGAAAGGTCGTAATTGAGCACCTTTTCGTATTCGCTCAGGGCATACCCCTGGTAGGGCGTGAACGCACCGAGGCAAAAGGGGCGGGCGGCGCTGATGATGAGGGCATACACGTCGAGGCCGGCGGTATGTGCCCAGGACACGAATTCGCGCACGCGAGGTCGGAAGTCCTCCAGCATATCTTCGCCGCTGTAACGATCGACGCTGAAGTAGATGGTCTTCACCTTGCCGCTCGCGGCGAGACTTTCCAGCGCCCGGCGTGAGCCAGGGTTGTGGATCATCGAATACGCAGCGCCCTCCCACACCCACATCGCGCGGTCCTGGGGCAGCGCGTGGCGCGGCTCGATGCTGCCGCTTCCGACTTGGACATAGGTGGTGAAGCTCTTACCGAGGTTGCCGCGCGCATCGACGGCGCGGGCTTCGATGCTGGCCGTCGCATCGCCGAGCGGGGTGGGATCCCATGGGTATTCGTAGCCCCCCGACACGCGCGATGCCGGACGCCAGGGGCCGCCGTTGATGCGCACGGATACCGACGCGATATCGTTTTTGGCGTTCACCTCGAGGCGGATGGGCGTGCGCGCTGTCACGGTCCCGCCATCCGCGGGGCTGGCTACGGTGACCTTGGGAACATTGGCTGCGGGATTGTCGACGCTCACCGTTCGCCATGGCTGCCAGCCAAGGGCGTCGATCGACAACTGGAACTCGCCATCGAGCTTGCTGGTATCGAGATCGTAGTACCACGTGCCGGACTCTTCGCCGTTGGTGACCGTATGAACGCGCTCGATGACCTTTCCAGCGATGCTAATTCCCAAGTTGTACGCATTGCTGTAGTGCCCGGAGACGCGGACAATGCCAACCGGGAGCTTCTCCCCCTCGACGGGCGAATCGATGGTGGCCGACGGCGCGAGCTTGGACGACACCGCCGCCTGCGGCTCCTCGTGGCCGGCGGGCCCGGCGTCGCTGCAGCCGGACACACAGGCGAGGAGCAGGGGGGCGCCAAGGGAAGAAAGAATGCTTCGTCGATTCATGCATGGACCCTTCGGTTGGGTGAAAAACGACACGAACGTGGCGGATCCCCAGGGACTCATACGAAAACGGAAGCCCTTCCATTTGCTCCCGCGACGTGAAAATCGCACAGCAGCCGAGCACGCCAGCACGTCGAAGGGCGCGTTCGTCGGGCACCGTGGGATCGCCGACTTCCCATTGCGTCGATCGTCGGATCGATGACCAAGTTGCCATATCGCTCCGGCGCACGATTGGCGTCGAGCATCCAATTGGACATGGACGTGGCGAGGGTCAGGACGAAATGTGGGATCTCGAAAGTGGTATTCGACGCTCAAATGAATTCCCGATTCCTGCGTAAGGAGAACTTCAGAGCGCACGGTGCGCTCGGGGGCCTCTTCGAGGGGCAGGAGACACTTATGACAATGGGTAGGAAAATTTTCGCTCTCATCATCGGGACGGTGTGCGCGGCCACGGTTGGTTGCGCGGCCGATCAAGGCGAAGAAGGTACGGAGAACGCCGTTTCCGAAGAATCCGCCATCGAAGGTGCCGTTGCCGAACAGGATAATGGTACCGCGCGGGAAGACGTCTCCTCGGCGGCTCCCGCGGTCGAGTCCGAGGACGCGACTGTGTCGACGTTGGGGGCAGCTCCCTCGTGCATCAAGAAGACCTTTTTGAGCAGCAACCAAATTCACCTCAGTAGCAATTGCAACTTCGATACAGGTGTGCGCGTCATCATCAACTGGGGACGTGACTCGGGCTGCATTCGAATCCCCGCGTACCGTACGGGCTATACCTACTCGTGGTGGCCCGGCTCGTTCGACAGACTGGACAGCTGCTGATCGCGGCGAACCTCGGAGGCGTCCCTCGCTTTTCGAGGAGTGGATGGCTCCGTGCGTTCGGATATCTCATCCGTATTCCGCGGTGGTGATGGTCGGTCTCGAAAATGGCCGAGAACGAGACTAGGATTCGTCACCACAAAGCGGTCCAACGGGAGAGAACACGTGACCACGAGCGAAGCCTTGAAATCAATTGCGGGTGGCGCCTCGGAGGTGCTCCGTGCGGTGGAAGCCTTGGTGCCGATGACGCGGGCCGAGTGCGCCGATATCGACGTGACGCGGGCCATCCCCGTCGCGGTGGTTCGAGCGCTCCAGGCGGCGGGGGTCCACCGGATGCTGGTCCCCAAGGACTTTGGCGGCGCCGAGATCGACCCCGTGACGTTTCTGCGCGTCGTGGAAGCCACCGCGTATGCCGATGGATCGGTGGGATGGTGCGTGGCCATCGGTGGCTGCTACGGCACCTTCGGTGGCATGCTGCCCGCGGAGGGCGCGCGCCGCATCTTCGGCGAGCCCGAGGCGATCGTGGCCGGCGCCTTCAGGCCCACGGGCGCTGCAATCCCGGTCGACGGCGGATTTCGCGTGACCGGTCGCTGGCCCCTTGCCAGCGGTTCCACACACGCGACGTGGTACCTCGGTGGCTGCACGATCGTACGCGACGGCAAGCCGGTGGTGGGCCCGACCGGAATTCCCCTCATGCGGGAAATGTTCTTTCCAGCCTCCGCCGTCAACGTGATCGACACATGGGAGTCTACCGGACTACGCGGGACCGCCAGTCACGACTACGCCGTGTCCGAGGTGTTCGTTCCGGCCTCGCTGACGGCGTGGTTCAGCGAGCCGCCGATCTGCGGCCGCCCGCTCTTCCGCATGCCCCCCATTGCGACCTTCGCCACGTTCCTCGGCGCGGTTCCCTTGGGCATTGCCCGCCATGCCCTGGAGGAATTCATCACGCTGGCCACCGGCAAGACATCCATGATGTCCACGTCGTCGTTGGCGGACAAGCCGGTAGCCCAGGACCGGCTCGGACGCGCCAAGGCCCTCATTCTTTCGGGGCGCCACTACCTCGTCGAGACCCTGCGCGAGCTGTGGGACAAGGTGCAGGCAGGGCACGCCCCGAGCATGTCCGAGCGGGGAGCCCTGTGGTTGGCGGCCACGCACGCCGCGCACACCGCCCTCGAGGCCATCGAGCTGCTCTACACCGCGGCGGGGGCGAGCAGCGTTTATCGAAGTTGTCCGCTGGATCGTTGCCTGCGCGATGCGCGTACCGCCGTGCAGCACCTCACGCTCCAAGAGATGAATTTCGAATTGGCCGGCCGCGATCTCCTCGGCCGCGCGCTCATCCCCAGCCCGTGGGCCACCGATTACCGCGGCGAGCCCTGAGCGCATGCGTCGAAGAGCGATATCCCATTCAGGGAATGGCGGCGAGTACACCGGAAAGAAACGCCGACGCGGCCTTACCGTGGCCCGGGACGTTGTAATTGCCCGCGGTCATGACCACCACCAGATCGCGTGACGGGATCACCCAGATGCGCTGGCCGCCATTGCCGCTGGCCAGGAACCAGGGGGTCGTCGGCGTTACGGTGCATCCTGGCGAGAGCCACCAGAAATAGCCATAGCGCTGGCCGCATTTCGGGTCCGCTTCCACTTGCGCGTGGGTGGCGACGGCGTCGGTGGCCCATGCAGCAGGGACCACTTGATGGTCGTTCCAACGGCCGCCATTCAGCATCATCTGGCCAATCTTGGCCATGTCGCGCGGGGTGAGCCTCAGGCCCGAGGCGGCATAGGGCACGCCCCGATCGTCTTTCAACCAGACCTGTTGGGTAACGCCCAGCGGCTCCCACAGTTTCTGCTGGGCATAGACCTCCATGGGCGTTTTGGTGGCCCGCTTCAGGATCTCGGCGGCGACCGCGACGTCGCCCCCGCTGTAGCGAAACTGCTCGCCCGGCGGGGTGACGATGGCTTGCTCCAAGACGTAGCGGTAGCGGTCCGGGGCCAGGTCCATCGCGATCTCGCTGTTGCGGGGATCGGTATAGGGCAGCGTGTCTTCGTCCCAGGCAAGGCCGGAGGTCATGGACAGCACGTCGCGCACGCGGATCTTCATCCGATCGGCGGTGCGCAAGTCGGTATACTCGGGAAAATAGTCGAGCACCGGGGCATCGAGGCTCTTGATGGCCCCTTCGGAAACGGCGATTCCGAACAGCAGCGAGACCACGCTCTTGCTCACCGAGCGCACGTCGTGCAGCGTCGTCGCATTGAAATTCACGGTCCCCAGCGGGCGGCCGCGCTCTTCGTCATTGCCGGTAAAATACCATTCAGCCAGAGTCTGGCCGTGTTGCATCACCAGCACGGAATGGACATTGGGAAACTCGCCGGCGCGAGTCCGCTGCTCCAGCGAGGATAAGGGCGACGGCGCCGCATTGTCGTGGGCGCACGCCACCCCTTGGGTCAAGAAAGCGAGCATCGTGGCAGCCTTGTACAAATGCTCGTACCGCGATGAGCGTCGAGTCGAATGGGCCATCGTCGAACATTGGAGCACACAAGATGGTCCACCGGGAGGGCCACTGCGCGCCAGGAATGCGCAAAAGGCGACTTCCCTTACGTCGAGCTGCTGACGGCCGTGGAACTCGCAGGCTCATCGAGTGAGCGACTCCGGATCAAGACGTGGAGAATGGGCGTGGTGGCGAACGTGGTCACCAGCGCCATGAGGATCATCATCGCGAAGAGCGTCGGCGAGATGACCCGCAGGTCGAGGCCCATGTTGAGCACGATGAGCTCCATGAGTCCGCGCGTGTTCATGAGGATTCCGAGGCTCGCGGCATCGCGCCATTCGAGCCCCGCGAGCCTTGCTGCGCCTGCGCTTCCACCGAATTTGCCCAGGCAGGCAACCACGATGATGACGCCGCAGAAGATCCAGTGGTCCATTCCGCTCAGCAGACCGATCTGGGTGCGCATACCCGTGAATGCGAAGTATGCCGGGAGCAGGAGCACGACGACCAGATCTTCGAGCTTCTGTTTCATGCTCTTGGCCAGCAACGACTCGTGCGGAATGATCGCGCCGAGCAAGAAGGCGCCGAACACCGGGTGGATGCCGATGAAATCCGTGGTGAGCGCGGAGAGCAGCAAGCCCCCGAAGACGAGCGCCGAGGTATTCTGGCCGAGTTCCTTGGTGAGCTCCATCCGGCGCACGGCGCGCTGCACGAAGGGGCGGATGGCGCCGAGCATGAATGCGATGTAGCCGATCGAAAGTCCGATGGTGAGCGCCGCCCCCGAAGGCTTGGCTTGCGCGACGCTCACGACGAAGGCCAGCAGGCACCACGCAGTGACGTCGTCGACGGCGGCGCAGCTGATTGCAATGACGCCGAGCCGTGTCTTGTGGATGCCTCGATCGGTCAGGATGCGCGCGAGCACCGGAAAGGCGGTGACCGACATCGACACGCCCATGAAGAGCGCGAAGACGCTGAAGGGCACGTCGGAGCTGGAGAGCTTCGGATAGAGCCAGAGCGCCAGGCCCGAGCCGAGGACGAAAGGTGCGATGATGGATGCGTGGGAAATCGCCAGTGTGGCATGCGACTTCTTGCGCAGGAGCGAGGTGTCGAGCTCGAGGCCGACGAGGAACATGAACAGGATCGCACCGACCTGCGCGATGACGCCGAGGTAGGGCGCGACCGTGGATGGCAGCAGGAACGCCGACGCAGAAGGTGCGATGCGGCCGAGCAGCGACGGCCCGAGCAGGATTCCAGCGAGGACTTCACCGATGACCGGCGGCTGGTGGAGATAGCGAAAGAGTGCACCGAGCCCCCGCGAGGCGATGATCACGACCAGCATCGCGAGGAGCACGTGGAGGATCGCATGCGAGCCCGCGCCGGCACCGCCTCCTCCGAAGATGGGGCCCTTGGGATCGGGCGCCGTGAGATCGGATCCGAACGAGCGAATTCCGAGGAACAATCCGATGGACGCGACGATCATCACCGCATAGACGATGATGGTCACGAGGCGTCCGGCGCGCAGTTGAGATCCGGGTGCGAGCTCCATGTTGTCATGTTGCATCGAACCTGATGCGTCGTCCAGCACGCCTCGACACGAAGATGGAGAGAGACACCATCCGTGCAACGCGCCGGATGTCGCGGGGACGGCGTCCGCGCCCCACTCTCGTCATAGCATCATAGCGCGCTGTCGCGATTAGCTCGGATGGGGCGCGCTTTGATTGGCATTCGGGCCTCGCCCCAGAATGGCGTGAAGGGCGAGAAGCAGGATACCGCCGACAATGAGGATGTCCGCGACATTGAAGACGGGCCAATGTTTCAGATGAATGAAGTCGACGACGAAGCCGCGGGCGAAACGATCGGCAATGTTGCCGACTGCGCCCGCCGCGACGAGGGCATAGCCCAAGCCCTCCGACGCGGCCGCGTGACGTCTTCGCCACCAAGACGCCAATGTTCCGAGCAGGACGACGCTGGCCACGACGCTCAGAACCGTGGCCTTGTGCGGAATGGAAACATCGCGCAAGAGTGAAAACGCCGTGTCGTGATTCTCGGTGTAACGCAGGTCGAGGACCCCGGAAATGAGCTCGATGATGCGACCCTCCTGAAGCTCGCGCTGCGCGAGCGACTTCGTGGCGTGGTCGCACCCGACGAGGGCGCCCGCAAAGAGCAACGATAGGGCGCAGCGAACGAACAGGAGCAACCGGGACCGCATGGTGGATGAACCCGCAACGCCCCCCGTTTGTTCCCGGGGACGTTGCGCCAGCTCAGCGTGGAATGAGCGCGGAGGTCATGCTGGATCGCAGGATCGCCATCGCGCGCATCCCGGAGCTGCGTCGAGGCATCCGTTGCGCGGTGACACCCGTGGCACGGCCTCTGCTGAAAGGCATTGGCCTCGATTGCCATTCATCATGGAGGTTCAAATGTCTCGACACCGAAAAGGGTCGCTCTTAATCATGGCTGCGTTTGCCATTACCGCGAGCGCTGTGCCTACTCCGGCGCGCGCGGATCACTATACCCGGAGCAGTTGCAACGCAGGCTACAAGGACCCCATCAACTTCTACTGGGACGATCGGTTCGATATCCGAAACGTTACCCGAGTTCATGCAGGGACCGACCGTTGTGGAGGCCATCTTGCGAGTGGCACCAACAATTGCGGTTCATCGCAGACGTACGACTATTTGCGATGCGGCAACAGCTGGGCAAAACTCTGCACCAGCCGTTCGAACCATCGACGGTACCACTCTCGTCTTTTCGATCAGCAATTCAAGTTCGTTCCCTCGCACCAAGACCAGGGCTGCAGCTGCATCAATCCGCGAACATGCCTCAAGGATGGCGCGCGCTTCAATCCTGGTCGTGACTTCGAACACTATTGGGTAATCATCAATTGTCGCAGCGGGAGCAAGTACTATTGGGGCAATACGCTATCCATTTCTCAGGGTTGTGGGGTAGGCCGTCAGGCTAGCGACGGTTGGGTATGGATCGTCAATTGAGAGGGGACCAGCGATGAAACGAACAGTCTATGCGACGACACTGGCAGCATTGGCCGCTTTGATCGCGTGCGGGGTTCAGTCGAGCGGTCCCTCGGAGGCCACCCACGCCGCGTCGACGGCGCAGGCGTGGACGCACTATTCGGCCCCGGTCACCGAGGACGGTCACCAGGCCATGATCGAATACTGGGTACGCGGTACCGACGTGGTGCGACGGTACTGGGAAGAGGGGACCTTGCGCTACGACGAACGTTGCGAAGGAAGACGGCTGACCGTGCACGAGATTCTGCCATCCGGATACGATGACAAGCCTCCGTTTACGTACAGGGAAGTTTCCGATAGGGAGGACGCGGAGTCGTGTTTCGCCGCGGCGACCTACGACGAGCTGAAGTTCCTACATGCGCCCAGCACTCTCCCGCAAGCTGAAAGCACGACCACGAGCGATGGGCGGGCCGCACTACGATGGGTCGGGCCGACCGGCCATGAGTTCATCGTGGACGCCCAGACCTCCCTTCCGATTCGAAGCGACTACGGTACGGAAGACGACACCGTGATTACGGTCGCCTTCGGCGCATTCAGCATGACGACCGAGGCAACGAATCCCCCGGCACCTCGAGTCGAATGGGCCGGATTCCAGGAGACACTCGATGTGCCGGTGGACGAAGCAGGGCAACGGCAAGGGCTCACCGAGGTTCCTTCTTCCATCGAGGGGCTCCCACTGAGCCACTCGTCGTCGTTTCGGACGCAGAACCTCGAGCAGCCAACGTATTATCTCATCTGGGGCGACGACAGCCGAAACGTCCAAATGGTGACCACCGTGGCCACGCTCCCGGAGGAGTTCCTGGGGTACTCGGCCGACGGCACGGAGTACAACGCGCAGGATGGCGCGAAACATGTCAAAATCGGGACCGTTGGCGGTGACGCGGCGCTGCTTCGCGCAGCCTTGAAAGCGCTCCGTCCATCGGCGTTGGACGACCAGAGGGTGCACTAACGAAAAAGGGCCGTCGCGCATCGCGCGGCGGCCCATCGCTCGAATTCGACGTCCGCTAAAATCTAGTCTCGGTCTTGCGGCAGATTGTTTTGAACTCCCGCCGCGGCAGGACGCGACGAGCTACCGGCACGGTAGAGCAGATCTTGCCACACGATGGGCGAACGCGTGGAGAATGCGCTCTTGAACGAGGTCACGACCGCACCGTCGCGTGTGAGCTGAAAGCTCGGGCGATCGTTGGCGGCCAGCGGTGCGTCGAAGAACTGCGGGCCGGCGGCGACATCGGCCTTCTTGTCGGCGCCCCCCGAGGTGATCTGAATGGTTCCGGGGGACTTGAGCATGCCGAGCACGAACACCCGATCCACCAGCGCAACGTCATTCTTCGATTTGGTGGCCACGGGTTGCTTGGCCGTGTCCCGAGCCGCCGTGCTCTTGTGCATACGGTGCGCGTAATAGAGCACGTCGCGTAGGATGGTCGGCTTCTTGCGCGTCTTGAACCACGTCGCATAGTACGCCGTCAAATCGTAAAACGCATATTGCGTGGCGGAATTGGGGCGCAGTGCGTGCCCTTCGGCGTGGTCGTTCCAGGTGAGCACCTGGACCATTTTCACACCGGAGTTGATGGCCGCCGTCCACGTGTTGGCTTGCGTCTTGAAGCCGGCCGTCTCGGTGGTGATGGACAGGTAGGGCCGATTGTCGGTATGGCTCACCGGCGGTGAATAGGGAACGCCATTCGCATCGCCCCAGTCTTTCAGCGTCTTGATCCCCGAGGCCGGATCGTTGGTGTAGGGAACGTTGTCCCAGCGCGAGTACATCGCCCCCTTCATGAACGGCTTCATCGCATTGCGGTTGGCTTCCGTGGGGGAAAGCAAGGAGCCCCAAAGGACCGCCTTGATGCCATGGACCTTTTCGAGCTGGTCGAAGAACTCGTCGTAGAAGGAAGCCGGCAGTGCCTCCGGTCGGAAGCTGCCAACGACGTATTTGCCACCGATCTTGCGCCACGACGCTCGGTTCTTGAACTTCGCGATATGGTCCGCCCGGCCCCGAGGATCCCGATCGGCGGTGCTCTTGCCCGAGAGAATATGGCTATCGATGTTGGGAATGACGTAGAACGGTGCGTTCGGGTTCGCCGCGGTGAACTCGTCGGCGGCATCGAAGAGATCGACCAGCTTTTGCCAGCGCCGGTCGCTGGGCGGGAACCAAAAGTTGAACAAGAATCCGTCGATGCCGACGGCGGCGGCCGTGGTGATGTCCGCTCGCATATCGGCCTTGCCGTAGCCATCCGGCCCGGGCACCGCCAAAATGGGGATCGGCTGATCGCGGAGGCGCCCGCCGAACTCCGCATAGGTTCCCGTCGGCGTCAGCCACTCTTTGTAGTGATTCTTGTAATTGCCGCTTCCCAGATTGTCGTAATAACGCAACGGGTAATCGTGCCAGTGGGCGAATACTTTGTATTCGCTTTTGGCCAATTCGGTCCGCGCGGGCATGTCGAAGGGCAAAACGCTGGCGGCAAACTCCGCCGTGTCCGCGGCGACCGTCGCGCCGGGCTCCGAGGCTTCCGAGTCCGAATCCGTGTCCTGTGCGTTCCCGGTAGGCGATCCGCGGTCGGTGTCGCCAGGCGTGGGTCCTGGCTCCGATGGCGACTCCTCCTCCGATTGAGCGCACGCCGCCACGGTCAATGCACTTGCGAGAACGAGACCTACGAGACCGAATGTCGGTCGAATGATCCAGAATGATTTCAAAGTAGTGGTGCTCCCTTCGATACGGCCCACGTGCGAGCCGCGTGCCGCGCAAAGGCCTAAGGTAAGCGGTGTCACCATTCGAGAAATCGCGCAACGTGCGCGCGCTACCCTTCGAATGGGATTATCCAGATCCCGGACAATCGACCGTGAAAGGCGAATTCCTGCACCACCCCGTCCTTTTCAAGGGTGGTGACGCCATATTCATTCATACCGTGTTGCGCGATAAAAGCAACCATACGTCTACGAGGCTGCTTCTAATGGAAGCATTACCATACTCTATTGGATTTGCACGGGGGTTCTCTTCGCGGCCGTCGTGAAGGAGCCCTTATGGCAGTCGAACCGCGGCTATTGGCGGAAGTTCGCACACGAACTCCGGCGGGTTCATTTCGCGCACCTCGGCGAGATTGAGCTTGCTCCGGTCGAATTTGTCCAAATGCAAATTGGAGAACGCCGACGCGGCGCTCCCCAGGTTGTTTTCGATGCAGATCCGCTGCGGATTGGGCCCCGCGGCACCTTGCGGCAGGATGCCATCGTACAGCATGTCGGGGACGCGGTTGTTCTCGGGGAATTTCCCGAGGGTCAGAAGGGCGCCAAGATCCTTGCTGATGTCGGGCGCGGTGCCGCCCTCGGTGAAGGTGTTGTCGTGGACGTGAATTTTGCTCGGCCACTGGTACGGCGCATAATTCGGATCGGTGGTTTGCTCGACGACCAGAAAACTAAGGATCGACATGTGCGCAGTGTTATTCTTGTCGAAGGTATTCTGAAAGACCTCGACGTTGGTGCTGGCCAGTACGGCCACCCCGGTCCCTCCCGGCACGTGCCGCACGAGCGCGGAGGGCGCGAAATTGGTCTCGTTGTTTTGGCGAACGACGTTCTTGAAAACGCGGATGTCGTGCCCGCCGACTTGCTCCAGATGCGGGACATCGAAAACGAGGATTCCGGCGGCATTGTCGTGTGCATCGTTGTCGTGAACGTCGGCGTTGAAGCAGTTTTCGAGCTCGATTCCTGCGACGTTGCCGTGCGCTTCGTTGCCTTGCACGACGATGTTCTTCGATTGCCCTACGTAAATGCCGGCGTCCGAGGCACCGATGACCAGGCTCTTCTCGATCAGCACATGTGTCGACTGAACCGGATAAAGGCCATAGCCACCATGCTTGGCCTTGTCCTCCGAGGACCAGTACGTCTTCAAATCGCGAAAGGTCACGTTGGTGCCCTGCAGCACCTTGATGCCGTTACCCGGCGGGTCCTTCACGGCAAAGCCCTCGATGCGCAGGTTTTGAACGTATTGGGCATAGACGCTGTCGTTGCTCGCCACCGTCAGCCCGGCGAAATCGAGCACGGTGGTTTCGCGGCCCGAGCCGAGCAGGGCGATGTCGCTCACGTTGGACGGCAGCGCGATTTGGTTCGAAAACGTGAAATGGCCAGGTCCGAATTTGACACTTTCGCCCGAGCGGACGGTCGCAATTCGATTTTGAATCTCCAGTTCGCTGGTTCCGCTCGAAAAGAACGTGCACTTGGTGGCGGCGGTGCATGAGGGGTCTGCCGGCGGAGCTTGCGAATCGTCGCTGCTGCAGCTGGGCAAGGAGACGCCAATGGCGAGGAGCGCGAGCGTCGTGCTGCGGAAGAGCCCTAGTCTCATTGCGGCGGAGTATACCCTCGTGGGATGACCCGTGCGAGTGTCACGGTTGCAAACGGCACACACCACAAGGCATACCAGCCGAATTGCACCACGGCGTCGATGCCCAGTTCAAAGGAGCAAAGGAGGACCGTCAGCAAGACCGGTGTCAGGAGCACATAGGTGGCTTGCGCGAAGAGGCGCTCGGCATCGCCGCGGAGAATACGCCACGATGCGAGGACCGAATGAGCGCAGGAGATGCCCGCGATGAGCCACGATGCACGAGGTACCTCGGAGATGAGATTCACCTTCTCGAAGATGTGCGAGGGGCCGAACGTGCCCGAGGCCCATGGAAGGAAAGGCGCCGTCACCGCAATGAATCCAATGGCCATGCCCGCGGAAACGAGCCACGCGGTGCGCATCCCGCGAATTCGCACCAACGTTGCGAATACGAGGGGGACAATCAATAGATAGGTGAACCGACTCGAGAGCATGACGCCGAACAGTGCGCCGAGTGCGAACACCCGGCCTAGGCTCGACGGGCGTCGAGCCTGCAGCACCAGCCACATGCACCCGGTTGCGATGGCGACGCTGCTTGCCAGCAGATCCCCCGCTGTGACGATTTCGTGCACGACCCCAGGGGCAAGCAGCAGCATGCCGAACAATCCGAGCGCCGCGGGCCACGAAGATGACAGCGTTACGGAGAGCGTCGCATAGTAAAGTCCGAGCCAGGCGATGTTCTGCAAGCCCGACGCGCCCACGAGCACGAACGGCAATGCCAGAATGAGCTCCCCGGGCAGGGGGCTGATCGGGTGTCCGGTGCTCAAGACAATCTCGTAAGGTCGTCCCGACCGGACCAAAGCAAGAGCCGCCTGCTCCAACGCTTCGTCGCGGTCGCTGCCTGCCCCATCGTGCTTGGCGGTCCATAGCTCGAGCATGGGGTGCACGACGAGGACGAGAACCGTGAGCACAAGCAGCACCGTCGCGACGCATTGGTGAACGCGCCGATCGCTCGGCCGCGGCGCCGCTGGGGACAGGAGCTTGCGTCGTGCGCACGCCAACACGCCGGCGGCGCACGCGCCGTAGAGCAAGAGTCCCCAGCTGGGGAGATAGGCCATCAACTTGGCGAAGGAGGCGAATGAAACGGTGGCGAGAGCAAGCCCGATCTCGTTTCGCGTGCTGGTCGCCGTCCGCAGCATCACCCCGTCGCCAGTCCATCATGGACGCGGCGACACGGCCAGGGGCTTACGCGACGACAGCGTAAGCACGCACCGGAAATGTACCAAATTGCGCAATGCGCGGCGGTGCTGCATGAAAGCGAAAGCCCGTGGGGGGCAGTTTCTCGAGTCCCGTGAGGTGTTCGACAATCGGAATCGCCGCGCGCAATAGCCCCGTATGGGCGGGGCGGAGGCCATCGCCCACGTCGTCGATGTTGACGGAATCGATTCCAACCAGGGCGGCTCCATGCTCGACGAGCCATTGGGTCGCTGCCTCGGTGAGAAAAGGGGCGTCGACGCCGTATGCGGGAGTTCCCCAATGCTGGCTCCATCCCGTGTGGAGGAGCACGGCGCGCCCGCGGACCTCGTACGGCAGAAGCTGAGCGATGTCGATGGCGCGTTGCCCGGATCCGGCGGTCCGCACGAGTACGCCTTCGAGATCGGCGAAGTGCTCGAGCGACGAGGTCGCGAGATCGGCGCCATCGTCGAAGCGATGGAACGGAGTATCCACGTACGTGCCGGTGTTGGCCACCATCGAGATGCGCCCAATGTGAAAGCGCACCCCCGGCGCGTATGCCTTTTCGCTGGCCTCGCGGCTGAGATGATCGCCAATCTCGGGCCCCGGCAAGCCGGGATACGTCGTCATGCCGTGGGCGATGACATGACTCAGCTCGATCAGACGGCGCCGGTCGGCCGCGGGAGGGTCGACGGTCCGTGAGCCACGATGCGCCTCCTCGAGAATGGTGAGCTGACGAATGTCGATGGTGCCCGCCATGAGCAAGCCGAGGCTCTTGACCAAGAGGCGCCCGACCTCGGCCTCCGTCACGTCGGCATGCGGTACGTCGATTCGAAAGCCATTCCCGGAGAGATCCCCTCCATTGGTGAAGGTGATATGAAAATCGAACGCTGCGCGATATTCGGCCATCCTCACACTGTGGGGCGGCACGGCTTTCAGGAAAAGCTAGAATATCTGAAGCATCGTGAAAGTATTTCTTACATGACGCTCACGTCGACGATGGCGAGCGTGTGCCAGCACGCATCGTCGTCATGGCCGTCCATTCCGCGACGAGTTCCGCGCGCAGCTCTTGGGCGATCGCGTCCACGGAGCGCCCCAGTGCGTCGTCGAAGGCCGAGAGCAGGGCCTCGCGCATTTCGCGCGCCGAAGGCCAGCGTGCGGCGGCGTCGAAGGCCAGCGCGCGATCGACGACCTGCGCGATCTTCGGAGAAATGCCGGGCACCACCTCGGCGAGGGAGCGCGCCGGTGTCGTGGCGGTGGCGACGAGTTGCGCTTGGGCGTTGTCGGCGACGTGAACGAGCTCGCCCGAGAGCAAGGTGAAGATCGTGGCGCCGGCGGCCCAGCAGTCGCTGTGCGGCCCGATCGCACCGCGGCGGCCGAGTGCCTGCTCCGGCGGCATGAAGGCGGGGGAGCCGATCACGTTGCCGGTCATGGTGATGCTTCCATCGCCGTCGAGCCGGCGTGCGATGCCAAAATCGAGCACGCGGATGTCGCCGGTCGACGTGATGAACAGATTTTCCGGCTTGATGTCGCGGTGGACGATGCCGGCCGCGTGGGCATGGGCCAGTACGTCGAGCGCATCCCTCATGATCACGGCCACTTCGTGCGCGGGTAGACGCTTTTGCGCGCGTTCCCACCTGGCGCGCACCGTCTCGCCTTCGAGCAGCGGCATGACCAAGAAGGGGTGACCGTTCGAGTCCGTGTCGTGGGCCAGCACGGGGACGGCCCCCGGATGCCGCACGTCGTTGGCGAGGGCCGCCTCGCGATGGAAAAGATGGAGAGCTACCGCATCGTCGCGAAATCGTTCGTGCAGAAACTTGATGGCCACACGACGGCCGTCGGGATGCGACGCCGCATAGACGGTGCCCATCCCGCCGACGCCGAGGATGCGAGCGATGCGATAGCCGTGCACCTCGCGCCCCAAGCGCGATAAAGCGCTTTCCGGGAGCCGCGCAGGCGAGGGGGGCCGGCGCGCATCGAGGGATCCGTGCACCAAAGCTTCACGCGCTTCGCGCGATCGCTGCTCGAGTCGGGGGAAGCCGGCACGCTGGCAAAGCTGGATCGCGTGCTCGAAATGGGTGGCGGCGCGCTCCGGCTGATCGAGGGCCGCCGCCAGGGCACCGAGCTCGTGGGAGACGGGGCCAACGGTGACCGACGGAACCGGCCATCCCGTCATGCACCCCTCGAAGGAAAGGAGCAACCGGTAGAGGAGCTCCATCCGGTTTCGATCGCGCAGCTGAACGAACCGCGGTGCCATGAAGGCGAGCATGTGCCCCAGCATCGGACGCGCGCGTTCGAGGTCCAGGGGATCGATCCACGCGCGATGCTCCTCGCGCAGCCGCGGGTCGGCGATCGCGGCTTTGTCCCGGAACATCCGCCACCATTGAATCGCGGGCACGCCAAGGACGTTCCACGTCGCCAACGACGGATGGGCGGCTTCCACGGCTTCCAGCGCTTTCATCGCCGCGACTTCCCCGGCCGCGTCGCCGTGAAGGTCCGCGCGGACGATGCGATTGGCCTCGATCGCTGCAAGCCATGCCGGATTGTCGCAGCGTTCACTGAGCTCACGCACATCGCGCTCGGCGCTCGCGATGTCTTCGGCACGGTCGGTCATCGTGGCCAAGGAAAGGCGCCCGCCGGCGGCCAACAAGTGGTGCTGTGGCACGTGGGTCTCGTTGGCGAGCTGCTGCTGGATGGCCAGCTCGACCTCGATCATCTCCCGTTCGCCGCGCTGGAATGCGAGCCGGCACAGTCGGTAATGCGCATGAAACTCGAGAGGTTTGTCTCCGAGATCGCTTGCGAGTGCGCCGATTTCCCGATCGATGGCGGTAAGCTCGGAGCTATCGTCCGCCGCTCCGAACGTACCCCGTGCGGTGGAGAGCACGGAGAGCCAGACGCGACGATCCTCGAAGGAACGCGCGAGCGCCATGGCCTCGTGGGCGAGTTTCAGCGGCCGTTCGCGGTACAACGTCGGCGTCATCGCGGTCGCGAGACGCGCCATGATCTGCGCGTGCAGCGCGTCCTTTTCCGGATTGAGCCGCAACGCCGACTCGAGCAGCTCGACCAGCCGCGCATCGACCCGCGCGCCTTGGCTCTCGAAGCCGTAGGCCAAGGCGGCCTGCGCATAGATGCGCGGCTCCCCCGCGCGCTCCGCCATGGCAGCTGCGCGCTCGCAGAGCTCCTTGCCCATCGGGGATTGCCCCACGCGGATGTGCGACACACCGAGGCGCCAGAGAAGATCGGCACGCCGCGCATCGTCGCGGCTCTGGCCGTGGTCCAGCGCGGTCAGCGCGCGATCGAAGTGCCTCGCCGCATCGTCGAATGCGCAGAGGCTCGTGGCGTGATGTCCCGCTTTGGTCGCAAAATCCGCGGCCTCGAGCCAAGATCCGAGCGGCGCGCTTTCGAATTTATGATGCGCCAATTCGGCGAGGCGAGCATCGAGATCGGCCCCGTGCATCTGCTCGAGCGCGTGTGCGGCGCTGGCATGCCAACGCGCGCGCTCCACGGGGGAGAGCGCCTGATACAGGGCCTCGCGGATCAGCACGTGCGCAAATCGCACGGGCTGGGTCGACCTCGAGTCGGCCCCGAGCACGCCGGCTGCGAGCCCGTCGTTGACGGCGACGAGGATCTCCTCGGCCGGCCTTCCGCACACGAGCTGCAACGTGGCCACCGACGACTCGCGGCCCAACACGGCCGCCGCATCGAGCACGCGCCGGCTCTCGGGCGAGAGGCGCTGCAGCATCTCGTGCACGGTCTCGCGGATGCTGTCCGGTAGCGCGAAGCCCGTGGGCAGCGAGGCTCCACCGCGCGCCGCGAGGAGCTGGGCCAGCGCATCGACGAAGAGAGGGTTGCCCTCCGTGGCCGCAAACACCGCCGCGGCCAGCTCGGACGTTGGCTCTGCGCCAAGCGCCTCGCTCAAGCATTGCGCGACACTCGCGGCATCGAGGCGGCCCAAAGGACGAAGGGCGCCTTCACGTGCCAGGCGGTTCAACAGCGCCGACACCTTGGGGAGGCGACGCGCCTCGAGCTCGCGGTAGGTCCCAACGACGAGCACGCGAAGCCGTCGAAGGTCCCGCGCCACAGCCAAGAGAAGCTCGAGCGAGGTGACATCGGCGGCGTGCAGATCGTCGAACGCCAGGACCAACGGGCCGTCTGCGGCCAAACGCTGCAGCAGCGCGACGATGGCCGAACCGACCCGCAGCGGCTGGAGCTCCGCTTCCCCGCCGTTCCCCGCTCCGATCGCCGTCAAGAACGGCGTAAGATCGGCGCCGCGCGGATGGCTCGCGGCGAAGTCCGCCCCCGCGGGGGTCTGCAGACAGGCTTGCAGCACTTGTGTCCATGGCCAACAAGGAGGCGCACCTTCCACCTCCCAGGCCCGGCCCCATGCGACGATGGCGCCACGTTCCTCGGCCGATCGAGCGATCTCTTCGGTGAGGCGTGTTTTGCCGATGCCAGCCTCACCCGAGAGCAGAAAAACGCTGCCCTGACCCGCGAGGGCACGGCCGAGTGCAGCCTCGAGATCCCCAAGCTCGCGGGAGCGGCCAAAGAGCGCGTGAAATGCCATCCGAAGCTACAAGAATCGATGAAATCTCGCCTCTTCGCAACGGCGAGTCTCACGAGCCCGAGCCGGTGTCCCGCTGTGGTCACGCGATGCTCACGGGACACCCATTTCGGACAAGGTGAATGCATAGGCATCGGCCTCGTCTTCGACCCAGCGCTTGATGGCGTCGGCTCCCCTGTGTCCTGCATTTCGTTGCGTGCTCAGAAGGACCGGCCCTCCGGAGGACGCGGACTGCAGGGCTGCCACGAACTTTCGCGCGTGCATGGGATCCACACGGTCGTCGCTGTCCGCGGACAATGCCAGGACCGACGGGTACGCCGCGCCAGGCTGCACGTGGTGATACGGCGAATAAGCGAACAGCGCCGCGAACTGCGAAGGAACCGCCGCCGAGCCATACTCGGGTATCCAGGTCTGGCCGGAACCACTTCCCGGATAACGGATCATGTCGGTGAGCGGCACGAGCGGCAAGCCGACCCGGAAGAGATCGGGGCGCTGTGTGATGGGCATGAATGCGCGTGCCATCTTTGAACGAAAAATATAGTCGCGACGTCGCGAACGCGTTCTTTACGGCTCGCCGCAATACGGACCGTGGTTCGTGCATCTTCCCTCGCCACAAACACGCTCGCACGCTTTGCGTGCGTAGTCCCGGGAAGAAGGACGGCCGGCACAATAGTCGTAAAACTCAGGGTTTCCGTCGCAGGTATACCACCCTTCGCAGGCGCACGTAGGAAGCGCATTTCGAAGCTCGTTGGCCGACAACGGCGCAGCGTTCCGTTCTTCTTGTTCGTTAGGATCGGGATCCGAGGAACAACCGGAAACGACGAACAGACAGCCAAGGACCATCGACGTTACGATATTCTTTAGCCAAGCATTCATTTGAGGCCTCACTTTCACGAGTTTGATCGAAAAGGATCGCATGCAAGAGCAACGTGTTGCCGAGTGTGTATGCAATGAAATGCATGCTAAGGACTTGAATGACGTATTCAACTGTAGATTGTGAAATGTTTTTGAATTAATTTAGTTTCAAATTGACGCAATCAATGATGAGGGTGACCGATAGCGCCATAGGTACCGGGCACGCGCCGTCCTGATACGGAGCTCAAGCTTTCGATCATTCTGAAGCGGGCATCGGTTGGGTCGCGAGCGCTTCATGGCCCATCACGGTAACGAGACTGTCACGAAGCGCCTCGCGGTAGAGTCGATGAAACCGACCCAGCCGGTCGTCGTTGGCCATCACTGAACAAGCATGTGGCAACATTGGGTGGCGGCAAGGTAATTGCCTATTTCCGCATTCGAGCTCGATTGGCAAATTGGAGGCCACGCCCAGCGAAGTCGAATTTGACCCACGTCATGCGGCTCGCTCTCTGCGCGCGCACTCGGCCTCGCGTGAGGTAAAGTGCCATAAAGGGAAGGGGGCTCCATAATGAGCAATCTGCAACGATTCGGGAAGGTCAGCACCTACGAGCTCGAAGACGATTCCGCAGCCGTATACGGGCTCGAAGCCACCAATGGAAATGCGGCGCTCGCGATTTCGACCGGACCTTCGCGGCAGCTCGCCTCGTTGGACGTCGCCACCGCCCACGATCAGTCGGTTTATTACTACAGGCAAGCGGCGGATATTTTGGCCGATATCTCCTCGTGGGCCTACTCCGATTGCCAGATCCTCATCGACGAGCTCCGTCATCGAGGCATCGTCGGCCCCGGGACGACGTGCAAGCAAGTGTCGGTGGCGAACCACCCGATGCTCGTCGTCTCGACGGCCTTCTTCATTCGCAGCGGCAACGTGGGGGTCATTGCGTTTCGCGGGACGGAGCCGGCGAACGCGATCAACTTTCTGACCGACGCCAACTGCAGAATGGTCGACTTTCTCGCGATGGGCCATGTCCATGGCGGCTTCGTACGAAACGTGCGCGCGGTATGGTCCGAGCTGGCCGATGACGTGCAGAAGGCCATCGACGACCCATCCGAGTCGAAACGCCTCAAGGCCCTCTACATCACGGGGCACAGCTTGGGTGGAGCCATGGCCATCGTGGCCGCAGCCCTCATCTTCGGTCGGCCCATCTACGTGAAGTGGCGCCCGCTCGTGCGCGGGATCTATACGTATGGGCAACCGATGGTGGGCGACAAAGAGTTTGCCAAGACGTGCTCGCGATTCGACAAGATGGTGTTTCGCCACGTCTATGGAAACGATCTCGTGACGCGACTACCATCGGTCATTCTGGGGAACTTCGAGCATTTCGGTTACGAGTTTCACGGTGGCGAGGATGGCTGGACGCCGCGGAGCAAGTTGTCGCAACAGGTCGTGTCGGCCGCAGTGAGCATCCCCGTCGGACTCGCGGCATGGGTCTTCGAGCAAATCCCGGTGTTGCACAGGGTGCGTCTGCCGTATTCCGTGGGCGACCATTCCCCGGTCAGCTACCTGCAAGCATTCCGCGAGGCGCGAAACTAAAGAGCAAATTCCACGGCCGAACGAGGTAATCGTTTTTTCGCTTCCTCGAGGACGCGTCGGTTCACGACGTTTCTCGTGAGGAAGCGCAGGCGAAGATCCGCGTCGGGAATGTTCTCTGCGCGGATCCGTATCCGCTCGACGGCGCCCTCCAGAGCTTGCGCGGCCGCGGAGGTCTCGGCGGCCGCATGGGCGTCGAAGGCCGTCAGCCAAAGTCGTACCTCCATGAAGCCGCAGCCATGTGCATGCTCCGCGATGGCGGCGTCCACGTGCTCGCAAGCTTCGGCCGCTCGCCCGCTGCGCAGCAGCACATTCGTCAGCACCACCTTGGCATGGGCCCTGTAAATGGCGAATCCGGTGATCAGGCCGAGCCCGAGGCGGGCGTGTTTTTCGGCGGATTCGAGTTCCTCGTGCAAAAGAAGAATCTCCGCCAGAATGGCGTGCGACAGCCCTTGAAGGCTCCTGTCGCCCGGCTGGTCCAAGAAGGCGCGAAGGAGCCGTTCGGCCTCCTCGATGGAGGCATCGCCACCCTTGTCGAGGAGCAGCATGGCCAGATAGGGCGTGGCACTCGAGATGAGCCACGCTTCCCGAGAGCGATGCCCCTCGGCCAAGGCGGCTCGCAATTTTTGCTCGCCCGCGTCGACGTTGCCTAGGTGCGCAAGCGAGATGCCTCGGTAGATGCGCGCAAACGCCACGAGCCGGTGGTGGCCGCACGTTTCGAACATGCCTTCGGCATCGGTGGCCGCCCTGGATGCGTCCCAAGGCTCGGGCCGAAGGTACCAGGCGGATTCCGCATGGGCGAGCCTCCACAGACCCTTTCCAAAGAGACTCGTGATGGGCGCAATGTGAGCGTCCATCTTCGCAAGTTGCCATTCGGCCCGGGAGCGTGCCCCCGCGCGCGCGAAGTACCCCGCCGCGAGCCACGTGGCTTCCATCCGCGCCACCGCGCTCTTCGAATCGCACTCCGCGGCCCAAAGCTCTTCTCCCCAACGTGACACTTCGTTCGGGCGCACGAGGATCCCCGCCACCATGAGCATCATCCCCGCGGCCATGTACCACTCCTTGCTACCGCGGTGGAGAAGGAAGAGCGCCCGAACGAGGAGCGGATGCACGTGGTCGAACTCGCAATCCAGAGCGTGTGCCCGCGCACGCACCGTGAGCAGTGTCCCCAGGAGTTCGCCGTCCGCCCCGCACGCGATGGCGCGCTCGGTCAGGGGGACGACGGCGTGGACATCGCTCTGATCGAAGGCATCGAGCGCCGCCTTCGTGTAGAACGCCGCGGCCCGCGCCATCATGTCGCCGAGGGCGAAATGCTCGGCGAGGACACGCGGATTGCGTTCGCCCATCGATTCGAGAAAGGCCGCCGCGGCGCGATGCCCGGCGATGCGATCCGCGTCGGTCAGCATGCTGTACGTGGCCTCGCGCACGAGCTCGTGGCGGAACGCGTACTGGACATCCCCGAGGAATCGTCCACCAGCCTCGCGCAACACGAGCTCCTGGTTGACCAGGATGTGAAGCCAATCGTCCACGCTCGCAGGGGAATCCTGTTCGCCGAGGAGCGCGAGCACGCCCCCGCGCCAAAAGGTGCTGCCGAAAACACTGGCCGCGCGCAGCACCCGCCGCAGCTCCGGCTCGAGGCGTTTGAGGCGCGCTTGGAGCATGGCCAGCACCGTGGCCGGCATGGCCGTGGACTCGCCCCCCGCCACGAAGCGAATCAATTCCTCCAGAAAGAGCGCATTGCCCGCAGCCTGGTCGACGATCCGTGCCACGACGGCGGGCGCGATCTCTGGGCCGAGGACCCGTGCCACGAGCTGCGCGCTCGCTTTCTTCGTGAGGCCATCGAGCCGAAAGTCTTGCCGTTTGCGCTCCGACCAGAGCTTCGGGAAAATTTCCTCGACCTCGGGTCGGGCCAAGGCCAAAACCATGATGGGCTTGTCGCGGCACTCGCGCAACACCGCGTCGATGGCACGCACCGTGAGGACGTCACCCCATTGCAGGTCTTCGAGAACCAGCAGAACGGGGTGCGCATGGCTTTCGGCGCGGAAGAACGAGACCAACGCCGCGCTGACCTGACTGAACATGGAGTGCGGCTCGCTCCGCGCATCGCGAAGCCGGGGGCTGCTCTCCGACGGAAATGGAATTCCGCAAAGCTCACCGAGAAATTCGCTGACGAATTGCACGTCGTTGGCCGGCACGTGGCGTCGGACGCGTTCGCGAAGTTTGTGCTGCTGCGCCGACGGCTCCTCTCCATCATGGACGTCGACGAGCCCGCGGATGGCGTCCCACAGAAGGCCGTACGGCGCACCGGCGCGCGTGGGATCGCTGTGCCCGACCAAGATCGTGAGGCTCGCCTCCCCATCGGGCGCGACTTGCCGCAGAAATTCGCGGCGCAATCTGGATTTGCCAATCCCGGGCGGGGCGATGAGCATCGCGAGCCGGGCCACCGGCTCTTCGCAGCACTCCGAAAGCAGCATGCGAAGCAGGGCGAGCTCCCGGTCGCGCCCCACACACGGCGTCGGCCGGCCCAGCAGGGGCCGCGCTTCGTCGGTGAGGAACTCCGCTTCCACCTCGCGGAACCCAGAGGCCGCTCGGCCCACTTGAAAACACGCATCGAGGAGCTGCGCCGTGACCTCGTCGAGCCACACGCCACTCGATGACGGCGGCGGCTCCAACCGCGCGAGGGTTCGAAGGAACGAGCCCGCCCGGTCGATGGCTTCCCCGCTCGGCAGATGCGCACCCACGACGCCTCGTCCGGTCGTCACCGCCACCCGGAACGAGGGTTCGACTTCGCGGGTGAAGAGCGCGCAACGCGCGGCCTGCACCGCTTGCTCGGTGGCCGTCATCCGCTCCGTTTGCGCGAGAATGGCAATCATCGACCCGTCGAGGAGCAGCTCGACGCGCGCCCCATAACGCCCACGCACGGCATCGGCGAGGGCCGCGCGGGGGGACGGCTCCGTGGGCTCTTCCTCACCCACCGTCAGGGAACGGAGGCGCGTGTTCTCGTCGATGGATACGACGACGCTCACGAGCTGCTGTTCCTCGCTCAAAGGGCGTGACGGCGGTGCGAACGAACGTCGCGTGCTCGGAGGCCCCGCGGGCGCAGGCACGTCCGAGAGCGGCCCGAGCGCGAGGAGCTCTTGCAGGAGTGCACTCGCATCCTTCGGCCGCTCCTCGGGGTCCTTGGCGAGCATCCGTGCGAGCAGATCGTCCACGTCTTCCGGCATCGTCGGCCGCAGGGTGCGCAGGCGCGGTGCTTCCTGAAGGAGGATGCTCGCCAGGATGAGCGAGGTGTGACTTCCCGCGAAGGGCATTCGCCCGGTCAGGCACTCGAACATCACGCACCCGAGCGTGAACACGTCGGCGCTCGGACCGACATTTCGATCGCCGCGCGCTTGCTCCGGCGCCATGTACAAGGGGGTTCCCACGGCCAGACCGTGTGCGGTGAGCTCGGAGGAAACCAGCCGCGCCACGCCGAAGTCGAGGAGCGAGACCTTGTCCAGGTGGCCGCCGACCAGGAAGATATTCTCCGGCTTGAGATCGCGGTGCACGATCCCATGCCGATGCGCGGCGGAAAGCGCATCGGCGACCCGTCGAAACACGGTCACCGTTTCCGGAAGGGTGAGACCTTGCCGGGCCAGGCGGTGGTCCAGGTCTTCACCTTCGAGCCACTCCATCACGAGGTAAGGCTCCCCCTGCGGCGTGGTTCCATGGTCGATGTACGAAACGATCCCCGGATGACGCAGTTGCGAGAGGACATCGGCCTCGCGCGTGAATCGCTCGTGGAGATGTCGCACGTACGCCGTGGACGAGAGCACCTTGAGCGCGACCGTGGATCCATCGCGCTGCTGATCGCGCGCGCGGTACACGACGCCCATGCCGCCGGTCCCCGCGAGCTCTTCGATGATGAACCGTCCTGCGAAGACGGTCTTGAGTTCCATGGCAACCTCGAGTCGGTAAGCCGTCCGCTATCGTTTAGATTCCTAGCAATTTTCGCGCTTCCTCGAAGACGCGTCGGTTGGTCGGATCCTCCGTCAGGAAGCGCTCGCGAACGCGCGCATCGGGGATCCCGTCGGCACGCGCGTGCACGTGTTCGACGGCGGCCTGCAAAATGCGCGGGGCCTCTGGGCTGCCCGCGGCCGCGTGCGCCTCGAACGCGGCCCATCGAAGGC
The DNA here is from genome assembly GCA_037157805.1 of Sorangiineae bacterium MSr11367. Lineage (NCBI taxonomy): Bacteria > Pseudomonadati > Myxococcota > Myxococcia > Myxococcales > Pendulisporaceae > Pendulispora > Pendulispora rubella. The sequence goes on along the minus strand of CP089983.1, from coordinate 7,042,272 downwards.
GCACCTCGAAGGTGCCGCAGCCGCCGATCCCATCGACCCAGGCGATCGCGGTATCGGCGTGCGTGCAGGCTTCGGCATGGCGACCGCTGTGCCGGAGGACGTGGGTCAGCACGGCATCGGCATGGGGCCGGAGCACCACGAACTCCGAGATCATGTCCAGCGCGCGTCGCGCGAGCCGTTCGGCGGGCTCGAGCTCGCCGCGCCCGAGGTGAATCTCGGCCAAGAGGCTTTGGGCATGGCCCTGCATGCTGGGATCGCCCGGGCCTTCCAAGAACGCGCGAAGGATGCTCCAAGCTTCGTCGATCGACGCGGGATCCCCTTTCTCGATGAGGGCCAGCGCGAGGTACGGCACCGCCACCGAGAGGAGCCACGGTTCGCGTTTGCGGCGCGCCACCTCGAAGGCGGCGCGCAGCTTCGGCTCGCCCGCGTCGAAGCTGCCGAGATGAACGAGGGCGTGGCCTCGAAAGACCCGCACGAACGCCAGAAGGCGCAGAAATTCCGCCTGCTCGAGCAGCGCTTCGGCGCGCGCGCCCGCCATCGAGGCCGCCCAGGGATTCGGTTGAGAGCACAAGTCGTCGACCACGTGCGCGAGCTCCCACCAGGCTCTCCCATGGGGCTCTTCGAGGGAATCGATCCACGCATCCGCGTGCGCGAGGTAGGGCGCGATCTTCGCATGTTGTCCGGACCAAACCAGCTTCATGACCAACGAGCACATGGCCCGCATGCGCATCGACGCCGCCTCGGGTTCGCAAGGCGCCGTCCGCAACTCGTCGCCCAGGTGCAGGGCTTCGTCCCAACGAAGGAGGGCGGTCGTCACCAAGATCAAGGTGCCGGCGGCGAGCCACCAGTCGTCGGTCCCAGGGCGGAGGAGCGACAGCGCTTCTTGAAGGCGCGCGCGGGCGCTCGGATGATCGTAGGCGAAGAAGTCCACACGTCCGCGCGCGGTCAGGAGCGCTCCGAGCACGGTTCCCGTCGCGCCGCCGGCGAGTCCCCGCTCGGAGAGGCGCCCCGCAGCCGCCAGCTCGTTGTAGTTGATGGCTTCGGTCGCCGCCCGCGCGTAGTACTCCGCCGCCCGCGCCGCGTCGCCACCGAGGGCGAAATGCTCCGCGAGAACGCCGGGATCGCGTTCGCCCATCGATTCGAGAAAGGCGGCGGCGGCGCGATGACCCGCCGCGCGATCCGAGTCGGTCAGTGTGCCGTGGGCGGCCTCCCGCAGCAGCACGTGCCGAAACGAATATTGCGTATCTCCGACGAACCGGCTGGTGACATTGCGCACGAGGAGCTCCTGATCGAGCAGCGTCTCGAGCCGGTGGTCGATGCTCGCCCCCGAATCGTGCTCGCCGAGCAGCGGAATGAGTCCGGCTCGCCAAAACGTCGCACCGTACACGCTGGCCGCGCGAAGCATCCGGCGCAGTTCGGGCTCGAGCCGCTGGAGCCGGGCCTGCAACATCGCAATCACGGTATCCGGCATGGCGCCCGACGTGTCTTGCGACACGAAACGAATCAGCTCCTCCAGAAAGAGCGCATTGCCACCCGCCTGCTCGACGATGCGCTCCACGACGTCGGGGGAGACCCGTGTGCCGAGGACCCGGGTGACCAGCTGCGTGCTCGCCTTTTTCGTCAGCCCGTCGAGCCGGAGATCCTCGCGTTTGCGTTCGGCCCAGAGCTTCGGATGGTGCGCTTCGACCTCGGGGCGCGCGAGGGCCAACACCATGACGGGCCGATCGCTGCACTCGCGCAGCATGTCGTCGACGAGGCGCACCGTGAGGCCGTCGCCCCAATGAAGGTCCTCGAGCACGAGCAGCACCGGGTGTGCGGCCGACTCCGCGCGCACGAAGGCGACGAAGGCCTCGCTCACCTGATCGGCCATGGTGCCCGACTGGGTGCGCGCGGTTCGAAGTTTCGGGCTGGTCTCCGACGGGAAGGGGATCCGACAGAGCTCCCCGAGGAACTCGGTGACGAACTGCGCCTCGCCCGCAGGCACGTGGCGCCGCACCCGCTCGCGGAGCCGGCTTCGTTGCGCGGTGAGCTCCCCGCCGTCGTGGACATCGATGAGCCTTCGCAAGGCATCCCAGAGCAAGCCGTACGGCGCACCCGCACGCGTCGGATCGCTTCGTCCGAGCCACACCTCGACGGTCCTCGCCGGATCCTGCTGCACGTGCCGGACGAATTCGCGGCGCAGGTGCGATTTGCCGATCCCCGGCGGCGCCAGCACCACCGCGAGGCGGGCGACGGAGTCCTCGCAGCATTCCGCCAGGAGCATCTGCAGCTGCGCGAGCTCCCGATGGCGACCGATGCACGGCGTCGGCTTTCCGAGCAGCAGCCGATTTTCCTCGGTCGTTCGCTCCGCCCGCAGCAGGCAAACCCCCGATTCCGTTCGGCTCGTTCGAAAGCGCGCATCGAGCAGTTGCGCCGTGATGTCGTCGACCCAGATGCCGCCCGTGGAAGGCGGTGCGGACGATTGCGAGCGGCGGACCAACTCGCTCGCGCGGTCCATGACCTCGCCGCCCGGCAGATGCTCGCCCACGATCCCCCGTCCCGTCGTGAGGACGATGCGCTGCAACGGAGACTCTTCGCGCAGAAAGAGGGCGCACCGCGCCGCTTGCACGGCTTGGTCGGTCGCCGTCATGCTTTCCGTCTGCGCGAGCGTCGCAATCATCGAGCCGTCCACCAGCTCTTCGACGCGCGCACCGAAGCGGCTGCGCAGCGCATCGGCGAGGGGCGGGTGAAACGCCTTGCCCTCGGCGGGCGCGGGCGCGAGCGACAAGATGATGCTCACGAGTTGTTGCTCGTTCGACAAGGGGACGGCCGGCGCGGAGGCACGGTCGGGCGCAGGTTCGTCCGACGTGGGCGCGAGCTGGTTCAGCGCCTCGAGCAGCGCGCTCGCATCCTTGGGACGCTGCTGCGGATCCTTGGCAAGCATCCGCGCGAGCAGCATTTCCAGGTCCTTCGGCATCGACGGCCGCACCGAGCACAAGGCCGGGGCCTCATTGAGCAAGATGCCCGCCATGACGACTGTGGGATGCGATCCCTCGAAGAGCACCCGCCCGGTCAGGCATTGGAACATCACGCACCCGAGTGCGAACACGTCCGCACTCGGACCGATCGTTTCCCCGCGCGCCTGCTCCGGCGCCATGTACAGCGGCGTCCCCAATGCCAGTCCGCTCGACGTGAGTTCGGACGAAATCAGACGTGCCACGCCGAAGTCGAGGAGCGACACGCGCTCCGCCCGTCCGCCTCGAAGAAAGATATTCTCGGGCTTGAGGTCGCGGTGCACGATCCCGTGGCGGTGCGCGACCGAAAGGGCATCGACGATTCCGCGAAACAGGGTCACCGTCTCGACGAGCGATAGGCCGGCCCGATTGAGACGTTGGCGAAGGCTTTCCCCTTCGAGCCATTCCATGACCAGGAAGGCGTCTCCTTGCGGGGTGATCCCATGATCGATGTACGAAACGATTCCGGGATGCTGCAGCCTCGACAGCACGAACGCCTCGCGCGCGAATCGCTCATGAACGCGCAGCACGTGTCCGAGCCGGCGAAGCACCTTGAGTGCCACCGGCGCGTTGCCGCGCTTTTGGTCGCGTGCGCGGTAAACCACCGCCATTCCGCCCGTCCCCGCTACGTCTTCCACGAGGAAGCGTCCGGCGAAGATGGTCTTGAGCTCGAGCTTGTCCACGCTCATGGCATCCCGTCCACGGGATCCTAGGAGCCGTCGGTGGCTCCGGCGAACAAATCACGAACGGGTGGTGGATATGACCGTTTGGATGGCGTGCCCAATTCACTTTATTGTTGGGCTCGTGTCCAATCAACCGCCAGGACGCGAGGAGCGCCGTGCGGGTTCGGGGGGGGGATTGTCCCCTCGGATCGTTGGCGGCCCTCGCGTCCTCGCGGGGGATTGGATTCCTGGATTTCGCTCGCCAAGGGCCAGACGGACCCCTCCCAAAACCCCTTCGGTCCTTGCGAGCGAAAATCCAGTGACGAGACGCGCTCGACGCGTCAGCGAGAATAAGCGGGCTCGCCTCGGACGAGCCCGCGGTCCGAATCGTTGGCTAGATCAGTGATCGCCGCCGGCGCATTCGACGCCCGCGCTCGCGCGCGAGAGCTTGATTTCGACGATGTCCAACAGGTTGATGACCACCGCGGCCGAATCGATGGATCCGCCCTCGGCCGATTGTGCATTGATGGTGATGTAGCCGAGGTTGAGACCCAAGAAATCCTTGAGGTCGTAAACCGTCGAGTTCGGGACCGCCGTCATGTCGACGATCGGCTTGCCGTTGAACGTCAGGCCGGTGACCGTGGTCTTGGCCGACGTGACCGGTCCGCCCTTCGTGCACGATGCGTCCGCATCTTGCTGAATGACGTCGTAGCGAATCATCAGTTTGAGCAGGTCGGGCGCGTTCTTGCCGACAAGATCGTCGATCAGATCGGACAGGCCGAGGCTCTGGAGGAGCTTCGACAGGTCGATCACGATGCCACCGCCGCCCGGTTGAAAGAGGTCCGCCAGCAAGGAGCCCTCGGGGGCTGCCTCGAACACGGTGCCGTTGACGCTCGCGGAGGCGGCGTGCGAGCCGCTGTCCGTGCCCTTGGCCGACGCGTTGAGGTTGGCATACTGAGCGAGGTTGTCCGCGTTTACGCCGGTCAGCGTCCACGACTTCGGCGTTCCCGCCGCATCGAGGGCGCCAGTGTCCGCGACGTTGAGACCGCCGTAATTGCCAAGTCCGAATGGCTTGGCGTCGACGGACAAAGCCACCGCACGACCCGAGTGGGACTTGGCCTTGGCCTGGGCCGGTGCGGCCGTCCCATGATCGCCCATGAGCGGATCGCTCGAAGAAGTGCCGCTGTCACCCGAAGCGCAACCGAGCGCCCCGAACGATGCCGCGAGAAGTGCAATAGCTCCTGCACGAAACCAATTTGATCGAATCATGTTGTCCTCCCCTGACGTCCAAACCGCGTCTTTTGCGGGCCAACGTCTTATCTGGTCTGATGATCAGTGCGCAAATGGTGAGGCACTAAATGTGCGTGCAGGTAACTTTAATTTTTGAAGACGTCCGCCGAGCCCGTCGACGATTCTTCGCAGTCCAAATTTCAATATCACCCAATTAACGATTTTGAACGATTCACGATCAGCGATTGGGACGCGGACACGGATTATCTACTTGTGGATAGCCCTATGAATCAATTGCCGTTCGATCGTTTGTTATGTTGCCTGGGCAACTTTTGCCTTTCGATTGACGCGCGCAAACGCGCTTGAGTCATCCACTTGGGCGCATAATTTGCGGATTTCGAATGCTCTCCGGAAGTTTGGGTCTGACATCAGAGGGGAGGGGGGAACTGCGGCACCATGGACAGGACGGAACTCACGCCCGGGACGGTCTTTGCGGACCGCTTCATCGTCGAGCGTGTGGCCGGCAAAGGAGGTATGGGTGTCGTCTACCGGGCGCGCGATCGGAAACGCAATGGCGCAACCGTGGCGCTCAAGGTGCTTCTCCCTTTTGCGCATCGCCGCCATTTTCACGAGCGATTTAGTCGCGAGGCGTACATGCTCTCGGAGCTTCGGCATCCGGGGATCGTTTCGTATGTCGATCATGGCATTGCCGCGGGCGGGCGCGCATTTCTCGCGATGGAGTGGCTCGATGGGGAAGATCTCGACGAGCGCCTCGACCGCTGCGGTCTGACGCTGCTCGAGACGGTGAATATGTTTCGCGGTGTCGCCGACGCGCTTTCGGCCGCGCACCGGCGAGGGTTCGTGCATCGCGACCTGAAACCGGAGAACATTTTTCTCCGTTACGGGCACCCTGCACTCCCCACGCTGCTCGATTTCGGGGTGGCGCGGCTCATGGCGTCCGAGCTGACAGGCACGGGGCTCGCCGTGGGAACTCCATTTTATATGGCCCCGGAGCAGGCGCGCGGCGACCGAAACATTGGGCCAAGTGCCGATGTGTTTGCGCTGGGCTGCTTGATGTACGCATGCCTGACCGGCCTGACGCCTCTTGCCGCCGGTCAGACCACGGTGGTACTCCCCGACATGCTTCTCGACGATTTCGTGAATTTGCGTGCGGTCCGACCGGACATACCCGAAAAACTGGACCTGCTGATCCAGCGCATGCTCGCCAAGGAGCCTGCGCAGCGGCCCAAGGATGCCGGCGCACTGCTGCAGGAACTGAATGCGCTCGGGCCCCTTCCAGGGGAGCACGCGCAGGGGGCGAACGTACGGGAGGCGTGCGCCACCTCGCTTCTTTCCGAGGAAACCGAGGCGATGCAACTCGTCAGCGTCATCTTGGTGGTCGAAGACCGCGCGGTGGCGAGCGGGCATCCGTGCGAGGAGCCAAGCCCCAGTGAAAAGCTGCGGGCCCTCGGCGATACGCTTCGAGACCGCTTCGACGCGCGCCTGGAGATCCTGCCCGGCGGTTCGCTGCGCGTGACCTCGGCACAAACGGAGCGTACGACGGTGACCGATCAGTCCGTGCAGGCCGCCCGTTGCGCGCTCTTCTTGCGGGGGCGTTTTGCCTCACGGCGCATCGTGATCACGACGGGGCCCGCCGTCGTCGCGGGGCAGCATATGCCCACCGGAGAAGCGGATTCCAACGATTGGCCCGGCATTTACCTCGATGCCATGACCGCGCATTTGCTCGACGCCCGATTTCAAATGAGGCCGGAGCCCTCTGGATTCTTCATGTTGGACTCCGAGCTGGCCATTGACGACGCGCGGCTACTTCTCGGAAAGCCTACCCGTTGCATGGGGCGTGAGCGCGAGCTGGCGCAGCTGCAGCGCCTTCTCGACGAGTGCTGCGCCAACTCGGTCGCGCGTCTCGGCCTGGTGATCGGGCAACCGGGCGTGGGGAAATCGCGTTTGCGCCACGAGTTCGTGCGCTCCGTGCGGCGGGGGCCATCCGCGGACGTCTGGATTGGACGGAGCGATCCCACGCGCGCGAGTACGCCCTATGGTCTCATTGCCGACGCGCTGCGGCGCCTCGTCGACGTGCACGATGACGAGGAGTTGGCCGTGCAGCAAGGCAAGCTGGCCGAGCGTGTGCGGCAGCACGTGCCGCCGGGCGAAGCTCGATTCGTGAGCGAATTTCTGGGCGAGCTTTGCGGGATTCCATTCCCTTCGACCATGAGCCCGAAGCTATTGGATGCGCGATTGGATCGGCGCACCATGGTCACGCACGTCACGGCGGCCTTTTTGGCATTTCTACGCGCGGAATGTGCTGCCCATCCGGTGCTGCTCGTTCTCGAAGATCTGCATTGGGGTGATGAACTCACCGTGCGGGTGATCGACGCATTGCTCCGCGACTGCCATGACCAGCCGCTGATGGTTCTCGCCCTCGCGAGGCCCGAGGTCGCAGATCTCTATCCAAAGCTTTGGAGCGAGTGCCGTGGGCGCCAGGAGTTGCAGCTCGATGGGCTGGATGCGCAGGCGAGCGCGCAGCTCGTCCTCCAAGCCCTCGGTGCGAGCGCCGCGCCGGCGGTGGTCACGCGAATCGTCGAGCAGGCCGCGGGCAATGTGCTCTTTTTGGAAGAGTTGATCCGCTTCGTCGCGGAGAATCGAACCGACGACTTGCCCGACACGGTCGTGGCGATATTGCAAGCACGGTTGCAGCACCTGGAGCCCGAGCTGCAGCGGGTGCTCCGTGCTGCCAGCGTTTACGGTGGCACGTTCTGGCGTGGCGGCGTTCTCGCCCTGATGCGGCAACATATGCCCTCGGGCCGCATCGACAAACATCTGGAAGAACTGACGCGTCGCGAGCTCATCACGAAGAACGGTTCGAGCCGGCTTCTCGGCGATAGCGAATACACATTTCGTCATTCGCTGGTGCGTGAGGCGGCGCACGGCTTGCTCACCGACCGCGGCCGGAAGGCCGGCCATCGCGCGGCGGCCGAGTTTCTTCAAGCGACCGGCGAGCACGATCCGAACGTTCTGGCGGAGCATTACGCACTTGGCGGGGAGCTGGACCGAGCGACGGTGTTTTACGCGCGTGCGGCCGCGGAGGCGCTCGACCATGCGAACCTTCGGGAGGTCTCGCGGCTCGCCGAACAGGGCATTGCGTGTGGCGCAAAGGGCGAGCTCCGTGGAAGCTTGCGCGGTGTGCAAGCGCGCGCGCTCATGATGGATTGCGACTATTTGAAGGGGTATGCGCTCGTATCCGAGGCGCTTCCCTTGCTCCACCGCGGCAGCGTCGATTGGTGCAATGCGGTGGGAACGATGGTGGTGGCGATGTTGTCGTCGCTCAATCGCTACGACGAGGCGCTCGAATGGGGCGAAGTTCTGCGTACGACCGATCCCGAACCCGATGCGATCGGGGCGTATGTGGAATCGCTGCGCAGTCTGTCCGGTATGTTGACCTTGCTGTCGCGTCGCGAGGAGGTGAAAACCTACTTGGCCCGGATGGACACCATCGTCGAAACGAGCCACCGGCTCCCGGTCCGGGGGTCGTGGGAGTTCTCGCACGCGCATGCGGGGTGGTACCTCTCGCGCGATCCCTGGTCGGCATCGATGGCCGCCGCTCGGGCCGAGGCTTTGTTCGAAATGGTCAATCACCGGCGCCATCTCACGAGGGCGCGGATCTACCGAGGCATATCGCTGGCGCATTTGGGGAATATCGATGCCGGTGAAGAGAAGCTGAGAACCGCTCGGGCCGAGGCCTTGCGGGATGGCGACAAGTTCACCGACGGAATTGCCACACTGCAATTGGCCATGGCCCTGGCCGACAAGGAAGATGGCGGCGCGCTGCACGATCAGGAAGAAGCGGAGCAGCTGCTTCGAAGCTATTTGGAGCACCCGGGCGACGACAACTTGGAGGCGTTCGGGAACGCCATCCTCGGGCAAATTTTTCTCGACCGAGGTGCGCTCGATCTGGCGGAGTGCCACCTCGGGCAGGCGCTCGATGGGCTCATCGACTTCGTCGCGCTCCGGCCATACGCCGATGCCACCCGGGTGAAGATCTTGCTGCGCCGCGGCCGGGTCGTCGAAGCGCGCGAGCACGCGAACGCGGCGCTGATCCGGCTCGATCGACTCGGGGGCGGCGGCTTCGCCGAGGTGCGATTGAAGCTGGCCGCCTTCGAGGCTTATGCCGCCGCCGGAGATCCCTCGGCGGAGCGAATCCTCGAGGGCATCATCGACCAGATCGGGATCCGCGCCGACGCCATCGGCGATTCGGACGCGCGAATGCGCTACCTCACGACGAACCCCATCAACCGCCGCGCACTCGAGATGGCCCACGCCATCAACCACCGTCGCGCGAGCTCGGGCTCCAGCTCGCGCGACGGCGTCTTGGCGTGGCTCGAGAATCGGTAGGCTACGGGCGGAACACCATGGTTCGGGCTTCGCTCATGTTGCCCGCCTTGTCGTAAGCGCGCGCGGTGATGGCGTGCCACACGCGCGGTCGTGCGGTGGAAAGTCCCCAATTGAACGAATAGGGGGCTGCCGTGAGGGTGGCCGCGGGGGTTTCGGCGCTATCCACGTAGAACTCCACGCGCGCAATGCCCGACGCATCGGAAACCGATGCCTTCACGGTGGTATCCTGCGTGATGATGGAGTTGGGCAGCGGATAGGAAAGGCTGACCGCCGGGGCCACTGTGTCGCTGGAGCCCGGCGCCTTCATAAGCCAGACGATGCTCTCGCCCGGCGCGAACGTCACGGTGTCAGCGTCGCGATCCGTGATCACCTCGGTGCGGAGGGAGCCTCCGAGCAATCGATACCGAACGATGGAGGCTCCGCCCGGGTAGCGGTACGGGGCGAGGTTCACTCGCTGGGTCGAGGGCACCTCCGAGCCATTGATGGCCAGGAGCGTGCGGCCGCCATTTCCTTCGCGCGCGCCCGTGACGATGGACGGACCGAGATGAATCGCGTTGATTTGCGGCGAGAGGAAATACCCTTCGAGCTGCTTGACCAAGTTGAACGCCGCCGCAATCCCGAACCAGCGATCGGTGCCCACCGGATCGAGCGAGGTGACGCCATTGGCGTATTGCACGGTGGGAGGGCTGGCGCCGTTTTGATACGATCCGATCCCCTCCGGCGCATTGGCGCGCGCCGTGCGCCAGGTGAGTGAGTCGAAGTGGTAGCCGCGGAGCCCCGCCTGTCCTGCCGCCACCGCGTACATGACGGAGAGGCCCGGGATCTCGGCGGTGTTGCGGTTGAGCAGGATTTCGCGTTCGGTCGGCTCCGACGCATCACCGGCTGCCGGCTTGAGGAACCACCCGCTGCACGTGCTTGCGAAACCCAACTGCGGAGCGTTTCGCCGGAGGCCGAGAGGCCCTAGGAGATAGGAATGGACCGCCTCCATCGCATTGACGGATTCTCGGATCGAGTAGTCGTGGGCGTAGCTGGGATTCGCCAACGTCACTGTATGATACATGCTTGCATAATCGGCAAACGCGGGGTCTCCCATCCACGCGTGGGCGACGGATGGCCCGCTCGGGTAATGGTGGGCACCGCCCGCGATGGGCCACGTTAGGTTCGGCCGATTCGTCGCCCCATTCATGACGGACATCAATCGCACGAAGGCATCGGACGGTGCCTCTGGATGTTCCGTCTGCGGATTCGGTTGCCCGCCCCATAGGAAGCTAACCTCGTCGACCATCTCGAGTGAGACGACGATGCCGCTGGCCTTCACCTTTTCGAGCGCGTAGCGGACGCGCCCGGGCCCCGAAGCCACTCCATCCGGATCCTTGGTCTCTCCGATCGAGAACAGGACATTGACCGGCTTTCGTGCGACCTCGTCGCCTCCGAGCACGTACTTGAAGCCATTGTCTTTCGCGATCTTTTCATAGTTCGCCCAGCGAGCATCGAACCCGGGACGCCATGTCGCATCGTTTTGGTCAGGCCGGTTCAAGTAGAAACCGATTTCCAGTGTATTGACTCCGGCCGCGCGTGCCTGGGAGGCGAGATTGGGATTCTGCACGGGGGAGGCGAATTCGTCCGGCGTGAGCGCGAAGAGATCGCGCACCCAAAGGGACGAACCCGGCGTGTACGCGTTCAGAACTTTTCCGTCCGACGAAAAGTGTGGAAAGATGCCATTGTTTCCCACGAAGATCCGGACCGCGGAGGTGCGCGCTCCCGCGCGGATGCGGATTGTCGTCCCCCCTGTTGCAACGCCCTGGACCACCCCCGCGGCGGAGACCGTCGCGATCGCGGGATGATCGCTTTCGAACGTGGCGCTGCCACTCCATGGCTCCTCGGAGCCGTCCGTCATGATCGCGCGAAGATCGAGGCGCGCGGAGCCTCCTTTGGAAAGAAATGCCTCGCGCCACTGTGGCCGGATTTCCATGGCGACGCGGCCGTTCGCGAAGGTGACCGGCGTTTGCAGCGATGCGACGGGGCGTATCCCCATGCCGAAACTCCCGCCCTCGAGCTGCTCTTTCACCGGCGCCACGGCCTGGACCAGCAGCTCGTGCTTGCCGTTCGCGTACTGCGTCGTATCCAGCTCGAAGTGAGCGTTGCACACGGCCCATCCCGGGGTGGTCGCGTTGCCCGCGCACCCCACCGGTGCCAGCGGTGAGGCGATTCGCTCGCCGTCGACCCAGTACACCAAATTGTGATACGTGCGCGGGTCGAAGTCGATGTCCTCCTGGGTCATCTCACGGCGAAATTCGACGTCCCACGATAGCTTTCCCGAGATTCCCTCGGTGATGGTGGGCGCGACCAATTTGGCCTCGCCGCGCAAGTGCGTTCGGAACTTGCTCTCCACCGACGGGGTGCTCCAATTGATGACCTTGAACGGCACCGGCGCGCTGGTGGTCAGCACGTTTCCTTCCGCATCCCGTGCCACGGCGACGAGGGAGAGCGGGCCGTCGTGAACCAAGCCCGAATGCCAATCATACGCGTACGGCGCCGTCGTGATGGGCCCATTGGGGCCCGACAGGGGGCGCCCGTTCACCAAATATTGAATGCTCGCGACATTGGGGACGGCACTGGTATCGACTTGGAAAGCCGTGCGGCCCGTGATGGTGGCATTGGCGGCGGGGGAGGTAATGCGAATACCACCAATGCCGGATACGGATATGTCGTCCAAGAAGACTTCGGCCGCGTCACCCTGCCACCCGCGCGTGAGCCCGAAGCCCGGTGAGAAGTTCAGCGCACCCTCGCGGGCATGCATCTGCGTCGGGTCGAGCTCGATGGTCTCCGCGCTGCCCGTCTCCACGCCATTCAGGAAATAGCGGTATGTGACCCGGCCGCTGTCGTCCGACGAATCCTCGAGCTCGCCGCCGTTGGTGATGACGTCGGCGCGGATTTCCAGAAGGTTCCAGGTATCGACGACGGACGCGAGATCGACGACCCGGTGGCCATGACCGCCGGGCGACGTGAGGCCAAAGCCCGCGCGGTCCAGATACGGCTGGGGGCGCAGCCCGTAACGCTCCCCGGCATGACTCGGAGCGTAGACTTGGGCCGAGATCAAAAGGCTCGTTCGGGTCGGCGTTCCGGTCACCACGGGAACGGAGATCCGGCGCGCAGCGTCGCCGCGAATGTCGGCGCCCGTGTTCGCGGGGCCCGTCGATCCATTCCATAGCACCCCTGTCGCCGCGCCGCTCTCGGAGCCAATCGGCGGTGCATGCCCCGATTGAAAGCGAGAATGGCCGAGCCACAAGGCCGTTCCATCGAATCGGGCACCGCCGGACATCGTTCCACCGGCGGCTGGAACGCGGTTCGGCACGTGCTGCGTGATCGTTTCGCAGCACGTATTCTTTCTCGCGATCGCGTAGACGCCATTGGCCTGTGAGGCCGCGCCGTTGAACAATCGAAGATTCGTTCCGTCTCCGAAGGCTCCGTGGTTCTCCAGCCCGGTGCCCGCGAGGGCCTCGGTGCCTTGACCCGCCGTCCCGAATGACAGTGTGTAATAGACGGGACCCAGCGATTCGCCCTGTCGCAGGGCGACGTTCCGCGTTTCTCCTTCGTTCGTCGGTGAGTCGGTCGTTTCGTCGCTGGCTCGACCGCACGCGGGGCCGACGAACGATGCCAGCGCCACGACGAGTGCCAAACGAGCACCCGAGGGATTCGTATGGGTAGTACGCCGTAACGGCAAAAATAATCGAGTTCCCATGCGGCCAGCGTTCGTGGCCGATGCATTTGGGGTCAAGTGACGGACGTCGATTCCTGTCGTGACGTCGCGAATTTTGCTCAACGTCTTTGCCGCGAAGGTCGTCGGCCCGCGATCTAGGGAAGGTTCTCCAACATGCTAGGCTCTCTTGAGCAGTGAGAACGCGCCTTCCCCAGCAACCACCAAGCCTGTCGTTCCTGCCGGCCTCCAGCAACGAGCGGGGGCTGCTGGAGAACTTGGTGCAGTTCTACGCCTACGACTTCAGCGAAGTGCTCGAGATGTACCTCGACGAGGACGGGCGCTTCGCGAACGTCGATCTCGCGCCGTATTGGGTAGACGAATGGAGACATCCATTCTTGCTCCGGGTCGATGACCATCTTGCTGGCTTCGCGCTGATCGCGGCACGCAGTAAGATCTCGGGCAAGAGCGGTGTTTTCGACATGACGGAGTTCTTCGTCCTCCGGCGTTTCAGGCGGCACGGCGTGGGCCGGGCCGCCGCCTTCGCGGCCTTCGACCGCTTCCGGGGTCCGTGGGAGGTCCGGCAGCGAGAGGAGAACCCCGACGCGACGGCGTTCTGGCGCCGGGCGATCGACGAGTACACGCACGGCGACTTCAAAGAGACCCGCTGGGTTCGGCCCCATTGGTCGGAGATCGTGCAGACCTTTTCAACGGGCTCCGAGGGCGACCTGCCGTAGTCGTGCTATTTCTCGGTCGTAAGGAGTCCCTCGGCGAAGGAGGTCACCGGAATGGTGGCGCCGACCCGGTGCATCTCCTGCGCGCCGGTGTAGACGGTGCAGCTATTCCCGCTCTTGAAGTAGACAGTGCCGCTGTGCGCGGTGCCGAGTTGATAATAGGTGACGCCGCATGTGGCCGTCGCCTCGTAGACTGCGAACTTCGCCGGGCCGGAGATGTCCCGGGCGAGATGTTGCGTACACCCGGAGTCCGCGAAGAAGTTGTCGTCGACCGTCGAGAGCGTCGGCATGCAGCGCAGCTTGCCGTCGCCGGCGGTGTTGAAGGTGCATTCGGTCGCGAGTTCCGTGTCGTACCAGGCGCGCGGCTGGCGCACGCCGTCCGTCGATACGGCGGTCTTGCGCTGGATGCGGCTGCCGCTGGCGTCGCCGTCAACGGTAAGCGTGCCACTGACGAATTGGCTGAGTGGGGCCGGCTTCACATCGAAGGCGGAAAGCGGGCCGGTGTACGCGGTGCATTGGTTGCCGTTGAGCGCGTAGACCGTGCCGCGGTGCTTCCCTGTCACCTCGGAGAACGTCGCCTGGCTGCGGTCGGCCGGCGACATCGCGTAGCGGATGACCGAATCGTAGCAGCTGCTGGCATTGGCGAGTGTTTGCGAACACGTGCTGTCGGCGAAGAGGTATCCCGTGTAGCCGTGAATGGTATTGGGGAGGCAGTGCTCCTGCCCATCGCCGGTGGCCGTGAACAAACAGTCGACGTCGAGCTGCGTATCGTGCCACGAGCTGAATCCCGTCGCGCCGTCACCTGCGTGGCTGACGTTCATCTGGAGGCGCGCGGTTGCGGGGCTCTTGGTGGGCGTTGCGAACGAGACGAACGACGCCGGGGCCGTCTCGGCGCCCATGCTGTAATAGTTCCAATTCGGCTGCGACGGCGACGCCGTTACCTCGCAATCCGCTCCCGACGAATAATAAACGGTACCCGTGTAACGCGAGCCCACCGCGTGGTACGAGGGACCTGCGTTGCAGCCGCTGCCGAACACTCCAGCGTATTTGGGGAGCGCGCCGTGCTCGCACCCGCCGACGGCGAGGAGCGTGTTGCAACTCGAATCGCTGTATCGGTTGGTGGCGCCAAGGCCACCCCACGGCACGCAGCGGCTCGAGCCGTCGGAGGCATTGCCCGCGAAGCAATCGATGTCGAGCTGGGCGTCGTACCAACCATAGAATCCGTGCGCGCCATCCGCGGTCCGCACGGTGCGTGCTTTGAGGCGCGGCCCGTCCTGATAGCTCGGCTGAGCGACACCCCCACCATCGGCACCGGCGTCTCCACCACCGCCTTCGCTGCCCGCGCCGCCATCGTTGCCGATGTCACTACGGCCGCTGTCGCTGCCCGTGCCGCCATCGCCCCCCGTGCCACCGCCCGAGTTCTCCGAGCCCGAACAAGCGGTCGCAACGAGCAATGAGCAAAAAACAATCATCGAACGCATCGTGTTTCACCTACCGAACGTGCCTATACACGAGCGCGCGACGTGAATGTGGTGCGAATTTAGCTATTCATCGAGTGAAATGGCAATTCACACTTCTCTTGGGCACGAGCCCATGCGACACCGACGTGCGCATGGGCTCGATGCGGATCATCGGATTGGCTATTTCTTGCAGAAGAAGCCGATGTAGCCGACTTTTCTGCATTGCCCTTGTTGGCATTGGGTCAGGAGCGAAGAATCGTTTTCGCATTCCGAGGTGGTTTTGCTGCAGCAACTATCGGCCATGCACTGGCCTGCTCCTTTGCCGCCGGTATAGACGCATCCCAGCCCGGCGCTGCACGGAGCATTCGTTCCCGAGCAATACCCTTGCGCATTCTCCGATTCCACACCGGGGCAGACGCAAGAATCACCAAATTGCTTTTTTCCGGGGTCTCCCCCGCCTGGCGGTGGCGTAGCTTTCGGACAAGCCGCTTCGAAACTCTCGGCGGCCGCAAGCTCGGAGCAAGACTTCGCTTGCAGGCAGTTTACTTGGCTCTCCGTTGCCGCCCCACAGATGTTCGCGCACACTTGCTTTGCCTGCGCGTCCGAGATTCCACAACTCGTTGCCTTCGACCCGCACTTGGAATCGCAGTCTGCCTTCGCAACCGGAGGATCGTTGGTTCCAGGGGGATTGCCCGAGTCGTCGTTGGAATCGCTGGAGCACCCGGCGATCGAGAAGAACACGATGGACAATGGAACGATGAGAGCCGCCAAGAATTGGATATTCAATCGACGCATGGAAGAATCCTTAGTGATTAACGTTTTGGCGCTATCTGTCGAAGCGCCGTCAAGGCATCGGCTCTTAGCACCGGCCGTACCAACACCGACGAGTCGGCCTCCCCGTCGGGCGATCCTGCGCAGAACGCGGCGATGATCGGCCTTGCGCCATGAAAAATACCGCGCTGGGATGTCGATCGGGCGCGATTCGCTACATTTGCGTGGGATGTAGTGAACGAGCGTTCCGCCGGCCCCGTGAATTCGTGTCGGTTAAGCGCGAGTTTCCATGCGTTAGGATGCGTCGAATGTCAGACAGCCAAGCGACGAGCCCGGGCCTGGACCTCCGTTGGGGCATCGCCGTCGTGGCGATTCTCGCCCTGCTTGGAACAGGGTGTTCGGGCCGCTCGTCCGCCGAACCGCCTCGCGCGATTCCGATGGCACCGCGTCCGACGCTCGAGCGGGATGCCCTGATCCAGGGACACCGCCTCCGCTATGCGCTTCATCTCGCCGAAGCGCCAAATCTCATTTATCAACTCGACTGCATTTCGGGCGCAGCGCTTTGCGCGCAGCCCATCTATCGCGAGCTATGGGCCACATTCCAGCTCGATGCGGCGGACGAAGCCGCGCTCGCGCGGTGGAAGGCCTTGCGCGCAAAGCACGGAGGTGAGCTGCGGCGCGTCGATATTCCGCGACCTGCGCAGGCGTTGTTGGCGCCGTCCGGTATTTTCGATTTGGCGGAGCGCCAGCGGATTGCCGGCCTCCGGGCGCGGACGCCCGACGCCTACCAAGAGGCGATGGCGCTGCTGTCGACGGATAGCGATGCGCAAGGCCTCCGGGACGTGCTCGAGCGCTTCGCGCCTCGTTTTGGAGAGTGGTGGCGGCAGCATGGATTCGCGGCGGGGTCGGTGTTCTTCGACGGATTTCGGCGCCTGCTGGGCGATTCCTTTTTGGACTCGACCATCGAGAAGGCGGCTCATTTTTACGAGGCCGACCTCCCTCCGGGGACGACGTTCCAGATCCACGTCCTGGTTCAACCGCGTTCGGCCCGAAAATTCCACGTGGCGTATCAACTCGAGGGCGATGCGGCGGTCGAGGCTCCCGAAGACGGGACGCCGGAAAGCCTCATCGACGTCGTTGCACACGAACTGTTTCACTATTTGTTTTTCCGAATGGACCCGCAACGCCAAGCCGCGTTCCTGGCCGACGTTTGCGCTTCGGACGATCCGTTTGCCGTGGCCTCGTTCGGAATGCTCGACGAGGCGGTTGCGGCCGCACTCGGCAATGGGATCGTGGGCAGGCATTACTCTTCGCCCGAGGCGTTCACGGCGCAAGTTGCGCGAGGCTTCATTCACTACCGTGCCGCGGGATCGCTCGCGCGCGAGTTGCTGCCGTCCATGCAAGACGTTCTCGATCGAGGGACGCTCGTTTCGTCGCCCGAGTTCCGGCGCGTCTTCCGTGCCGCGGCGCAGGCCTCGTACGACGGAGGCCGGCCGCGCCCCATCGATTACCTGCATAGTCATGTATCGATTGCTGGGCCCTCGTTCGCGGGGGCGGCGCAGCGTCTGCGCGATGCCTCGTGGGCGGGATTTCCCAATCTTCGCGAATACGCTTCGCTCGACGTCGAGGCAAAGGCTTTTCTCACCGCGCACCCGTTCGAGAACGTGGCGCTTTTCCTTCAGGGCCCCGTTCCACCTTCGGTCCTGGAGGAGCTCGCGCCGGCCAGCAAACGTGCGCTGCCCGCGCCGTTGCTCACCAGCGGTTCGCGAGGCTTCGTCTATGCGGCGCCACGCACGGCGAAGTCTTACCTGTTTCTGTTCGTCGCGGATGACGCCAAGACCATGGACGACCTCGTCGATCGGTTCGCCGCGCTCCCCGCCGGTGCGGGAGGCGTGCCGGTCGACCGGAAGAAGTAGCCCGAGCCCCTGTTCACGCCTCGCGCTGCGCCAGCTGTCCGCGTAAATGCACGGCCCCCACGAGGACCGCGGACCGCAAGAAGAGATTCGCAATGGGCACGGCCAACAGCACCGCCGTCGCCAGGCCGAAGCCTACGGCAAGCCAGGGGTGGCGGGCGACGAGCGTGATCTCCTCGCCCCACGGCTTCGACAGGCGTGTGAGGACGCGCCCGAATTTGTGCACGATGCGGCGGCAAAACGCGGGGGTCGATTCCCAAATGGGGAACGCGGTCCAGGCGGCGAACCAGGGCAGAAGCGGCTCGCCTTCGTGCGGCTGGACCACGCGGGCGCCGTCGAGCGCCTCGACGACGATCCAATGCACGCTCCACGCGCCCGAGGCGACGAAGGCAAGCACGTCACCGGCGAGCGGCACGGTGCGTACCACGAACAAGAACGGTGCGGCGCCGAGGGCCACCAGAATGGCCGCTTGGACCATCCGTACGATGCGCGACGAGAAGCGCGATAGCAACGGCGTCGCCTCGCCGAAGCCAAACACGTGCGAGGCATCGGCGGCCAGGCGCTCGTAGGTGTTGGCGAACAGCACCGAGGGCAGGGACGCCAACCCGGCGATGGCCGCATAGTAGCGAACGAGCACATGGTGCGGGGCCGGATCCCTCTTGCTCATGACCCCGATGGCGGCCACCGCGAGCACCAACAGCGCAGGCGCGATCGCCCGTTTGCGCAGCAACGGCTGCTGCCAGAGCACACGCAAGCCTAGGAACGGCTGCGCGACCCCATACCAGAACCGCTCGGACTCCGCCTCGGGCGGTGCCTGGGACGTACGGGCGTGATGGGCGACTCGAGCAAGCGATGCACGCATGGCGACCCTTTTTGGTACACCAATGTGCGGGGCGCGTCATCATCCTCGGCTTGATTCTCGGAAAGGACGACGAAATGGAAATTCATCGCGGACGATTGATCGATCACATCCAACTGCGCTGTGCCGATTTTGCAGCAAGCAAGCGATTCTACGCCGCGATTCTCGCGGTCTTCAGCCGCGAGCTCGTCGAACTGGCGCCCTGGCTCGTCTACGCCGACGAATTGTGCCTGTCACCGGCCGAAAAGGACCCGCCCTCGCATATTCACATTGCCTTCCAGGCCGCGGACCGCGCCGAGGTCGACCGGGTCCACGCCGCCGCCCTCGGCGCAGGTGGTCGCGACAACGGCAAACCGGGCGAGCGCCACTACCACCCGGGTTACTATGCCGCATTCCTCCTCGACCCCGACGGCAACAACATCGAGGTCGTCTACCACGGCGAGGGCGAACGCTCCGCGCCCTCCGTCGTCATCCGGCCGAAGCTACCGGTGTAGTCACCTGACTACGGGGCCTTGGAGAAGGAGCCTTCGAGCCACTCCAAGATGCGGTGGGTCGCGATCGCCTCGGCGCCCGGTTGATCGTGGAACTGGGCCGTCTCGGCGGCGGTGAACAGCAGGTAATCCTTCTTCGACTTGATGGCGTCGAAGAGCTCCTGTGCTTGCCCGCGGCCCTCCGCCTGCGCGTTGACCACCAACGTGTGCGCGGTGATATTGCCGACTTCGGCCGGCGTCATCTTGTAGCGTCGCAGGTCCTTGATGAGTTTTGCCGGCGTATCCACACCGTGGTGCCACATGAAATCAGGGATGCCCCAATTCAATAGCGGGTTGCGCTTCATCAATTCGTCCATTTTCGCATTGAAGGCTGCTTCGTCCGTGTCGACCAGCGCCAGCAGTGCCGGATCCAATGCATTTTCCATGTTGGCGCTCCAATCGATGACGCCCGGGTTCGGAATGAGAACGCGCAGCCGGTGCTCCTGCGTGGCCGCGCGCGGACCGAGGAATCCGCCCATGCTCAGCGACATCAGCCCCACGTAGGCCGGATCGACCTCGGCGCGGGATATGGCATAGTCCACCACGGGGGTCACGACCTTGTCCCAGTCCGGCCGGAACGGCAGGCCTTGCAGCCGCACCACCTGGCCCTGGCCCGGCCCGTCGAACATGAGCACGTGGTATCCGCGTTTCATCGCCTCGTCGGCGATGAATCGGCCATCCTCGGCCCACCCGTCACGTCCTTGCATATAGAGCAAGGTCGGTGCTCGGCCCGTCGCTACGGACGACTTGCAGAAATAGCCCGGCAACGTCGTATTCTCGTAAGGAATCTTCACCGCCTCACACGGCGATTTCGACAGCGTGAGGTATTTGCCGAACGAATCGACTTCGCGCTGCGCCAATTCGCGAATCTCGTGCGCACCCTCCGTCGTCATCGGCCCGTCGTAGTGATGGAGCGCCGCACGGTAGTACGTGGCCGAGCGCAGATAGGCGTGGCTCGCCGAAAGCGGATGGCCATTGCGCTCGCTTTCCTGGGCGAGCAGCCCGAGGCGTTCCGCGGTCTTTCTCCATTCGCGCGTCCAGCTCTTGGGGTCCAACTCGTCGACGCGGGCCGCCGTCTCGAGGACCTCCCCGACGTCGGCGGCCTGATGCCACGTCTGCCCGAGATAGAAGAGGGTTATTTCGTTGTACAGTTCGTCCTTGAATCCAAGGTTCCACCATTCGCGCGGCTGCGTCCCGGATTCCACCCCGCCATCCTGCTGCAGCGGCGGCGTCGCCGGGGGCGAACTCGAATCGTCGGAATCGCAGGCCGCGGTCAGTCCGGCCACCAAGGCACTTGCAAGCAGCGCAGCCTTCAAAGCATGTGCGCGTCGAATCCGACTATGGCCATTGTTGTGCATCATGAACGGCAGTCCTCGCTTTTACGGGTCGGCGGAATGGGCAAATCGATGCACCCGCCGCCGCCACGTCGGGATGCACGCATCAGGGCGCGAACGCTCGTGAACGGAGCGCGTCGATCGCCTTGCTGATTCGAACACCCCTTGTATGACCCTCGGTCCCGACGTTGTCAAACGATCGTTTCAAACTGATGATTGGAACATCGGTTCGGCTTGAAAAACGCTTGCGAAAAGCTGTTGCGGGCTCAACATGAGAAGCCCGCGGGGATTCGCTAACTGGGGAGCCCCGGAAAGAGCGTGGGCGCGACGTCGACGGCGAATTCTTTGAACAGCCGTACCGGTCGCGACATATGAAGATTGCTCAAATGCACGACGGACAAATCGGACGTGGGAAAGTGCCAGTCGGGCATGACTTCGACGAGCCGCCCGTCACGCACCAACGCAGGTTGCACAACCGGTGGAAGATCGCCGATGCCAACACCGGACAAGAGGACGGCGGCAAGACCGCTGTAGTCGTTCATCGAGAGATGTGGCTCGAACGACAGCGTTTCCGGATCTTTCTTGCCTCGATGCCGAAAGGTCCAGCGAACGCCGAGCCCCCAGTGCGTGAAGGCGACCAGCTTGTGATCGAGCAGATCCCTGGGAGATCTCGGAGCCTTGACCTTTTCGAGGTACGCGGGGCTCGCCACGAGCTGATTTCGAAAGGTGAGGATCTTCCGGGCCACCAACGACGAATTGCGGAGAGGCCCGACGCGCAACGCGAGATCGACTCCATCGGCGATGTGTTCGACGAACCGATTGGTGATGAAGACTTGCACTCGGACATTGGGGTAGGTCGACTGGAATGCGCCAAGCAGCGGAGCGACCAGCGTGTCCGAGGTGCTCAGCGGCGCCGAAATCCGCAAGACCCCCTCGACCGAGGACAACTGGTTCGAGACGACGTTGTCGACGGCTTCGCTCAGTTCGGCACTCCGTCGAGCATGCTCCAAGACCTCCGCGCCGACGTCGGTCAGCCGCAGACTGCGCGTCGACCGTTCGAGCAGCCGCACGCCGAGCTGGACCTCGAGCTCCGCGACGCGGCGGCTCACGGTGGAGAGCGGCATATGGAGGCGTCGGGCCGCCTTCGCGAACCCCTTCGCCTCGACGACTTTGGCGAAAATCGCCAGTGAATTTAGATCCGCCATGCGCGTTCGCCTCGCTCCGGCGAAGCGTACCGCGTTCGGGCGCCGATTATCCCATTTATGGGAAGGTCCTTCTCGGTTTCGACGGCTACTGGCGTGCCCCCGCGCAGAACAAATTCATGCCTGCCGTTCGACACACCGAACGAGGAGATCCTAGCGATGACAAATTTCCGTATCTTGGCCAGCGTTGCCCCGGCCATGGCGCTGGCGGCGACGAGTTGTGCCGCGCATGCGCAGCCTCCGTCGCAGCCGCCGTCGAACTCTGCTGCCCCGGTAACCATCGACAACTACAACCGCGCGCAGACGGACGTCTACTTTGCCGGAACGGTGAAAGCGGGCACGTTGGGCCAATTCAAGCATGGCCGCGAGCTAGCGCCGATCGTCAACCGGGGGATCGTTCGGGGCAATCGTGACACCCTGTATTCGTTCGCCGTGT
The DNA here is from genome assembly GCA_037157805.1 of Sorangiineae bacterium MSr11367. NCBI lineage: Bacteria > Pseudomonadati > Myxococcota > Myxococcia > Myxococcales > Pendulisporaceae > Pendulispora > Pendulispora rubella. The sequence continues at coordinate 7,020,041 of CP089983.1, read as the reverse complement.
TCGACTTCGATGCAGGGCCGGTGACGATTACGCTGCCCGACCCCGGCCATCGCTTCATGGTGATGCAGGTCGTCAATGAGGATCAGTACACCCCCGCCGTCTTCTACGACGCGGGCACGTACACCCTGACGAGGGAGGGGATCGGGACTCGATACGCCATGGTCGTCGTGCGCATGGTGCTCGATCCGGCCAATCCGCAAGATGCGCAGCAGATACACGCCTTGCAGGACAAATTGACGGTGAGCCAGCGAAGCCCCGGCACGTTCGAAGTCCCCAATTGGGACGAGACGAGCCTCAAGAAGGTACGCACGGCGCTCTTGCAGCTGGGTGAGACCGTTTCCGATACCCGGCGTATGTTCGGCGCCAAGGCGGATCACGTGGATCCGATGCGGCACCTGATCGGAACGGCGTTGATTTGGGGCGGCCTTCCCGAGAAGGATGGCCTCTACCTACCGATTACGCCGGAGCGGAACGATGGCACCACCGTCCATACCCTCACGGTCAAGGACGTGCCCGTCGACGGCTTCTGGTCGGTCACCGTCTACAATGCCGAGGGCTACTTGGAGTCCAATGCCTACAATACCTATTCCGTCAGCAAGATGAACGCGAAAGCGGGCGCGGACGGCTCGGTCACCATCCGGTTCGGAGGCTGCGATGGCAAAATTCCCAATTGCCTACCCATCATGAAGGGGTGGAACTACACGGTGCGTCTCTTTCGCCCTCGCACTGAAATTCTCGATGGCGCCTGGAAATTCCCCAAGGCACACCCTGAAGGTTGAGCGATGTCGATAGGCACACGAAGCCAGCGCCGATGAGCACCCTGCAGAGGGCTGGCGAATGTGGGCTCGACATTGGTACAATGGAGTTCTGCGCACTCGTAACCACCACGCGTTCGCGATTCTCTTCGTAGGCTGCGGGCTGGCCCACTGCGGCGGCTCTGCACTTCCTCGTCCGCGCGAGCAACAGCCGGCGCCCGAAGTCTCGTCGGCCATCGCCGTCGCGCCGTCGCCCGAGCCCGAGCGCGCGATGCGGGTCGAGGGGCAGCTTGGCTCGATCGAGCCGGGGGCCGTCGACGCGGTCTTCGACGGCCAGCTCGCATCGCTGCAGCGGTGTCACACCGCGCGCGTTCGACACGTCCGTGGGCTGGCGGGCGATGTGAAATTCTTGCTTCGCATCGGCGAAGACGGGCGCGCACGGTACGTCTATGTGGAGGAGACATCGCTCGGAGATCACGTGACCGAGCAATGCCTCGTGCGCGTGTTGAGCGAGACGACCTGGCCACGACCCGTGGGAGGCGAGGCCGAAGTGCGGAAATCGTTCGGGTTTGCCGTACCGAGCAATGCCCGCAGTCCGCTGGCGTGGACGGTCGACGACCTGAAGGACGCACTCACATCGAAGCAGGCAAAGTTTCGGAGCTGCCGCGGGGGCGTTGCGGGCATCTTCAACGTGACGGCCTACGTCACGTCGGGGCCCCCGCCCGCGCCCCCGGTCGCGAAGGCGAAGAATGGCCACAAGCCGCCGCGGAAACGGCCGGCGGCGCCGAAGCACGGAAAGAAGGGCAACCTCACCAACGGTCACATCGTGGCCGTTGGGATCGCGCCGCCTCCGGAAGGGGCGCGCGAGGGCGCCCCGGTCATCGATTGCCTCGTGGAGGCTCTAAAAGAAACGCCCATGCCCGATCCCGGACCGCGCGGGGCCAAGGTGAGCTGGGCGCTGTAGGATCAGATTCCGCAGTTGGCCCCGAGCAAGACGTTTACGTAGCTCTTGCTGGTAAAGGGCAGGGGCGTGTTGGTGACGGCGATATCCCATTTGTCATCCGCATTGAATTTGCCCATGGTGAGACCCAACGCCGTCTTGTCGACCTGGTGATGGATCGGCGCCTGGAAGCTGCCATCTCCCTTTCCAAGCAGGACGCTGGCCTTTCCGCCGCCCAACGCGACCAAATCGGCTTTCCCATCCCCGTTGACATCACCCATTGCGATTTCCCCCGTCGGGCGTCCAATGGTGTACCTCGTCGCCGAGGTCGAAAAGGTTCCGTCGCCGTTTCCCAATGAGATGCTTACATCCAGGGCATTCGCGACCGCGAGATCGAGCTTGCCGTCCGCATTGAAGTCGCCCGTCGTCAGCGATTGAGGCTGGGGCCCCGTCGTCGTTTTCGTCGGAACCGCGAAACCTCCCGTCGCTTTGCCCAAAAGAATGCTCACGTCGCTGGTGCCGCTGTTGGCGACCGCCATGTCGAGCTTCCCGTCCGCATTGAAATCTCCGGTGGCGAGCGAGGTTGGCGCGTCCCCGGCTACGTACGTGGTGACGGGGGAAAATCGTCCGGATCCGTTTCCCAGTAGAAGGCCGACGCTGTCGGTGCTGAGGGTGGCGACCGCAATATCCGGATTACCATCGCCGTTGAAGTCGCCCGTTCGCACGAACTCGGTGCGCGCGAACGTCGGAAAATTGGTGGCGGTCCCAAAGGTTCCATCGCCGTTGCCGAGCAGGACGCTCACACTTTTGCCGTCCACGTTGGCGACCGCCAGATCGGATTTGCCATCGCGGTTGAAATCGGCGGCGCCGACCGATCCGGGTCTGCTTCCGACCGCATAAAAGCGCTCCGCCCCGAAGCCGCCCGATCCGTTGCCGAGCAGGACGCTCACCCTATTGAGGTCGGAAACGGCGACCGCAAGATCGAAGATCCCGTCCCCATTGAAGTCGGTCGTGGCGAGGGAGTCGGCGCTGCCTGCAACCGGGTAGCTGACCTTCTGCGAGAGCGTTCCTTGCTCGGCCCATAGGGAGACGTAAATGGCCGATCGAGATGAACCCCGGTTTACGATCGCGAAATCCGAGCGCCCATCCGAATTGAAGTCGCCCGTCACGCTCGTGGTGGGGTCGAAACCGCCCGAAGGATACGTATTCGGATCCGAGAAGGTGCCATCTCCATGCCCGAACAGGATGCTCGCGTCGCCCGTTCCGGTGTCGGAAGCAACGAGGTCGGGTTTGCCGTCGCCGTTGAAATCGCCGATGGAGACGGGGCCGGGCTTGTTTTCGGCTCGGTAGGAGGTTTTTGGCGAGAAGGTCCCATTTCCGACGCCCATCATGACGTTGATCATCATGACGTTGAGGTTGGAGTAATCGGTGCCCACCACGTCGGGGTTTCCATCCCCATTGAAGTCGCCGATCTCGAGAGAATTGTAATTGGCATATGAGGTGCTGGCCGAGAAGCTACCATCGTCCTTTGCCGTGAGGATGACGAGGACACCGTCGTACTGGACGAGGGCAATGTCCGATTTGCCATCGCGATTGAAATCGGCCGCACGGATCCTCTTCGGAAAGAGGGACGTGGGATAGTGCATCGTGCCTGAAAATGCGCCGAATCCGTCGCCCAGAAGAACGCTGAAGCTGTCCCGCGAGTTCGATACGGCGAGATCGATGCGCCCGTCGCCGTTGAAATCGCCCGAGGTGATCGAGTTTGGAGATTCACCCAAGGAGTAGGTGATCGCAGGGGAGAACGAACCGCCATCGGTGGCGAGCAAGACGTTCACGCCGTCCTCGGTGACGGCCGCGAGATCGGGCTTGCCGTCCCCGTTGAAGTCACCCACCGCAACCTCTTTGGGACTTCTTCCGGTGGGAAAGCTGCGCGGTTCCGAGAACGTGCCGTTCCCGTTCCCGTAATACACCTTGACCCTGTAGCTGTTGTACTCGGGCATCACCAGGTCGAGTCGTCCGTCCGCGTTGAAGTCGCCCTTGGCGATCGTGGCGTACGGATAGTCGACGGGGAGCACCACCCCGGGCGCGAACGAGGCGTTGGTGCAGAGCAGGCTGCCGTCCGCCGCGGCGATGGCATCCGCTCCCAGGGTTGCATCGTTGCCGCCATCGGCCGCGGAGCACCCCACGGCCAGCGTGGCCGCCAGCACGGCCGGGCCAAGCAACGCGGGGTTTTTGGACCTTTCCATATGTCGAACCTTCCTTTCGCGCCTTAAGAGCCACGCCGCCCGGCCTTGTCGCACGAAAAAGTCGACCGTTCGAATAGTGTAGTAGTTTCAGGTGGTTACAAAAAGATCGTCCGTCTTGTCGCTTGACCCGAGCGTCGTTCGTCGTGTCATGGAATGGCCGGCGGTTGCTGGCCCACCCAGGAGTCGAACATGCGTTTCATGATCATGCACAAGAACGATCCGCAAACCGAAGCAGGGCAACCGCCGCCAATGGATCTGGTCACCAAGATGGGCGAATTCATCGGCGAGTTCGCCAAGACGGGCCGCTTCGTCGACGGCGCCGGCCTGAGTGGGAGCGCGTCACGCACGCGCCTCCTCTTCCGCGACGGGCATTGCACCGTGAAGCACGGTCCCTACCAGGGCGAGCGCGAACTGCCTTCGGCGACGCTGCAATTGAAGGTCGAGACGCGGGAGCAGGCCATCGGTTGGGCGGAGCGCTATGGCAAGATTCTCGGCAACGGCGAGATCGAGCTCGGCAAGGTGAACGAGCCTTGGGACATCGGGCTGATGCCCCCGCCGGCGAACCCGCCGCTTCAATTCCTTCTCATCGACAAGGCCGACGAAGCCACCGAATCCGGCGGGCGCACCCCGAAGCAGAAGGCCGACCTCACGCGGCTGAAGACCGAAATGACCAAGGCCGGCGTGCTCGTGAAAACGCTGCAACTGCGACCCAGCCATCAAGCGAAGCGGCTCGTGTTCACGAACAACGACATGCGCATGGTCGACGGTCCGTTTGCCGAGTCGAAGGAGCTACTCGGCGGATTCGCCGTGATGACGCTCTCGGGAATGGACGAGGCCATCGAGGTATGCCGTCGCTACGCGGCGATCCTCGGCGGGACGCTGGAGATCGATATCCGCCTGGTCGATCAGGACGCCGCCGACGCGTGATTCATTTCGGGCTCCTGGCGGAGGCAGATCAGCGTCTGCTGGCCCGTCGCCACGAGCTTTCGCTCACCGCTCTGCACTCCGAAGACATCGAGATGGCAGACGGTGAGCGTGCGTCCGGCCTTGACGACGGTGCCGACCGCTTCCAGGTGGTCGTCCGTCGGAGTCCGCCGTTGCGTTCAAGCGCACGGTCCCATCGCGGCCTACGCTCGGAAGCATGCTCCAAACGCTCGTTACACACCTCGCGTGGGCCAACCGCCAGCTCTTTGGCGCCCTTCGCGAAGTCGATTCGTTCAAATCCCAGAATGGCGCAGACTTGATCGTGCGGGTCCTCGACCACGTCCAGGTCGTCAGCCGCATTTTTCAGGCGCACCTGGAGGGGAGGGCGCACGGTTACGAGTCCACGCAGAGCGCCGTGCTTCCCACGCTCGAGGAGCTCGATCGCGCATCCGAGGCCATCGACCGCTGGTACGTGGATATCGCGACATCGCTCCAGCCCGAGGAGCTTTCGCGCCCTCGCGATGTGCGCTTTACCGACGGAAAAGTGGTGAGCATGAGCGCCGCCACCATGATCGGGCACGTGCTCACCCACACGATTCATCATCGCGGAAACGTGGACGCCATCATGTACCAATGCGGGATGCCGCGTCGGAGGGACGGACTCCCCGAGTTCCTCGTCAGTCGAGCGTCCGCCACGTGATGGAGCTCAGCCCCTGGGTGGGCGTGATCCCGAATTGCTCCCGGAAGACGCGACTCAGATGGGCACTGTCCGCAAACCCGGCGGAGGTGGCGGCGGCACTCAAGCTCGCCCCCGCCTCCACCGCGGCGATGGCTCGGCGCAAGCGCTTCCAGCGCAGATACGCACGCATGGGGAGCCCGATGTCCTGCGCGAAAGCATGGCGCATCTGCCGCGGCGAGAGCCCGGCCTCCTGCGACACGCTCGCGAGGTTGACGTGGTCGGATCCGTCGAGGTACGCGCACATCCGCCGTACCGCCGGGTGGCGCGGCTCCGGTGGCTGACGCGGGTCGATGGCGGCGAGGATCGCCGCCAAGAGAGCGCGGGCCATCTCCGGCGTGGGATCGCGCGGGACGTTCGCGTCGAATGGGGCGCGGCCCCACGTCTCGCACCGGGGGTCGGCATCGCGAGAAAGCTTTCGGCTCGCCAGTTCGTCTCCGTCGAGGAACAGCAGCGCGGCATGTGCACACGCGCTATGGCCGTGGAGCCGGCGCGGGGGAATGACGGCCGCGCGGGTGTGAATGCGTCCGTTGGCACCGTCCTCGATGTACAGCCCCTGCGGCGCGATGACGACCTGGGCCGCGTGGTGTGCGTGGTGCTCCGTGGCAACGAGAGGGCCCACGTAGAGCATTCGCGTGCCGGAAACGAATACCGTCCCGCTCAATCTCGCCGCGTGCTCAGCCGTGCCCATCGCCATCTCGCCCCGCGATTTTAGGCCCCCTGGCTCGTCCGAGGCAAGGCGATTGCTGCGATGAACGCACCATCGAGTTGCAATCGATTCATCGAAGTTGGCTAGTGACGAATCACACTGGCAATTATCGCCAGTCGGAAATCGCCATGTACCGCCGAGGCTCGGCAGTTCGTCGGTCCGTGAATATTTTGACTCTCGGCCACATGAGAAAATTGACGCTTTACCGGTACCGCGACCGGCAGAACACGGGGGTTTGCGCGTGCTCCGTGCAGAGCGTCCAGGTGCCGAAATCGAGCTCTTGCGATCGGAGACCTCAACACTCGCAACGAGCCTTCGCCGGTGTCCTGTCTGTCGAGACAACGGCTCCGAGCCTGCGTGGGCTACCCTCGCGCGACTACACAATTGCGTCTGGTCATCGAAGCGTGCATTGACAAGGCACGACTTGTACATAATCTGTTTTGGAACCGGACGTCGCACGCGCGTGTTCACGCCGCGATGCCTTGCACGAGCACCCTGAACCACTGAGGTAGGGCGTGCGAAGGTGCGAATTTTGATGATGTGTCGATTCGAAATACAAATGGGCAATTAACGGAGAAGAGCAAAAGGCATGGCAAACACGATCAAGGAATCGCTGGGCAAAATCGAGAACACCGAGGGCTTCGTGGGCGCTGCGGTCGTCGACTCGGAGAGTGGCATGTGTCTCGGCAGCCTCGGAGGCGGGCCGATCAACCTCGAGCTCGCAGCCGCGGCGAACTCGGAGGTCGTCCGGGCGAAGCGCAAGGCGATGAAGGCGCTCAACCTGCGCGACGACATCGAGGACATCCTCATTTCGCTCGGCAAGCAATATCATATCATCCGCCCGCTCAAGAACCGCCCCAGCATCTTCTTCTACGTTGCGCTCGACCGCGGTAAGGCCAACCTCGCCATGGCGCGCTTCGCCCTCTCCGAAGTCGAGGGTGATATCGTCCTTTCCTGAAGAAGTATCCGCACCGTTACGATGCCCATGAGCGGCGATGGGGACGTTTTTCGTGCCGAGCACGAACGACTCCTTCGCCGCTTCCGGCACACGCCAACGACGGGCTAGGTCGCCTTGAAGATTTCCTTGCCCGTCGAGCCAACGAGCGTTCGCGTGTTCGGCGACACGAGAACCGTCTGGCTGCCTCCCGCAACCTTGAAGGCGAGATCTTTGTCCGTGCCGTTGTAGATGCCACGGAGCCCGGTGTTGACCGCAGGCAGGGTCACGGTTCGTTGGCCGCCGGGCGAACCGGTAAAGTTGAGTTGAAACTCGACGAATTGGTCCGCCGTGACCGAGACGTCCGAAGTACCCACGACGAGATTCGTCGCGCCCACCCGATCGTTGGGGCGTACGATGAGTTTCGTATCGGCGGGAGACGCCGGTGTCAACCACGGCGTGCCAGCCGTTTTGCTCGGATTGTCCAGAACGATGTACCCGGCCGGAGCCGCGCCCTGAACTGGAACGACGGAAATGATACCTGGGCACTGCGGATGCTGGGCAGATTGAGATGGATTCGCGACGTCGCGACTGTGCAGTCGCCGGGCCGCTAGCTTCTTTGGAGCCAATGCGCGTATTGGGGCGGTAGTACCGTGTGCGGTATCGCAACGCCCAGTGCCTTGGCCGCATGATAAGGCCAGTGCGGATCGTCGAGTTCGGCGCGAGCGAGGACGACGAGATCGGCCTGGCCATTCGCAATGACGTCCTGCGCCTGCTGGGGCTCGCGAAGGAACCAACCGGCGGCCGTGGGGATTTCCGCTTCGCGCCGGATGCGATCGGCGAGGGGCACCATGAAGCCTGGTCCCCACGGCACGCCCGAGACGTCGGGGGAGTTGAAGCCGAGGCTGACGTCGATCAGATCAAGTCCATTGCGCTTGAAGCGCCGTACGAGTTCGACGGATTCCTCCATCGACTGGCCCTCGGGATGGAAGTCCGAGACGCCGAGGCGCGCGGTCAAGGGAAGTCGCTCGGGCCAGACTTCGCGCACGGCAGCGAGTGTCTCGACGAGGAACCGTATGCGGTTCTCGAAGCTGCCGCCATACTCGTCGGTGCGCTTGTTGGCGATGGGGGAGAAGAAGCTTTGGCCCAGATAGCCGTGTGCGAAATGCAGCTCCAGCCACTCGAAGCCGGCGGCCAGCGCGCGCTTGGCGCTCGCGACGAAATCGGTCCGGACGCGCGCGATGTCGTCTTTGCTCATCGCGAGTGGAACGCGCGGCAGGTTGTCGCCGTACGCGATCGGCGATGGGCCGATGGGCTGCCAGGCGCGCTCGTCATCCGGCGCCATGTGGTCGTCGCCTTCCCAGGGAAGGTTGGCCGAGGCCTTGCGGCCGGCATGTCCGATCTGGATGCCGGGGACCGCTTGGCAGCGCTTCACGAATGCGGCGATGGGCGCGAAGGCGTCGGCCTGCGCATCGTTCCACAAGCCGGTGCATCCCGGCGTGATGCGCCCCTCCGGCGCCACCGCCGTCGCTTCTGCGATGACGAGGCCGGCACCGCCGATGGCGCGCGCGCCCAAGTGCACGGCATGCCATGGATTCGGCACGCCGTTCTCGGCTGAATATTGGCACATCGGCGAGACGGCGATGCGGTTCTTGAGTGTGATGCCTTTGAGTGAGAATTCGCTGAACAGTGACGGCATGTAGGGTGGGCATGAGCGTGCGCTCGCGAAGCGAAGCTGACAATCCACGCCCAGAGCACAATACTGGCACGGATGGAGTACCAATCCGGAAGCTCGCTCGAAGAATTGGCCGCGTTCGTCGCGGTGGTCGAGGCCAATGGATTCACCGCCGCCGCGCGCACCCTTCGCGCGCGCAAGGCCACGCTCAGCCTGCGGGTGCAGAGTCTCGAGGCCCGGCTCGGTGTCTCGCTGTTGGTCCGCACGACGCGCACGCTCCGCCTGACCCACGAGGGGCGCGCGTACCTCGAGCACGCCCAGCGGGCGCTCGGTGCTGCACGTGACGCCGATGCGGTCGTGGAGCTCGCGAAGTCGAAGCCGACCGGGCTCTTGCGCATCACGATGCCGGCGTCGCTCGCGGGGGCGCTGTTCGAGGGCGTGGTCGTGCCGTACCTGGCGCGCTACCCCGAGGTTTCGGTCCAACTCGACACGTCGTTGCGAACGATCGATCTGGTGCGCGAAGGCTACGACCTTGGCCTACGCGTGGGCGCGCTCGCGGGCTCGTCGCTGGTTGCGCGGCGACTCGGCTCGTGCACGGGCGGCTACTATGCGAGTCCGCGCTACCTCGAGCACCGCGGCACGCCGAAGCGCCCCGAGGATCTCGATCGCCACGCGACGATCATCGTGCCGCGCGGCGACAGGCCGATGGAGTGGGCGTTCGTCGCCGGCTCGAAGCGGCGAAGCCTCGTGGTCTCCCCGCGGTTGTCGGTGAGCAGCTTCGAGCTGGCGGCCCGGGCCGCCGTGGCGGGAGCCGGTGTCCTTCGGTCGCCGCGCTATTTCGTCGCGCCGTACCTGGCGACGAACCAGTTGGTGCCGGTCTTGCGCGACTGGACGCCGCCCAGCGTCAAGGTTCACGCGGTGTTTCCGCCGGGCGGGGTGCTGGTTCCGAAGACGCGCCTTTTCGTCGATGCCGTGGCGGCATGGTTCACACGGAACGACGATGACGTTTAGCGCCACAACTGCAATATTCTTGCGAATGGTCTCTCGAGACCGCCTCGAAATGCCTGGATGTCATAAAGGGATCCTCGGGAACGTCCGTATAGGACATCAGAAGCGTTCCAAAGGATGGAACGTCGAATTCTCACGAGGACTATCCCTATGAATCGACGAAATCGTGCTTACGCCCCCATCGCCGCCCTCATGGCCCTCTTCGCGTGGCTGCCCGCGTGCAGCAGTGCAACGTCGAGCGAGGCGGACGTCGAACCGAATTCCAACGAAGTGAACGAATTGCTTCGAACCGAACAAAGTGAATCCGCCGCCCCCACCTCGTGCACGAGCGATTGGAATTGCAAGTCCGGCACGTATTGCTGCATGCCCTGTGGCGCGACCACCGGTACGTGCGCGGCAGGATGCCCGCAGGTCGTCTGTCCGTGACATTGCCGTGAATCAGTGGGTGGCGACGGTGCCGATGGCCGGCGGAGGATCGATGCCGAGCGCCGGCAACGAGACTCCTTCGGGCAGGTTGATCACGATGCGTCCCACCGCACCGCCGCCGCCGCCTACCCCACCACCGTAGGAATCCGGCGGACGCGGGTCGTTTCGACCAAGAGGGTACCTCCGCTTCCGCCTCCACCACCGTCCGTCCCCGATGGCGAGTGCGACGACTGCGCGTAGCCGTCCTGCCCCTGGAAGGCACCGTCACCGCTCGCCGAGAGTCGCCCCGCCAGTACGAGGTCGCGGCATGCGGCAATCTGAAGCGCGCCACCTCCATGGCCGCCTTCACCTCCACCGCCGAACATGGGACGACGGGCGTTGCCGCCTTTGGCTCCGGCCACGAGCTGCGTGCCTGTCGTGGGACCGTAGGCGCTACCGCGGGGAGGCTCCGAGCTGGGAGGTCCACCATTCGCGCCCGGGCCGATGTGGCCTGCGCCGTCGCCTGGACCCCATTGAGAATCGGGCGGTCCGCCTCGCGCGTCATCCGGCCACTGTGAACGTGTCCGTCGCGACGATCGCCACCGCGACGTTCTGGGACTCTACGAGAAGTTGCCCCGCAATCGTCACGTTCGCGAATTTGCGGATGCAGATGGGAAGCAGGGGAGGCTCCTGAGGGATTCGCGCGTCGCAGGTGTCCGCGACCCCGGGAAAGAGGTACTTCGACGTCCCCGCCTCCACGGTCAAATCACTGGTACCAGGCGTATCGCAAATGTCGGCCGGCAAATTGGACGGAGACGTCGATGTCAGGGCCATGTCGACCGCATCGCCGCTTTGTTGCGACGAATGGGACTGGGCCACGTCGCCACCTGAGTCACTTGGCCTCGCCGGCGGGCGAGGTCCGTGTGCAGGTGATGCGGTCGACGTGCCGATAGTCGCCGCTGGTGCGTTCGACCTCGTAACTCGATTCGAAATGGGTCGGGTCGAGGCGCTGAAAGATGAAGTGCTGCATGCGCGGCGTCTCGGAAACTAGATCCATTCCTTCCCACACGAGGCGATCGCCATCCCATCCCGAGGTATGGAATGCGCGTGCTCCACCGAACGAATCGTGCACGGTCGCCGTCCAGGTAGGCGTGCCAGAAAGCCATTGTGCAACGGCATGGTACTGGTTCGGCGGCCGATCATCGTGCCGCAAAAGGAGGCCTCCGCCATTCAGCGTCCTTTCGAAATGCACATCGGATTCAATCGGTCTGCCCGACGCAAATTGGCCCGCACAGCTCCAGTCACCGGCGAAATAGTCGAATCCGTCGGCCGGCGCGGGCGCCGAGGGAGCGGGAGGCTTTTGGGCGTGCAGCAGGGTGCCGCCTGCGACCGCGGCCACGGCACAGGCGACCGCGCCCATGGCGACATCCACCAAGGGGCTTCGTTGGCCCGGCACGCTCCGACGCCGATGCAGGAGCCAGAGCGTCGCGATGAGGCCTAAACGCACGAGGCGCTCGAAGGCATCCATATCGTCGTGGATCGAATCGCCGTTGTACGCATGCGTATAGATGGCGCCGAACATGTCGAGCGTAAGACCCACGACGGCGAACGGCACCATCCAGTCCACGAGAAGCGCGAGGCCGCCGAGAACCTCCACGGTCATGATGAAGCGAAGAAGCGGCGTCGAGTATCCCGATAGCGTGAAGAACGAGGCCATCTCCTTCCACGATGGCGAGCTTCCGAATGCAAATGGCATCGCGAACGAGACGCCGGTGGAGATGCAGAGCGCGGAAAGCACCGGCGGTTCGCTCAGCACGGCCCACCTCGCCGATTTCGACGCCGCCGCGCCACCGATCAGCGCCCCGAGAAACACGACCGCCGCGTCCTTGAAACCCGCGGCAAGCATCGACCACGGCCCACTCGCCATCGCATTTCGAACGACGCAAACGAGGCACCGGCCCCCGAGCAAAAGCATCGAGCCGACGAAATAGTACTGCGCTGCCCGAGCAGGCGTGAGCCCGGGCGCGCGGCGTGCCAAGAGGACGCCCAAGACACCGCCTGCAAGCAAAAGCGCGAAGAGATAGTCGACTCGGTAGACCATGATGAGCTCTGGACGCCCAATACGGGCCATTCCAGGGTTTCTTATTCGGCCGTCGCGCGCGCGACGATTTCCGTGAGCGGCCCGCAGGACGCAGCGAGCGGTGCTTCGCGCCACCACGCGCGCCCATGTCGCGATCTATTTGAACGTGACACGCCCGAGCGGGGTGGCGGCTCCGGTCAGCGCGTTCCGTGCGTTCGGCCACGCGGGGTCTCCGGGATGGAGCGCGGTGCGGAGATACGCCCAGGTGAGAAGTTGAACGGCGGCCACGCGCTCGGGGTTCTCGTCCGTGGTCTCGGCGACGTCATACCCCGAGACCCCGCCCAGTCCGTGACCTGCGCCGAACAGGGTGAGCAGAGACTTGGGGCTCGGGGAGAGGACGTAGGGATCGGCGTGCCAGTCGGCGCCCGCGACCGTCAAGTGGGGAGAGTCGTCCTTGTCGCCGGCGACCACGAGTGCGGGCGTGGTCATGGTGGAGAAGTCGATGGTCGAAAAGAAGGGGTAGTTCTCGGCCGCAAACTTGCTGAGGGTGTCCCCTCGGCCGGGCGCGGCGAGCAGCACGCCCGCTTTGATCCGCGGCTCGGCGAGGTTCACTTCCTCGTGGCGATCTTTGTGCCGCGCGCCAAGCAGCAGGCTCGCCGTGTGTCCGCCCATCGAGTGCCCGGCGACCGCCACCTTGTCGCGGTCCAGGCGCCCGGCGAGCCCTGCGACTGCGCCCTCGATCGCATCGAGTCGATCGAGAATGCGCGTCATGTCCTCGACCCGCGATCGCCAGAACAAAGGAGCGTCGGGGTGATCCGAGCCACGAAAGGGAAGTGTCTTCGAGTCGAGATGCGTGGGTTGAATCACGACGAAGCCGTGGGCGGCCCAGTAATGGGCGAGTGGTGCGTAGCCGTTCAAGGAGGAGAGGTGGTTGGAGGGGCCGTGACCGTGCGAGAGCAAGATGATAGGAAGGTCCTTTCCGGTTACGGGCGCGGAGACGCGCACCTGAAGATCGACGGCGCGGCCGGGCACGGGCAGCACGATGGGGCTGATCGAGAGGACCGCCGTGGAAGCGCGAAGGGATGTGGGAAGCGGTTCGTTCATGACGGTGATTCGTACCTCCCGTCGCCGCTCCTCGATTGGAAGGACCGGACATTTTCATCGTTCCCTCTGCGCTCGCTTGAACGATCGCCGTGAACGCCCCAAAGTACGAGGGTGCTGCGCACGATGGACTCCGCACCGGCGACGTTCTCGCTTTCCCGCTTCGTTGAAGATGTTCGCGCGTTCGTGCCGGTCGCAGGATGCGCACGTCCCGTCGATCGGCTGCCCGATGGAAGAACGACCCTCGTCTTTCGCGTGCTCGAGGAGGGGCGGAAAGGGGACGTGTGCGTCGCGGGTCCGCGCACCCGGGCGCTGTTCAAGAACGCAACCGGCATTGCGCGGGCGGTGATCCTTCAGTTCAAGCCGGGTTGGTCGGCGTCGCTGCTGGGCGTGCCCGCGAACGCGCTGACGGACCGGATCGTGCCGCTGGACGACATCTGGGGCCCTTCGGGTGGCGACCTATGCTTCGAGCTCCTTGCGGCGCGAAGCTTGCGGGAGGTGCTGGACCGGATCTCCGATGCGGTCGCTCTTCGCACCCGCCAGACATTCGAGCCTGCATCGGCACGGCTGGCTCGCCGCGCGGTTCGCTTGCTCGAGGGCGACGAGGTTCGCGTGGAGAGCGTGGCGGATCGGCTCGGCGTCACGGCGCGGCATCTTCGCCGCGCCTTCACCGAGAGCATCGGCATCGGGCCCAAGGATTTCGCGCGGACCGTTCGCCTGCAGCGTGCAGTACAGATGGCGTCGAACTCGAAGGACTGGGCGCGCATTGCCGCCGACTCCGGCTATTACGATCAGGCGCACCTCATCGCCGACTTCCGGGAGCTCGTCGGGCTCACACCCGGCGCCTTCCTGAAGCGGGCGCGCTAGGCGCCCCTGGTTCTCGGGCTGACGCGCGACGGGAGCTCGCATGGGGAACAAGGGCGGAGGGCGGAGGGCGGAGGGCGGACAAACGGGTGCGAAATCGCGCGCTCCGCGCAATCTCAGACGGTCTTCTTCTGGCATTTCTCTCTGCCAGAAAAAAATGAGGGTAGAAGAAAGTCCGGTGGATGCGAGCAGTTGTTGCAGCGTCCCCAACTAGGAATTCGGCCACCGGTCCGCGCCCGCTGCGCCTCCCTTCACCGCCCCACGTGTTGTTCCCCCTAGCTGGACGCCGTTGGGCGTTGGTTCCCTGCCTTCGGAGGCACGCGGAGGGCTGTTGCCTCCCACTCAAACCTTGCGGCAACCCATCATCTTGATCTGCGACCTTGCCAGTGAGATGTCCGGAGCAGCTCGCTCCAAGGTCTGAGTTGAGGCATTGCCAATTCGAGGCCAAGCCTCACCCAGCGAAAAATGAGCCGATCCGCGTCGCGCTCCCCTGTCCCGGACGACCTTGGGCCTGTCCGGGACAGTCCGGGACACCCGAGGGGCCCGCGCCGTCGCTCCCGGAAGGGACGAACGGACGCCCGGTTGCCCCGGGGATAGCCGCTCGTCTTTAAGTAAGGTCAGAGGGGCCGTGAGCGTCGCATCTGACGTCGCGGTCCCATTATTTCCAATTGGTGGAGGATGATTCCCCATGAAGCGGAATAATCTTCCAAATCGAGAAGGTCTACGTTTCGAGCCGCAGTAGCAAAAAAAGGAGGCTCGGATGCTCGATCGATTGAAAGGTGCTCGTGTACTCATCGTTGGCGGCAGCTCGGAATCGGCCTGGCCACGGCGATGGCCGCTGCGGAAATCGGCAGCTCGGTGACCATCGCCTCGCGATCGGAAACGAAACTCGCCGCGGCGCGGGCCGAGCTTGGTCACGAGATCCGCGCCGTCGTGCTCGACACCGGGGACGAGCGCGCCCTCGAGCGATTCTTCTCCGCCGAGAGCGCGTGGGATCACATCGTCGTTTCGGCCGCGCAGACGCCGACGGGATCCGTGCATGCACTCCCCATGGACGAGGCCAAGCAGGCGATGGAGAGCAAATTCTGGGGCGCATACCGTCTTGCGCGTGCCGCCAAGATCAACGACGGAGGATCGCTCACCTTCGTCTCGGGGTACCTGAGCGTGCGGCCTTCGGAGACTGCGGTTCTCCAGGGCGCCATCAATGCCGCGCTCGAAGCGCTGGCTCGAGGTCTGGCGCTGGAGCTCTCTCCCGTGCGCGTGAACGCAGTGTCGCCCGGTCTCGTGGAGACCCCTCTCTGGTCGGGCATGCCCGACGACAAGCGCAAGGCGATGTTCACACGTGCCGCGCAACACCTTCCTGCGCGTCGCATCGGTCAGCCGGACGACATCGCGCACGCCCTGCTGTTCCTCGCGGCGACGCCCTTCGCCACCGGGTCGACGGTGCGGGTCGACGGCGGCGGCGCCATCGCCTGAGCTTTTCCCGCAAACCAAGCCGTTCCGCAACACGCACGTCCGATTGGGCACGCGGGCCGGTGTCGTTCGGCGGCCGTTCTGCATCATGGCCGAGGTTGGCCATGGCATCGGCGGACCCCGCCGGCCCGCCGCCGCCCGTCACGTAGTGGTTCGTCGGATCGAATATGACCTTTTACAAATAACATCGTACGGTATTCGTGTTTTTCGAGGTGAGCCGCGAAACATCAAAGCTCGCGTTTGGCTTCAAAGCGATGGCCCCGCCAACGCTCGAGCAGCGTAGGCACGTGTTGCTTTGTCGAGAAGGGCGGTTTCGAGCTGCGGATGCGCATGAGGCTCCGCGGATGTCATTTTTGGGAATTGACGATCAACGTCCCTTTTCGAAAGGATGATCGGGTCACCAAGGAGGCCTTCATGCATGCAAGCAAAGGGGATCGACTCGTCGTGCACGGCCGAGTCGTCGGCCAAAAGGATCATGTCGTCGAGATCGTTGAAGTGCTCGGCCCAAACGGCTCGCCGCCGTACCGGGTGAGGGCTGAAAACGGACATGAGACGATCATGAGCCCAGGCCCGGACACCATCGTTGACCATCGGAAAGCTTCGGATACCGAGTAGATACTGCGCTCCGCGTTGACGGGATCTATCTTGCCAACGCGGAGCCTCCTCGCGAAACGAAGGATGGCGCGTCGACCTCTCGCGTTCGACGAATCATGGCGTCGCAACGTGCCACGGTACAGGGTTTTCGCGTCGTGCCGCGAGGCGGCTCGTCGGCCATCGACTAGGCTCCCAAGAATCGAGTGGGCAGGCGCTCCTCCGTGAGCTGGCCTGCGCGAAGTGCCATCGTCGGCGGCATAGCCATTGGGAAGCTGGCCCGTAGCGACCAGGCGATGGTATTCCGCCCGGCGCCCTGGATCGCTCGCGTCATACCTGCACGCGCTCCCTTCGAGGAACCCGAGCCCATCCTGAAGCGCCGCGGGCTTGCCTGACGAGTCACTGACCGAGCACTGAAACCAGCAGAGCATGCCCGCGCTGACGCCAGACAACGTGGCCCCCGCACTCCAGGCGTCGCGCAGCAGGCGATCGAGGCCGTGCACACGTCAGAGTGCAAGCGCATTGGCGGTGTTCCCACCGCCGATGTAGAAAATGTCTTGCTCGGCGATGAACGCAGGCAGATCGGCCGTCGTGAGCGGGTTGCGAGGAAGCGACCCCGAATGGAACAACGTGAGATCCGTCGCAATGCATCGCCCGCTGAAGGCGCGGTAAAACGGGTTGTCCAGTTCCATGGCTGTCTGAGGCGGAGGAATCCCGTATGCCGAGCGACAACGAACTATTGGCCAGACGCAACGAGCTTTTGGATACCGCCATCGCGGACGAGATTGCAGCGTACGGCTTCCTGCGACCGCCCTGGATTCTTTATCCCGGCGAGCATCCAAGTCAGCATTGCCCGGCGCATGGGCAAGGGGGAAGACCAAATCATGCGCTGGCTAGATGGGCGCAACACCACCGAGGTCGTCGCGGCAATACGACACTTCGGAGCGGTCCCCGCGGACTGGGCGTGGTTCTGGCCTTGAGTACGATTAGTGCTGCGATTGGCAAGTAAAGCACGGAGACGGCGGTGCACATCCGTCTTTGACGACGCATGTTCCGAGTTTGCCTGGGGACACCTCGCAGTTTTCGCCGATGCGGGTGCACGCGTCACGCGGGGAGGGGGCGGCCTTTTTCTGCTCGGGTGGACAGGCGACCAAGGTTGGGGCGAGAAGAAGAAGCAAGGCAACGACGGGCAGGCGCATGACCCTTAGGATACGCGGAGCGGGCCGGCGAGGATGGTGAAGACCTTCGGATGACCCTGCGTGAAGGCGGCGTTTGCGAGGTTGGCGGCGACGTCGCCCAAGATGAACAGGGCCGTGTCGCGATCGTCGGCGGGGAGCATGGCATCGACGTTCGGCCAGATGAACACGATGCGGGACGGCTTCAGATCGAAGAGACCCTGCCACAGCGAATCCTTCAGCGCATCCCAACTCCCCGCGCGCCGGATGGGAGGACTGAGCGGCACGTGCGCGCGAATCCAATCGAAAAACGCCACGTAGTCGGTGATGCCGGAACTCGGCAGCTCGTACACCGCCACCCCTTGCTCCGCGGCCGCTTCACGCGTCGCGGCCACGTCGAGATGGGCCACCCGTTGGACACCGCTCGTGAAATTCACTGGGCTACTTTCCTTTGAACCTCGGGTCACCCTCTGCAATTTTGACGAACGCCGGATCTCCGTGGTCGCCGTAGTGCGTGCGTGAATAATACACGTCGCCCGTCTTCGTATCGATGACGATGCGGCGGCCTCCGGCGGAGTTGTCGCCGGGCCCAGGGTTGACGCGGTATTCCTTGTAACTGCCGCCCAGCGGTAGATCGGGGATCTTCGTACCCGTCGGATCGCTGGCCGGAGGTCGACCGGTGTTGTTGAACGTCACGCCCCATTGCTGGCCCAACACGCCCGACGGCGGGTTGTTGTGATCGATGCGGTTGAGCGTGTCGTGAATGTGCGCCGCCTCGGCGGCCGCGTGCGCCGCGTCGAGTTTGGCTTGTTCCTTGGCGAGTTTGGCCTGCTCCTCGTTGAGCTTCTCTTGGAACTTGTTCCGTACGCTGTCCTTCTTGTCGTCGGGAACCTTCGAGCCGGGGGCGTCGACGTTGTTGATCTTCGTCTGCCAGGTGTTGACCTTCTGCTGCGCCGAATTGACGTTGTTCTGCGCCGTCTGTTCCGCGCCAATCAGGCCGGGCCCATCGCTCGGGGCCGGGATGCTCTCGTGCGCGGGAGGCGTGGCTCCGGGCGCCATCCCTCCGAAGACGGGGCCCGTGATCGGCGGTGGTCCCGTGGCCGGCGGCGGCGACGTACCCGGACTTCCCGTGCTCCCACCGGCGGGATCGCTGCCTCCTGCCGGAGGGTCTCCGCATCCGGGCGGATTGTGAACCCACACCGCCGTGTGGCCGACGAAGTACGTGTGATCGACGTCGACCTCGAAGTTGTAGACCGGTGCCTCCTGCGCGATGCGCACCACCTTGGTCACGCGAACTTCGTGGCCCGTGCGATCGACCAACGTTTCGCCGCTGGTGAGTTCTGCCGCCGCGGTCCATCCACGGTCCCGCGCGAAGTAGAGATGGTCCGGCGTCGAGCGAACGCTCTCTCTCGCATCGTCGGGCGTGACCACGTGCACGTCCACCAGCGAAGGCGCCGGGCGCACGAAGGTTTTCGTAATGGCTCGCGCCGTCACCGCATCGTCGAACTCGCCACGGGCGAAAACGAGCTCGCCCGCGTGAAGGCTCTCGATGGGGCGCTCACCCGACGGGGTCGCTACCAGCGTTCCTGCGACGAAACAAGCGCCGGGCCCGCCACACGATCGACCATCGCAAATCGTGTCGCCTCCGCCACCGCCGGATGGCGGCGTGTAATCGGCACCTCCGTGGAACGTGGTCTCGGCGACCCGAGTCGTCTGAGCATTGCGCTTTCCGAGGGCGCGGTACCCACCGGCCACGAGAAGCAAAATCGCAACGAGAAGCAGCCCGTACTCGATGGCGGACACGCCACGCGAATCCCGAACGATACGCATCAACGCGGTGAAACGAAGTCGCTCCATCCGATATCTCTTATCGGCCATTTTTCCTTGTATGAGCCGATCCGCGCCAAACGGCAATCCCTCGCGACGACCGCTTGCTCGTTTCCTCACACGCGTGTCCACGGACTGCATGCTGTCCACCCACGCCTGTTCGTCGAGCTTCACACAGCTCTCAGCTCGGAATGTCGACGTACTCCGTGCACGCGGCCTCGACGTCTTCTTCGAGGAGCTCTTCGTGATCGACGCCGAACTGCACGCGCGGAAGATCCGGTGAGGGGAGCAGGAGGAAGCGGCGCATGGGAACCGTTTCGAGCGGCGAGGGGGCCACGTGCGGCATGCCGTGGCCGCGATAGCACCTTGTCCTGGCAACGGGAACGCGGCGCGACACGGTATGCGGGACGATGTAGACCTCCACCAAACGTTGGTTGCGGTCTCTCATGAGCTGGGCGTGGAGCGGCAGCTTGTAGATGGAGGCGCCGGTCCCGTCGGGCTTGACCACGCGCAGCGAGAACGCCTTGTCGTTGAAGAAGTCACAGACACGGCCCGCGTTGACCTCGAACTCCATCGAGGGCGCCCCGCGTCGTCGGAGCGTCACGGTCATCGGCCGCACCTCGGCGTAAATGGGGATATCCGCTCCCTGGAGGCGAGACGACGAATCCGTGCAGCGGTAACTCTCGAATCCCACGGAAAGCTCTTCGTCCGCCGCGGAAATGTAGCCCAAGGCGCGAATTCGTTCCTTCGCCTCCGCGACGCGGCGCGTGTTCTCCGCGCGTACCCTGTCATGGAGCGCCGTGTATTCGCGCTCGGTCAGGGTGCCCTTGGGCATCGCGGCCGGGGGGCGGGCGCACGCCGCGAGAAGGGGAGCGAGAAGAAGCAGTGACCGCGGCATCGTGCGTTGGACGCCCGTTCGCCCCATCGCATTCACCGCGCGCGTGTCAGGACTGCGTGCTGCTCTCCATGGGACCTTCGAGCAGCAGCATGATTTTGCGCAGGGCGGTCGATGACTTCACGACTTCGCCCTCGCCCAGCTGCGCCACGAGCTCGGTGAGTCGTTCGATGCGTGCCTCGAGCGCCTCGTCGATGAGCTTTTGCCCCGCGCGGGTCAACTCGACGCGCACGCCCCGGCGGTCGTCCGGATCCGCGAGCCGCCGGACCAGCCCTTTTTCTTCGAGCCGGTCGATCAGCGGTGTCATCGCGCCGGACGTCAGCAGCGTTCCGTGATTGAGCTCGGAGGGCGTGAGCGTGCGTGGGTAGACGCGACGCAAGGCCGCCAATGCCTGGAACTGACCGGGCTTGAGGTTGTAGCGTGCGCAGAGTGTGGCGAGCTCGCGCTCGAGGATGCCGCCGATGCGGATGATGCGCAGCATGAGCGCCACACCGCCGATAGGTTTGCCAACCCGTTGCTCGTCCCACTCGGCTACGACCGCGTCGATGTAGTCACGCTCTCTCATGGTCAAATCGGGGCCTAGGTTACCAGATCGAGCAGTGCGCGGACGTTCTCGGAAAAGATACGGTGCCGGGTTGGGTCGGGCAGCGCCGCACACGGCTCCTTTGGCTCGGGGAGTCCCATCGGGAATGGCCAGTCCGAGCCGAACAGCATTCGGTGCTCCCCAAAGGTGGCGCATGCGCATTGCAGCGCCGCGGCGTCGTGCGTGATGCAGTCCACCCATAGCCGTTGCAGCGCGGCACGCGGCGCCTCCAGGCTCGGATTCACGCCCGGGCGCGCGGTGTCGAATCCGCGCTGCCAGCGTCCCGCGACCGCCGGCACCGTCCCGCCGCCATGCGCGAGGCACACCTGCATCGCCGCGTAGCGCTCGAGCACGCCGCCGAATACGAGTGCGCCGGCGGCCACCGCCGTCTCGTGTGGGTTACCGAGCAGATTCTGCAAATAGAACCGGCCGAGACGCGGATCGGTGCACTCGCCCGGATGCAGGAAGAGAAACGCCCGCTGGGCATCGAGCGCCGCCCACACGGGATCGAGCGTGGCGTCCGCGAGCGTGCCCTCGGGCACCGTCGTCGACGCGGCGTAGCCCGCCACGGCTGCATCGCCCCGCCCGCGCGAGGCCAGCACCGCGAGCGCGGCGTGGGGATGCTCGAGCGGCAGATGCAAGAGCGCCTGCAAGCGCGCGCCGCTTTCCAGGGCCATCTCGCGCAGCCCGTCGTTCAGATCGTGGGCCCAGTGCAGCGCATCGGCCTCGGCCAGGTGCGGCCGATAGGCGGGCGGCGGCACGGAGATCCACGCGCGGGCAATGCGTTGCGCATCCATCCAGCGTAGCAGCGCGCCCGGATCGAACAGGGACGCCATCCCGACGACGCGGCCGTCGACCCCTACGCGGGCTGGAAGCAAATGAGCGTGAACATCGAGTGATATCGCGTCCACCGTCGTTCAAGCCGGCTCGAGGTTGGTGTTCATTTCCTTGGCCCAGAATTCGGGCGACCAGTCCGGCCCCCAGATGTACGGGCGATTGTTCCAGTCGCGCGCCACCCAAGCCTCGGTGATCTTATCCATGTCCGCGTAGTATTCGATCCAACTGCCCCACGGATCGCGCACATAGTGAAAGAGGTTCGATGAAATGGCGTGACGTCCCGGGCCAAATCCTTGCCGATAGCCCGCGTCGCGCATCCGGCCGGCATTCATGGCGATGTCGTCGAGCGTTGGCACATGAAAGCTCGCGTGCTGAAATCCTCGGTGCGAGCTGCGGATCAATCCGAAGCAGTGGTGATCGACCATGCCCTCGCCGGCGGCCATGAACGCCACCTTTCCCGACGTGCGATCGGTGGTGCGCAAGCCAATCACGTCCGCATAGAATCGCTCGGCGGCTTCCCAGTCAGCCGTGAAGATCAGCACGTGACCCAGCCTCAATGGCAGGCGCGGAGTCATTTCTTGCCACATGGCGACGTCGACACGGGCAGGCTGCGCACCAAGATTCATGGGAATGCTGGCCACGGGCGGTGCCGACTGCACGATGCGCGGCACCAGATTGATCCATGTATCCCACGGATCTTTGAACCAGATGCCAACCGGGAACGCCGGATCGGGGCGGCCTCGCTCGTGGATGCCGTGGTACACCAGATGCCGGCGAAACGCGGGCTCGCTTCCGGGCGCGATCGCGAACGATAGGAAATTCAGCCGCTTCGACGTGTCCTTCGACAGGTAGACCTCCGTCTCCTGACGCCCTGGACTCTTCATTCGAGCGACCGCGCCTTGCATGCCGCCTTGGAGTCCGAAGGCCGTATAGAACGGTATCGCCTCATCGAGATTCGGTACCCGCAAACCAAAGGCTGCGAGGCCGGTGGCTTTCGGTGACGTCATGGTGTGCTTCCTTTCGGCGGATGGGGCGGCAAGCTGCCGGTTGCCGCTTCATAGAGCGCGTCCGCCGTGGTGCTGCCCATCGGGCAGATCGCGGCGATGTGATCATCGGGACGGATCAGCACCAGCGTATCCGCTGGGATACCGAGCCGTTTGAACAGGAGGTTGCCCGGGTCGAGCAGCGCATTCGGCCGCAAGCCCGAATCGAGCGGCGCATCCCAGCGCGACACGAGAAGATGCCGCAGGGCGGGCGACGAAGTGGGCGCGATGCTCGGACGGCGCCGCGCGTCCGCGAAATAGAGCGCGACGAAGCTGTCGTCGGTCAGGTCGTGCAAACGCAGCGCGCGGCCATTCGCGTCGTGCAGCTCCCAGTCGGGAACGCGATCGCCGACTTGGATCGGCGGCGCAGTCGTCCCGCGCTTCACCATCGAGCCCCCGCCATGGCCGGTCACGTCGAGCGAGACACCGAGGAGCATGCGCGTGCAAGCGTTGCCCCATTCGTTGTCGCCACGAGCGTCTTCGAGCTGGCCCTCGCACGACATGGCGAGGCGCGCCGACTCGGCCATTTCGCCCGAGCCGTTCGAGGCAATCGGATGCTGCTCGCGCTCGTAGCCGTGAAGCAGGCTCGCGTCCGCCCAGCCGCGCAGCACCCATGCGATCCGCCACGGCAAGTGGATCGCGTCGAGCACGCCGGTGTTCAGCCCGAGGGCCCACATCGGCGTGATGAGATGCGCGGCGTCGCCCATGAGCAGCACACGCCCGTCCTGCCATCGTGACGCGATCCTGTGATGCACGCGGTAGACGACCTTGCCGAGGTATTCGATGTTCGTCACGTCACCGATGAAGCGCCTCACCTTCGCGAGCAATTGCCCTTCGTCCGGCTCTGGGCCATTCAGGTCGATCGGAAACAGAAAGCGCCAGCAGTGCGGATGCCGCACGAGTATCATCCACTCCTCGGGGTCCGAGAAATAGGCGAGATAAGGATAATCTCGGGTGTTCTGGATATCGAGATCGACCTTGAAGTCGACCAGCAGGTAGCGCACGTCGAGCGTCTTGCCCTCGACCTCGACGCCGAGTTGCTGGCGCACGATGCTGCGGCCGCCGTCGCACGCAAGCAGATACGAGCCTTCGACTTCGCGAGGTCCCTCCGGCGTATCGAGGTGCACGACGACGCGATCGGCTCGTTGATCGAAGCGCGTCAGCCGGTGCCGTGTGTGCATGCGGCCGTAAGGGCTCGCCTCGAGTTTTGCCGCGAGGATGGGTTCAAGATGATGCTGCGGCAGATTGATGACGAATGGATAGCGCGTTTCGTCGCGAAGGACCTCCGTGCGCACGGAGTCGCGTGTGGCGTTGGTTGCACGTTCGTGGAAACCGATTTCGTCGATGCGCAGGGCGCGCGCGAGCACGTCGTCGACAACGCCGTAGCGGCGAAACGCTTCGAGTGTGCGCGTGAGGACCGTGCCCGCCTTGGTGTCGAGCGACAGCGTGCCGTCCTCCTCGAAGAGCTGAAATGGAATCTTGTAAAAGGAGAGCGCCAATGCCGTGGCCAACCCAATGGGACCGGCGCCGACGATCAGAACGGGCAGGAGAGGTCGCGTCGACATGGGAATCAGGCGTCGTCGTGCGACGGGTAGGCGAAATCGCGGCTCAGGAGCGACGCCGTCATGCTGGCGGCGTCCGAGAGCAGGAACATCAACGGGCCCACCACATCGTCGGCCACGCCGACACCGATCGTCTGCTGCCAATGCGCGTCATCGCGGCCGGCATTCGCGGTGCGATACTGTGATGTATCGATCACGCCCGGCGCAATCAGATTGAAGCGCACGCGATGCATGGCCACTTCCTTCGCCGCGCACTTGACGAATGCCGTCAGCGCCGCTTTGGTCGTCGCATACGCCGAGGCGCCGGGCCAGCCCGACGACGCCAGCCCCGACGAAAACGCGATGACCGAGCCCCTGCGGCGCGCAATCATGCTGGGCAACGCGGCCTGATAGCACCACACGACGCCGTTCAGGTTCACGTCGAGCACGCGCTGCCAGGTATGCGGCTGCGTTTCCTGCACGGGCACCCGCGGCTGGACCGCGGCGGCGAGAACGAGCCCGTCAATCTGCCCATGGCGCCGGAGGATGTCCGCGAAAACCCAGCTGACCGCGGCGCGGTCGGACACGTCCAGATGACTGTATTCGATCTGCGCGTGCTCGTCCTGCAAGGTTTCGCCTTCGCGATCGTCCACGTCCAGTGCGATGACCTGCGCGCCGGCCGTCGCACAGGCGAGCGCCAGCGCACGGCCTATGCCGTTGGCCGCACCGGTGATCACGATCACGTTGCCCGTCGCATCGAAGCGCGCCTTCATATTTCTACCCTCGACGCACCGTACAAATCTGCGCGCACGAGACGGTTACGTAGTTGTCCCATGCCCGTCGCACGGACCACCACCTCGTCGCCCTCGACCAGAAAAGATGGCGGATCCATCGCATTCCCAATGCCCGCAGGGGTGCCGGTTAGCAGCACGTCGCCCGCATGCAGGGTCATGCCGAACGAGGCCTCGGCGATCAGTTCGGCGATCGAAAATGCCATTTGCTTGGTGCTCGCGTTCTGGCGCACCTCGCCATTTACGAAGCAACTCAGTTGCACCTCGTCGAGCTCGAACGTGTCCGCGGGTAGGATCCACGGGCCGAGCGGCATTGTCGCGTCGATGCTTTTGCCTTTGAGCCACTGTCCGCCATGCCGGCGCTGAAGGTCGCGTTGGGAAACGTCGTTTGCCAGGCAATAGCCGAATACATGATCGAGCGCCGCGTCGAGCGGGACGCTGCGGCACGTTTTGCCGATGATCACGGCGATCTCGGCCTCGTAGTCCCATTTGGCAGAAATGCGTGGATCCCAGCCGATCGGGTCATTGGGGCCGATCACCACGTCGGGGGCCTTCGTGAAGAACGTGGGCGCGGTGGGGCGCTCGACGTCCTGACCTTCGCGCTTGCCCCGGCTTTCTTCGAAATGCGCCCAGTAGTTCCAGCCTGCGCAGATCACGTCGCGGCGAAATCGATCGATCGGTGCAAGCACGTGCACCGCCTCCAGCGCCAAGCGCGTTCGATCTTCGCCACGGGCCAGCGTCCGCCCTTCGTTCAGACGGCGCGGACCGCCCTCGATCAGATCGACCATGCTGCCGTTGAATTCGGGCAGCAACGTCGCCACGCCGCGATCGACCAGCGCCAGGTGAACGACGCCGTCGACGCGCACGCGCGCGAGCCCCCCATGCGAGGTATCCGCCATCACGCGCCCTGCACCACGGCGATGGCGTTGATCTCGATCAGGTAATCGGGCGATACCATCTTGGTCACTTCGACCATCGTCGAGGCGGGAAGCGGCGCGTTGAAGTATTCGCGGCGTACTTGGTGAATCGCCTCGAAGTGTTCCATGTTGCGCACGTACACGTCGACGCGGCAAATGTCTTCGAGTCGGCCGCCGGCCGCTTCGACCGCGGCCTTCAGGTTTTCACAAACCTGGCGTGTCTGGACTTCGATGTTTCCGACGCCCGCGATGGTGCCGTCGGGCTTGCGCGCGGTCATGCCCGAGATGAACACCAGCCGTCCGGTGGCGTTCACGGCGATCGCCTGCGAGAAGTGCCCATTGGGTTCACGCAGCTTCGCGGTCGAGATTTGTTGCTTGCTCATCGTGATGACGCTCCTGTTGATTCCGTCAAAGAAGGAAGCGGAATGCCGACCGCCCTCGCGCTTTCGTCGAGCTGTCCGAGCAGCGCGCTCGGCAACGTGACGAAGTTGCGATGACGTTGCGACTGGTGCGCGGCGATGTCGCCTGGCATATGCAATTGCTCGACGCCGGGGGCGCGCCGCGACGCGCGAATATGCGATGAACGTGCGCTCACCGTGGCGCGGAACTGCTCGAGCGGCAGGAAGCGGTTGACGTCGATGGCCAGGAAGAAATGGGAGCAACCGTAGGGAAGGGCCGCATTGCCGTAGAGGGGCTTCACCGCATCGCCGACGCCGCCATGGGCCAGCCCGCCGCACAGCAGATCGATCATGACGGCCAGCCCGAACCCCTTGGGTCCCGCCGCGGGCAACAGCATGCCCTCGATCGCCGCCGCCGGATCCGTGGTGGGGGCGCCGTGCGCATCGGTGGCCCACCCTGGAGGGATGCTCGCGCCCTGCGCCCGTGCAAGACGAATCTTGCCCATCGCGCTCGCGCTCATCGCCATGTCGAGCACCAGCGGCACCCCCTCTTCCGAGGGCAGGCCGATGGCGAGAGGATTGTTGCCCACCACCGCCTGCGCGCCACCCGGCGCGGGCATCAAGGGCCGCGTGTTCGACATCGCGATGCCAACGAGACCGTGTTGCGCAAGCACGCCAGCCCAGCGACCGCCCGTGCCGAAGTGAAAGCCATTGCGCACGGCCACGCTCGCCATGCCGTAGCGCCGCGCGCGGGAAGCCGCCAGCTCGACGGCGAACGTGGAGCTGACCTGGCCGAGTCCATGCTGCGCGTCCAGCACGATCACCGTGTCGCCATCCGCTACGATGGCCGGCTTCGCGCGGGCGACCACCGACCCCGCCAGCAGCCGCTCGACATAGAGCGGTACCAGCATCACGCCGTGCGACGCGATGTCCTCCTGATCCGCCGCGACAAGCGCCAGGGCCACGGTGAGCGCATCCTCGTGCGCCACGCCCGCGCCCTGCAGAATCCGGGTCACCGCGTCGACGAGGCGCGACACCGAGATGGAAACACTGGCGCCCATGTCAGTGTGCATCCCGCTCGTCGGTGTACCAGTCGGGCTTTTGCGGGTAGTGCGGCCCGTCGTACACCTCGACGACGACCGTCTCTTCGTGTGCGCGCGTCGGTCCGTGCACGAGCCCCTTCGGATTGCAGTAGAAGCTGCCTTGAACGAGGGTGAGCCCCGTGGACGTGTATTCGTATTTTCCATACAGGCAGAACATGAATTGATTCGACGCATGCGAATGCGGCTGCGGAATGCCGGCACCCTTCTCGAAGCGGATCAGCGCAATCGACGCGCCCGTCGCGTCGTCGCGCCAGAGCATCTTTTCGTGCACGCCCTCGAGCGATTTGGGCCGCCATTCGAGCTCGTTGCTCTGGAGCAGGATCTCCGCGACATCCGGTAGGCCTGGCTGATGGACCATCGTTCGACTCCGTTCGGCTTCCGGTTCGGGGACCGGCCAGTGATGGGGTTATTGTTTGCATAGAGTATCTTTATGTCAAGTTACATGGGTGCCGTGGGCTTCAACACACCGAGGCGCAACGCGGGATAGAACACCGCACACAGCACCAGCGTCACGGCGAACTGCACCGGGATATACGTGCTCAATACGAAGTGCGACATCGCCGATGCGCCGATCACGGTCGTCACGCCCGCCCAATTCATCGGGGCGATGGCATCGCCGGGCGCGGCCACCCGTTTGGACACGACGTAGTAATCGAGCACCACGACGCTGGCGAAGGCGGTGGTAATCACACCCAATACCGTGATGTACGAATTCACCGCTTCGAGAATGCTGCCGTACAGCATGCCGATGCCGACGGCATTGGCCAACACGACGAACACGAAGCGGCCCGGTCGCCACGCGCACGACACATCGAACAGATTCGACAAGGACAACGACGCGCTATAGGTATTGAGCACTTGTGCCTTTGCCTGGCCGATGCCCATGACCAGCGCGCCGATGCCGCCGCCGAAGACGAGCAGCGCCGCCGCGATGCTGTCCGGGCCACCGAGCACCGCATGGTTTGCGGCTTCGCGGGTCAGCCCATGGTGACCCATGTAAAAGTCGACCAACATCGGTGCGGCCGCGTAGACGATGATGCCCCCGACGGCGAGCGACACGATGTCCATGGCCACCGCGCCGGCAAACGCGGCGATGCCGATATCGCGTGAGCGGCGCGCGTAGCGACCGAGATCGGCATCGGTCAATGCCAACGCGCCCGCCGAGCCAATCAGTAGGTTCAGGCAGAAGATGAACTTGCCCGTGTCGGTGCTCGCCCCCATCGCATCGAGCTCCTGCGCCGGCAGAAGGGCAGGATACGACACCAATTCGTGCAGCGGATGCCCGGTGCTCACCGCCAATTTCACGACGATGAACGCCAATACGGCGAGGTAGACGCTCAGCAACACCGAGGACACTTTCGACACCAGCGCGAATCCGTAGGTCGTCAGTCCGATCCAAAGGGCGGTGAGTACGCCGTAGATCCCGATGCGGTGTACCAGGGTATCGGCGAGGCCGAAGTAGAAAAGAAGCCCTTTGTACAGCAGGGCATTCTCGAGCGCGAGGAAGCCGATGATCATGAACGCATAAATGAGCGACGCGAGCGCCGACCCCTTCACGCCGAATCCATAGCGGCGGGCCAGGACGGTGCTCGACAGGCCGGTCTTGTACGCGACGTGGCCGGTCGCCCAGCCCAGCAGGGTGCCCAGGATCGTGACGCAAACCCCTGCCGCCAACGCGATCCGGAATCCGGCGACGAAGGTTGCCAGGCCACCGAAAAACAGTTGAACGAGGGTCGTGGTGATGCCTGCCGTGCTGAATGACAGCGCCGCCCAGCCTTTGCGCTGCGACAGCGGCACGCTTTCGAGCGCGTGATCTTCGATGATCGAACGGAGTTCTTCCTGCGGCATGTGTCACCATTTGACTTTACATAAAGATTCTTTACATAAAGTGTATGTGTTCGCGCCTCGCCGTCAAGGTCCGGGAAGCAGAGCCTGCCAGCCCAGAGGCCAAGTGACCGATGCATCGGAGTATGAGATCGTGTGCCGTGAACATGTCCTGCCCCCGCTCCCTCATCTTCGTCGCCTTGCTCGCCGGCCTGATGGCCTGCCGCCGCAGCGAGACCACCTCTACGGCCGCCGCATCGGCAAGCGCAGCCCCCGCTGCACCTTCTGCCGCACCGATTTCTGCGACCCTCGCGCTCACCCGCGAGCAAGCGCGCGGGGTGCTCGTCGCTTGGAACGACGCCCTCGACCGGCACGACACCGCCGCCCTTGCCCCTCTTTATGCGGAGGCTGTCGGCTACTATGGTAAGCAGCTTGGCGCCGAAGCGGTGGTCCAAATGAAGACCCAGGCGCTCAAGAGCGACCCCGCATTTCATCAGCAAATCGTGGGTGACCCCACGTTCGTGGACGGTGACGATATCCGCGTAGAGTTTCTCAAGCGCTCAGGCCGTGCGCCCCAGCCACGTGACGTGAAGGCCTCGTTGGTCGTGGGCTTGCGGAAGGGTAAGGCGGTCATCCTCCAGGAAACCGACGAGCCCACCGAGACCCGCGGGGCGAAGCAGGCCAAGGGCGCGAAGGAAGCCTCGTGGCAGGACATCTGCGAGACCACGGCCACCGAGGTGGTGAACGCGCTTCCCCAGGTCAAAAAGGAAGTGGCGAGTCTCTCCAAAGACATCGAGAAGCGTAAGGATGCCAACTTCGGCGGCGTCGGTCCCATCTGGGAAGGAAACGGGTTCTCGGAGGCCATCGGCATCCATACCCCGGAGCGCTTCGAGAGCCATATCTCCTATGACGTCCGCAACGACGGCGTGCTCTCGGTCTTTTGCACGGGCCAAGGCGATCTCACCATCCCTGCCGCCGTCCAGGCGCGGGTCAAGAAGGCCTGCACGCCGCCGAAAGCGCCGTGAGAGCCCGAAGCCCCCGCGTGGTGTTAGACTCGGCCGGGCCATGAACTACGATTTGGCGATCATTGGCGGCGGCATCGTCGGGTTGGCGACGGCGTGGCACGTGTCCGAGCGGTTTCCCGGGCTCTCGATCGTCCTCCTGGAGAAGGAATCGCGCCTCGCCGCACATCAGACCGGGCGAAACAGCGGCGTGATCCACGCGGGCGTGTACTACCAGCCCGGCAGCCTCAAGGCGCGGTTTTGCAAAGAGGGCGCGGTCGCCACCATGCGCTTCTGCAAGGAGTACGGGCTGCCGTTCGACCAATGCGGCAAGCTGCTCGTGGCGACCGACCCGAGCGAGATCGATCGCATGAATGCCCTGCACGAGCGGTGCATCGCCAACGAGCTGAGCGTGGAGCGGATCGATGCCGAGGAGCTCGCGCGGCGCGAGCCACACATCGTCGGGCTCGGGGCGCTCTTCGTGCCGACCACCGGCATCGTCGACTACGGCCTCGTGACCCGCACCATGGCCGGCCTCGTGACGGAGCGCGGCGGTGAGATCAAGACCAACGCGCACGTGGACGACATCCACGAAGAGCCCGGGGAGGTCCGGATCGACGCCGGCCGGCATACGATCCGCGCGCGGCACGTCATCGTCTGCGCCGGCGTCATGGCCGACCGTCTCGCCAAGAAATGCGGCATCGATCTGGATTTCCAAATCGTCCCCTTCCGCGGGGAGTATTACCGACTTGGCGACGATAAAAACGATATCGTCAAGCACCTCATCTACCCCATCCCCGATCCGTCGCTGCCCTTCCTCGGTGTCCACCTCACGCGCATGATCGGCGGGTACGTGACCGTGGGGCCGAACGCGGTGCTGGCGTTCGCGCGGGAAGGGTACCAGTTCGGCGATATCAACTTGGACGATCTGTCCGAGATGATCGCCTATCCGGGGTTTCGAAAGGTCATCCGCGCCAACTTGCGATCGGGAATCTCGGAGATGTGGAATTCCCTGAGCAAGAGCCGCTACCTCGCGCTCTGCCAGCGGTATTGCCCCGAGCTGAAACTCGATGATCTCACGCCGTACCGCGCGGGCATCCGGGCGCAGGCCGTCCTCGCCGACGGTACGCTGGCGCACGACTTCCTCATCCGCGAAACGGCCCGCACCATCCATATCTGCAATGCCCCATCGCCCGCGGCGACGTCGGCCATCCCCATCGCACACGACGTGGTTGCGCGCGCTATGTCGCGATTCGGTTGGAGCGAGGCTCCGCGGGTCACGATGTCATCCTAGGATTCGTAAACCTATTTGGCGGACACTGACCGGTTGCATGGCCTTGCATCCATCGCCAGGCGCACCGAGAATCGCCGCCGATGGTCCTTTTTTTCATAAATTCGTGAAGCTAAGGACATTCCCCATGAGACGGTGAGCTTCGGATGAGGGACTTTGCAGCGGTGTCCGCGTAGGTATGCGGAACTGCGAAGTTCCTTGCGAATGCCCGTTATTGCCAGGCACGTAATCCACGCATTCGGGACTTCGACGCACGGAGTCATTCGACATGCGCAAACGACATCTGTCTCGCAGGAGGGACATTCCCCATGAAGCATATTCCGTTTTTGATCGTGGCCATTCTTTCGGCGGTTGGTTGCAGCGCCCCGTCTCAAGATGAATCCATCGGGCGCTCGAGCGACGAAATCATCGGTGGTCACGACGCCACGGAGACGTATCCATTCATGGTTTCGACGCAGACCTCCCAAGGTGAGCACTGGTGCGGCGGTGCCCTGGTTGCACCACAATGGGTCGTCACCGCACAGCACTGCCTTCGTGCCATCAGCAAGGTGCGCATTGGCTCCAATTCGACGGAAAGTGGCGGGGAACTCATCGCCATCCAGCGCAAAATCGCCCATCCGTCGGACGACATTGCCTTGCTGCGCCTCGCGAGTGCCTCGCAGAGCACCCCGGTGGAGCTCGCATCGGAGGATCCTGCCGACGATTCGCCCGGGCGGATCATCGGATGGGGAACGACGTCGTGGCCGCAAACGAACTATCCGATCGACCTGAAAGAGCTCGATATTCAATTCCGTCCCGTCCGTGCATGTTCCGGTGGTGAGCCGGGGCAGGGCGATATCTGCATCAGTGGCACCCGCACCGAGGGCGCTTGCCACGGTGATTCGGGCGGCCCTGCGATCTCGGGTTCGTCCGGACACTGGACCTTGGTGGGGGCCACCAGCCGAGCCGGCAGCGGCGGTGAATGCGCGGGCACCAGCATTTATACGGGGATTGCGGCCCACGTGCAGTGGATTCGCAGCACGATAGGCGGCTGAGACGCCCGTTGGGGGGGACCCACCATGTCGTCAATCTCGCAACTTTCGTAAATGGAGTCAGCCGATGAAGGCGTTCTTGCGTTCACCCAAGTCTTTCCCTCGCTTCGTGGTCGCGCTTTCCGCGCTCACGACAGCGGCATGCGTTGGCATCACGGGATGCTCGACCGATTCGGAGCCTTCCAAGGACGCTCCCCCTTCCGCCGGTGAGACCATTTTTACGCATGTACATTACAAGGATCAGGCCGACCTTCAGGGGTTGGTCCACCGCTACGACGTGCTCGAAGAGGTGAATGGAGAAGAAGGGTGGGTCGCCGTCCTCATCGACGATCCCGCCGACTACGAGGCGCTCGTGGCGAGCGGTCATCGCGTGGACATCGTCGAGCGCGAGTCGAAGCAGCAGCGCCTGCGCCTCCAGAGCACGGCGGCTGCGACGGGGATCCCGGGCTATTCATGCTACCGAACCGTGGAGGAGACGCACGCCGCGTTGAAGCAGCTCGCCTCGGACTACCCGAACCTCGCCAAGGTGGTGAACATCGGGCCCACGTGGAACAAGCAGAATCGCGATGCGGGCTACGATATGCTCGTGCTCGCGTTGACGAACAGCGCCATCGCGGGCCCGAAGCCTGCGTTCTTCCTGATGGGCGGCATCCATGCGCGCGAGTACACGACCTCGGAGACGGTGTTGCGTTTCGCCGAGCAGATGGCCAAAGGATACGGCAGCGATCCCGACGCAACGTGGCTTCTCGATCATTACGAGCTTCACGTTCTGCCGCAGACCAACCCGGACAGCCGAAAGGTCGCCGAGCAGGGCTACTACCAGCGAAAGAACGCGAACGACACGAACGGCGGCAGTTGCTCCGTCCCGCCGACCTTGAGCAACCAATATGGCACGGATCTGAATCGGAATAGCTCGTTCCAATTCAATACCGGTGGCTCCAGCGACGAGCAGTGCGACCAGGATTACCACGGGCCGTCGGCCAAGTCGGAGCCCGAGACGGACAACGTTCAAAAATACATCGCGTCGATCTTTCCCGATCAGCGCGGGCCGAACACCGGGGATGCCGCGCCGCTCGATGCTTCGGGGGTGCTCATCACGTTGCATAGCTATGCGCAGAAGGTTCTCTACCCATGGGGGTGGAGTGCGTCGGCCCCGCCGAATGCCGCGCAGCTCGCAACGCTGGGGCGCAAGTTCGGCTACTTGAACGGATACACCGCCTGCCAGGTCGCGGCCCCCGGTTGCATGTACGTGGCCAGCGGCGGCACCGATGATTGGTCGTACGGGGAGCTTGGCGTAGCGTCGTTCACGATTGAAATGGGCACGGCCTTCTTCGAGAAGTGCTCGACCTACGAACAGAGCGTCGCCCCCGGCAATTTGAGCGCGCTTCGCTACGCGTTCAAGGCCGCCCGGCGCCCCTACCAGACGCCTTCGGGGCCGGAGTCGCTCCAAGTCACGGCGTCGCCCGCATCGGTTTCCGCAGGAGCCTCGGTGACGTTGACCGCCACGGCGGACGATACGCGCTACAAGGGTTCGGAGCCGACGCAGACCATTGCGGCGGCGCACTACACGGTGGACGCGCCCTCGTGGGCCTCCAATGCGACGAGCGCGATGGACGCGGCCGATGGTGCGTTCGACGCGAAGAGTGAAAAACTGACCGCCACCGTGGATACCACCGGATGGACCTCCGGCCGGCACATCGTCTTCGTCGAAAGCCAAGACGCCAAAGGAAACTGGGGCGTACCGAGCTCCGTGTTCATCGACGTTCCGTGAAGGGAAGGCGTGCCGCCGGGTTGCCTCGAACATGTCGGGGCGACTCCGGCGGCAAAATGCCCCTTCGTTTCATTTCGTTGGAGTGCGAGCGATACCTTTGTGTCAGATATATCGTATGCGATTCATTCGTATGCGCTACATGAATCGACACGCAAGGAGATTGCAATGACTCAACGAGAGAACGGACTGTACAGGCGAATCGCCGAAGGGGCCGGGGTGGTGGTGACCCTCGCCATCCTGGTGCCACTGGCCGTGACGCAGTCCGCGTGCGAGGACACGACGGATCCTCCGGCGAACCAAGGCGCACCGGCCTGCGCGCCCGTTGCCGTTTCCGCCCCGAGCGGCGCGGAGGTGGAGTCCGTGGTCGCGGTCCGGCAGCCCGGGGGCACCGTCAGCTTCCCCGACGCACCGTTCGGGCCAACACCGGCCCCCATTGCCGACGTCCCGGCGAGCTGCGAGCTCACGGTCACGCTGACGCATCCTGGTGCCGGCGACCACGTGCACGTGAAGGTAGTGCTGCCCGAAACCGGTTGGACCGGCCGTTTCCAAGCGTTGGGCGGCAGTGCCTACGCCGCCGGTGAGTTCGGAGCGCCGCTCGTTCGGGCCGTGAAGAATGGCTACGCGGCCGCCACGACCGACGCAGGCGTTCCCCTCACGTTCCTCGACGCGAGCTGGGGCCTTGCCGCCGACGGCACGATCAACGCACCGTTGCTGACCAACTTTGCTTCGCGTTCCGTGCACGAGGCGACATGGGTGGGCAAAGACGTGACGCAGAAATTCTACCACCGGCCGATCTCGTATTCCTATTGGAGTGGCTGCTCCACCGGCGGACGCCAGGGCTACTCCGAAGCGCAGAACTTCCCCGACGACTTCGACGGCATCCTCGCCATCGCCCCCGCGATCAATTGGTCGCAGTTCGCGGTCGCGTCCTTGTGGCCGCAGATCGTCATGTACCAAGAGCACGACTTCCCCAGCACGTGCGTGTTCAACGCATTCAAGGACGCCGCCATTCGGGCCTGCGACGCCCGCGACGGGGTCACCGATGGCATCCTCGAGCGGCCCGAAACGTGCGACTACGATCCGCGCGCGCTCGCCGGCACCAAGGTGCGCTGTGAAGGCGGGGACATCACGGTCACGCCCGCCGACGCCGAAGTCGTGCGCAAGATCTGGGCGGGACCAACCGACGAGCACCATCGACCCCTGTGGCCGGGACTGCCCAAGGGCGCGGACTTCGGCGGGCTGGCCGCCACGAAGCTGGATACGACTGGCACTCCGTTCGCGCCCGGATTCCCCGTGGCCGTAGGCTGGGTTCAGACCTTCCTCGAAAAGCGTCTTGGATTCGACACGTCGACGATCACCTACGACCAGTTCGCCGAACTGTTCCGGCAATCCGTGAAGGAGTACGACGGCATCATCGGCACATCGAATCCGGATCTCTCGGCCTTCCGAAATGCCGGTGGCCGGTTGCTCACCTGGCAAGGTGGCGCCGACCAGCTGATCACGCCCGGCGGCACGATCGATTATTGGCAACGGGTGGTGCAGCGGCTGGGGGGCGCTCCGCAGGTCGACGACTTCTACCGCGTGTTCCTCGCACCGGGCGTGGCCCACTGCGAGGATGGCAACGGCCCGATCCCGACGAACGCACTGGATACCTTGGTAGACTGGGTCGAGCACGGCAAGCCGCCGGACACGTTGCCCGCGGCGATCACCAACGCCTCGGGCAAACCCGTCACGCGCAACCTATGCCACTACCCTCAGGTGTCCTCGTACGTCGGACAGGGTGATCCCAACGAGGCGACGAGTTACCAATGCGTGGGCCACGGCGCGGCTAGCGTTCAGCGATGAAAACCTTCCAGCTTTTCGACGGCGGCGGGGGGCAGTTTCAACTCGGCGGCCTTCAGGTTCTCCCGGAGGTGCGTGAGCGACGACGTTCCCGGGATGAGCAGGATGTTCGGGGCGCGTTGCAGTAGCCACGCCAGTGCCACTTGCATCGGGGTCGCTTCGAGCGACGTGGCGACCTCGGACAACGTCGACGACTGCAGTGGTGTGAAGCCGCCGAGCGGGAAGAATGGCACGTAGGCGACCCCCTCCTTCGCGAGCTGGTCGATGAACGCGTCGTCTCCCCGTCGCGCCAGGTTGTACTCGTTTTGCACGCACACGATTTCGGTCACTGCCCGCGCCTCGGCGAATTGCTTCGCCGTGACGTTGCTTAGGCCGATGTGCTTGATGAGTCCCTGCTTTTTCAGATCGGCGAGGACGAGGACTCGGTCCTTGATTGATTCATCGGCCAAGTTCATGAGGCCGACGCGCAAGTTGACGATGTCGAGCGCTTCGACCCCGAGGTTTCGGAGGTTGTCCTGGACCGCCGAGCGGAGCTCGTCGGGGGATTGCGCGGGCAGCCACGAAGCGTCGTCTCCGCGGCGCGCCCCCACCTTCGTGACGATGACGAGGTTCTTCGGGTAGGGGTGCAGGGCGCGCTTGATGATCTGGTTGGTGACGTGCGGGCCGTAGAAGTCACTCGTGTCGATGTGGTCGACGCCGGCCGCCTGTGCCTCCCGGAGAACCGCGACGGCACCGTCGGGATCGCGCGGCGGGCCAAAGACGTGGGGGCCCGCTAGCTGCATGGCGCCGTAGCCGACGCGGTTGACGGATAGGTTCGTACCGGGAAACGCAAAGCGCCCGCCGAGGTTCGTGGGGTTCGTCATGGTGAGGTGAGGGTAGCTGCGCGCCTTCGGCAAACCAACGAATAGGATGAATGGAACGCATGAATTACGTTCATGCGAGAACCCTCGACCTCAACCTCGTTCGCCTCCCTCAAGGCCGATGAATCGAGACCTGGGTCCCCGCCAAGATCGGCTGGATGGGGCGATTGTTCCGGCCGACGGCGTCCTGGAGTTGCCGGATCTGCGCCTTCGATGCCTTCAGGGGTTCGAGGAGCACGAAAAAGCGAACGGTGAACGAGCAAGGCGGTGTGGTGAGCGAGCCGTCGTAGGTCATGTACGTGCGCCCCTCGGGGAGGAGCCTCGGGAGATCCAAGGTCACGCCGGTCACGCTGCTCGGAGCCTCCTGCGCGCACCTATCGAACTTCGGCCAAATTTTGGCCAGCTCGGGATTGTCGTTCTCGCTCTCCTCGAACATCACGGCGATGACCGCGGCAAAGGGCTGCGTGCCGCTCGCATCGAGGTGTACGAAGTGTGCTTCGAGAGGATACTCTTTGCCATCGAGCGTATGTTCGGATGGCGCATGGACGTGAAACTGCGCAAGACCATAATCGGTACCATCGACCCGTAGTTGGTTTTGCGCCGGGTCGAATCCCGCGATCCACGTGTGTCCGTCGTTTCGGAGATTTTGCACGGTCGCCGCCGTGGACCATGCGAGTTCGCTGCCGAGTTGGAAGGGGCGGGCCACCACACCCGCACCGGAACGGGCCATCGCAATGGGGGATTGCTGTTGGCTTTCGTTCGCGCAATCCGGATAAACGCTCGCATCCTGCGCAGATGCAATCTCGCCCCAATGCGATGGGCCCAACGGATCGCCCGCCGAGTAATTCCAGAGCGGTCCGCCGCGCACTGTGACGCACGTTGCTGCGTCGGCGTGATCGTCGTGCGTCTCCGCGTCGGAACTGCAAGCGCAAATCATCGCACCCAGGGCCGCGAGGGCCCCGGCAATGTATTTCATGGGAAACATGGCATCTCCTCGGCCAAAAGAAGCCGGTGGAAGCGAATAGGGATTAGTGACTCCGCCCGAGCAGTGCCGTGGGGCGAGCGATCAGCTCACGCTTTCGTGCGGACGACACGACTTCGCGCGTACCTACTGCGCGGTTGTCTTACACTGGCGCTGACGAATCACGCGCGCATGGACGCCTTTGGGGTACCGTTCCAGATAGGCCGTGCGCGCCGAAACGCAGCGCGGATCGGCCATCGCATCGAGCGCATCGACGCGGCGAGCCTCCGCGTCTTCCCGAAACTGCGCCGCCGGAGCGAGCTCGATCGCATCGTCCAGGGCTTCGAGCGCGCCTGCCGGATCGCCGAGCACATCAAGGCGAAGGCGCCCGAGCTCGAAGGCCGCGAGCCCGGCGCGCGCATCGCTGCGGTAGTGTGTTCGCAGCTCGTCGAACGCCTCGAGGGCGTCCTTCAGATGGTTCGCCACCCGCGCTTCGGTGGCGCGCGCCAAAAGCTCCTTCGCATCGAGCGGCTCGGGGGGGCTCTCGTGCGCGGGCTCGGCCTCGATGGGGGTCGACCACTTTTCACCGGCATGGAGTGCGCGCGGCATCGAACCATCGCTGCGCGCCACCTCGATGCTTCCCTGCGCGACGTTGACGTGCAGCATGTCCCGGCCGGCTTTGGCCTCGATGTGCGCGTCGAAGCCGCCGCCGGCCGCCGTGATGTGCTGATTTCCGGCGCTGACGTCGAAGGTTCGCGACTCGGATTGCGGAATCTCGAGCGCGATGCCGCCGGACTCCAACACCAGATGAATGCGTGTGGCGGTCACCGTGGTGAGCCGCATTCGGCTGCCGGGATCGATGGTGACCCGGGAGCCATCGGCGAGCGTGAGCTCTTCGTGCGCCATCGCCACATGATCGTGCCGCGTCGCCGTGCGCACGAGGAGCGCGGCACCCGCGACGATCGCCAGTCCCGCGGCGGTCGCGAGCATCCAGCGTGCCCGGCGAGGCGGCGGAGCCTGCATGCGCGCGGACACGGCGCCCCATTGTTTGGCCAGGCGCGCGTCGTTCACCGGCGGTGCGAGCTCCTCCGAGAGCGGATGTTTCGACGATGTGCTCACGGCGCCTCGTTCCCTTCATCATGATGCGCCCGCAGCCGCGCATCCGCCTCCTCGATTCGGCGTTTCACCGTCGAGAGCGACACGCGGGTCATCGACGCGACCTCTCCGAGCGCCAGGCCTTCGACCCGATGCAACACCAGCGGAACGCGCAGATCGGCCGGCAGCTCCGCGATGACGCGATAGAGGCGCCGCACCTCCGCGACCCGCGCGGGGGTCGCACAGGCGGAAGCAATCTCGTCGAGATCGATCGCGAGCGCGTCGCGGTTGAATCCGAGGCGCGCCATCATCCGTCGCCGGCGTATCAGCTTGCGCGCCAATCGCACCAAAATGGAGGCGAGCCACGAGCCGAACGCATTGGGATCTTCGAGTTGGTGCAGCGATTGAAGGGCGGCGACGAAGGCATCTTGGACGAGATCGTCGACGTCGCGATCGCGGCCCATCAAGCGAAATGCCAACCCATTGAGTCGGGTGGCGTGCCGGCCAAAGAGCGCCTCCCGCGCCCAGCCTTCCCCGGCGCGGGCGCCCACGACCAGGGCCGCATCCGAGGGACCTGGCCCCGGGCGGCTCGGGCTGCTCTCGCGGACCACCTTCACGGGGGCACTCTACCACCGGGATGCGGGCGTCGGCCATTCTTCCCGCGGACGGGAGGTCTCAGTGCCCCGGTGCCGGCCGCGTGGCCAAATAGATGTCGACGATGCTGGGGGAGCCATTCTCATTCTCTACCTGCGATTCGTAGTAGAGCCGGCAATGATCGGGTGAGATCCAGGCCGGGGCGTCGCGGTAGACGCCTCCCAGTGGGATGGAGCGAGGCTTGGTCCATTGGCCCGGGGTCGTCTGATAGGTCGAATAGATGGCGGCCGCGCTCGAGTACAACAGTTCGTTGCCATCGGCGCTCACGACCGGCGAGTATTCGTTCGTATTGGGAAGGTCGACCCCCCCTTCGACGCGGACCGGAATGGAAAATGCGTTGGTGGCCTCGAAGCGATCGTGCAAGACGTCGGCTCGATAAATGGCGAGCGTGCCTCCGTCCCCAAAGCACCCCCCTGGTTCGGTGCACTGGGAGAACCACAGGTCGCCGCCGCCGCCGGGAAGGGTACGGAGAAACGGATTGAAGGTGACGCTTCCGGTATTGAGGGGGAGTTTTAGGCGTTGCGGGGTCCCAAAGGTTCCTGCATCTCCCTTGGTGGCGAAATACAAATAGGGATTGTTCGGGCCTTCAGGGCTTCCGTCCGGCGCACCACCGTCCAAATGCCCCGCGAAGACGATGATGCGGCCATCGTGATTGAAGCGAGGATAGTCCTGGCCCGCGAGGCCGTTGAGCGCCCCTTCCATGGGCCGTCCACCGTCGAACTTCTCGTCGGGACCGTTTCGGTCTGGAACATAGAGTTTCGCCGGGTATTGGCGACCCAAGAACCCCGATGCGGTGAATCCGAAGTAGATGGTTTTTTCGTCGTTGGTCAACGTTGCGCCACGCCGATCTTGTCCCAGTGGGGCGGCGAAGACGCGCCCCCGGTTCGTGAATGGCGCGTTGGGATCGCACATCCCCGCATCGGGCGCGCCCGCCTCGTCTTGCGAGGGCGTCGACGCGATGATCTCGGGTTCGCTCGGAAGGCAAGCGACCCATAGGCCGATCGCGGCGATCGAACCAAGCAGCGATGCAACGAGTCCCTTTCGGATCATGAGGAGGCCTATCGCACGCGCATTAGAAGGCAAACGAAGCGCTCGCTCCGTGGACATGCGGCCCTGCCAGCGGCGTCACTCGAAAATCGCGGAGGCCGCTGGCGTGGGGCGCCGAAGCGTTGCTGCTCTTGGTCGTGGCGAGGAAATAGATGCCCACGCCCACCGCGGCGAGGCCCGCACCGCCGGCGATGAATGCGACGATTCGATTCGTCGAAGCGTCGTCCCGATCGCGGATGCTCGCGTCCCGCTGCCTTTGCACGTTGGGATTGCCGGTGGGGCCCTCTTCGAACCTCTTCGCGTTGGCTTCTTCCTCGTCGGCCTGATGGTCCAGCAGCACTGAACGCACCCCGAAGAAGATCCCCGTGCCCAACGCGAGAACCCCCGCACCTCCCACGATGAGGCCCAGGTTGCGCCGGCCGCCATCCGTGCCGGTGTCACCCGGCGTGCCCGTGCCGTCCACCTTGTTCAGGGCGACGGGCGGGGCATCGGCCGCCACGCTCTGGAGCTCGGGCACTTCCACCCGCGACGTGCCCGGGCTCGCTGGAACCTTCACCACGTACTCCCACGTTTTCTTGTTGGGGGCCGACACCGCCACCCGATGCTCGCCGGGATCGACGGGGAGAGGCGTGCCCAAGGCGGCATTCCCCAACACCTGATCATCGAGCTTCACCACCATCCCGCTGGATGGCTGTTTGACATCGAACACCAAGGAGCGAAGCTTCTTCTGCAGCTCGGTGGCTTGCTGCTGGGCGAACTTCGCGCGCTCGGTTTGGCCCTTATGCTCGGCTTGTTCGGCAGCCTGGGTGAACTCGGCCCAAGCGCTCGCCGTTTTTCCCTCGAGTTGGTGGCAATTGGCCAGATTGAGCAACGTGCCCGTCGCGGGGTCGGTCCGCTGGCTCTCCGCGAACTTGATGCACGCTTCGGGGATGCGATTCAACTCCAGGAGGCGCTTTCCCTCGCGATAGAGCGCCTCGGCGACGGCGGGGGAGCCCTGTGCGCTGGAATGCCTCGTCGTGAGCATCGCCGCCGCAACGACGACGGCGGCCACAGTGCATTTCATGCCCGCCATAGTCGCCGAATGGTTCGCCTAGGTCAAACGAGCGGGGCGGGGACGAGGTGAAAAAAGGGGGCGGGGGCGAAGCGGCGCACGCGCAGGCCGCCGGTATACCGTCGTGGGGGACCCCATTGCCAACGAAGACATGCGAAGTCTCCGAATATGCAATTAC
The DNA here is from genome assembly GCA_037157805.1 of Sorangiineae bacterium MSr11367. Lineage (NCBI taxonomy): Bacteria > Pseudomonadati > Myxococcota > Myxococcia > Myxococcales > Pendulisporaceae > Pendulispora > Pendulispora rubella. Next base: position 6,977,884 of record CP089983.1, on the reverse strand, counting down.
CTTCTTGATGAGTGCATTCGTCGTCACGCCTCTGTCGCCGTATTTCAATTTGCGCACGCGAATTAATCGTACAGAATGACGCGCTCTCCAACGGTACCTGCGGTTGGGATGCGGAGAGGGGAGCTCACGCTTTGCCGGATCGTCAGAAGGGAGTCACAGCGATGGCCATCGACACCGCGCGCGCGCCAAATGGCGCACCTGTCATCGACACGGAAGAAGGGCAAGTTCAAGGCGCCGTCGAGAGACATGTCTTCGTCTTCAAAGGCATTCCCTATGCGCAGCCGCCGGTTGGCAACCTGCGCTGGCGCCCACCCCGCCCGGTCCTACCGTGGAAGGGGATATTCAAGGCGGATGCGTATGGCAAATCCTCGTTGCAGTCCCGCGAGGGGTGCATTTCGAGCGCCGGCGGAGATCCCGAAGCGCTGAGCGAGGACTGCCTGTATCTCAACGTGTGGACGCCGCCTCACGTCGCGCTCGGGTCCAGCGCTGCCAAGGGGGCCAAGCTCCCCGTCATGGTGCGGATTCACGGCGGGGCGTTCCTGCTCGGGGCAGGAGGATTGCCTCCTTACAACGGCGCGTCCGTGGCGGCGCGTGGTGCGGTCATCGTCACGTTCAACTATCGACTCGGCCATCTGGGCAACTTCGCGCATCCCGCGCTGGATGCGGAGGTCTCCGATGGCCCTGCGAACTTTGCGCTGTTGGATCAGATGGCCGCGCTTCAGTGGGTGCAGAGAAACATCGCCCAGTTCGGAGGAGATCCCCACAATGTGACGATTGTCGGTCAGTCCGCCGGGTCCCGGAGCGTGTTGGCCCTGTACGTGACGGAGTTGGCGAAAGGCCTCTTTCACAAGGGCATCGCGCAGAGCTTCTACGGGCTGCACGAGCACACGCGCGCCGAGGCGCTCGGCCGGGGCATCGCCTTTGCCAAGGCCCTCGGGCTGCCGCCCGGCGTGACGGCGGCCGATCTCCGCGCGTTGCCGGCGGAGGCATTCTGGAAGCTTCCGAGTGCGACGTTCGTGGCCCCCGTCCTCACCGCGGGCGACAGCGTGCTGCCCATGGGGATTGTCGAGGGGTTCTTGGCGGGAAAGGCACACAAGCTCCCGCTCATCCTCGGCAGCACCAGCGACGACACGAGCGTGATCGAGGCATTCGGCTTCGCGCCGGCCCGCCTGGTCCAACTCCTGCGCGATCAGAACATCGACCTGGGCGTTCTCTACCCCAACGTCACCGACGAACGCGAGCTAGGTCGCCGCGTGTACCTCGACTTCGTCTTCACCCGGCTCCCCCGTCAACTGGCCGATGTTCATTCCAAGCATAGCCCC